>JAHDYP010000014.1:18147-73590 GCA_023383055.1 Verrucomicrobiota bacterium | reverse complement strand
GAATTGCGCACGTTCCAGAGAGGCAGGCATTGGGAGCTCAGGCGATCCTGACGCGGACGCCCACCCGTCAAAGGGGGGCGTGGACCTCTCGATCCACGACGATTGCCCGCTGCCCAGGGAGCCTCGTGCTTCCGCCGGGCTCGGCAGTGCGCCGGCGCCCCGGCGCTTTGGATCCGACCGGCATGCCGCCTTTACCTTGGTCGAACTGCTGGTCGTCATCGCCATCATCGCCATCCTCACGGCGTTGGTCTTGCCCGCGCTCGCTCATAGCCAGGCCCAGGCGCGTCGGGTCCGATGCCTCGCCAACCTCCGGCAACTCGGCATCGCCGTCCAACTCTACTGGGACGATTGCGCGGGGCAGGCCTTTCGCTACCGGCGCAACGTCGAATCCGACGGCGCGCTTTACTGGTTCGGCTGGCTGGGGCACGGGACCGAGGGCAACCGGACCTTCGATGCGACGCGGGGTGTGCTGTATCCTTACCTGGGCCATGGCACCGTGGAGATTTGCCCGAGCCTCGGTTACGCCCTCCAGACCTTCAAACGCAAAGCCACCGGAGCGACCTATGGCTACGGCTACAACCTCGAGCTTTCCTCACCCGCCCAGATGCCGACCGTCCCGATCGGCTCGATTGCCGACCCGGCGCGGGTCGTGGTGCTGGCCGACGCCGCCCAGGTGAACACTTTCCAGCCTCCGGCCTCCCCGGATCACCCGATGCTCGAGGAGTTCTATTACGTGAACACCCACGAGACCACCGTTCACTTTCGTCACGGCCAGCGCGCCAACCTGCTGTTCGTCGATGGCCACGTCGCCCAGGCCCCGCCCCTCCCCGGCTCGCTGGATCAGCGTCTCCCGCGTCAATGCGTGGGGCGGCTTCCACCCGAAAGGCTGCGACTGCGGATGCCGTAAACGGGCTGCCCGCGGGCCGGCTACGCGCCGATCTGCCGCCGGATCGCCTCGCCGATGCGCGCGGACCACTGCTCCAGCTCGGCCTGGTCCGGTCCCTCCAACAGCAGTCGCGCCTTGGGTTCAGTGCCGGAATACCGCAGGAGGATTCGGCCGCCCTGGGGCTTGAGCACCGCCTCGGCCTCGCGCACCAACTCGCCCACGCCGTCGAGGGTCTCGAGCGGGCGTTTCTCCCGCACCTTGACATTGTTCAGGATCTGAGGAAATCGCTTCCAACAGCGGAGCAACTCGGACAACGCCCGCCCTTGCGCTTTCATGATGCGCAGGATCTGAAGGGCCGAGACCAGGCCATCGCCCGTGGTGCTGAAGTCGCGAAAAATCAGGTGGCCGCTCTGTTCTCCGCCGAAGTTGTAGCCGCCGCGCAGCATCTCATCGATCACATTGCGATCGCCCACATCCGTGCGAATGATGCGGCCTCCCGCCTTCCGAATGACCGCATCGAGACCCGCGTTGCTCATCACGGTCGAGACCAGCGTCTTCTCGTGGAGCGTGCCTGCCGCAAGCATCTCCAGCCCCGAAATCGCCATGATGTCGTCGCCATCCACCAACCGGCCCGTCTCGTCACACAACAGCACCCGGTCGGCATCGCCGTCGTGTGCGATGCCCAAATGCGCCCGGTGCTCCCACACCTTCTGGCACATCTGCCGCGGATGCATCGATCCGCATTCCTTGTTGATGTTCGTCCCGTCCGGCTGGTTCCCGAACACGAAGATCTCCGCCCCCAACTCCCGCAGGACGCAGGGGGTCGATTTGTAGGCGGCGCCATGGCCGCAGTCGACCACCACCCTCATGCCATCGAGGGTCATGCCCCGCGGGAATGAAGCCTTGGCATACTCGATGTACCGCCCGAGCGCGTCATCGATCCGAACCGCCTTGCCGATCTCCTCGGCTGTCGGCCGGATGCTCTCGATGTCCCCGCTGAACACCAAACCCTCGATCTGAGTCTCGATCGCATCGTCCAGCTTGAAGCCGTCGGCCCGGAAGAACTTGATGCCGTTGTCCGCATAGGGGTTGTGCGATGCCGTAATGACGATGCCCGCATCGGCCCGCAGACTCCGGGTCACATACGCCACCCCGGGAGTCGGCAACGGCCCGATAAACAACACGTCCACACCCATGGAAAGAATCCCCGACGACAGGGCGTTCTCGAGCAGATACCCCGAAAGCCGCGTGTCCTTACCCAGCACGATGCGATGTCCACCCCGGCTCCGCGGTTTGCTCTCGAGATGCTTGAACACGTGACCGGCCGCACGGCCCAGTTTCAGGGCTGTCTCCGCGGTGACCGGCTCGATGTTGGCGGTTCCCCGAACGCCGTCGGTGCCGAATATCCGTTTGGGTTGCGTCATGGTGTCAATTTCAATTCGATCCGAGGAGGTTCTTCCTCGGTATCGTCCCTCAGCAGCAAAACCCGGACCGTGGCCGGCTCCACCGTGGTTTCGGCGCTGCCCCAACGCAGATTGACCTCCACCCGCCGCTGCACCTCCGCAACGGTGAACACATCGCTCAAATCCACATAAGCCACCAGGTCCGTCTCCGACAACCGCTGCACCACATCGCGCCGGCCCTGGGCAGTCACATTCACCGTGGCCGGCCGCACCTCGTAGGCCGTCGGGATCTTCCCGGAGGTCAGCACGAATACCGGCAGCTCGAAGGTCACCGTGTTCAGCCGGGCGAAAGGCGTGAACCCCCGCTGAATGCCCACGCTCATAAAATACCAGACCAGAATCCCCAGGAAGAGCGAGAGCAACTTCCAGCTCAGGTTCCGAGCCACTATTTCGCGCAGGGCCATGTCACTTTGAATCGGTTTCGAGCTTCGCCCGGGCGCCGGCCGGCCGCGGCGGCTGACCGCCGGTGGCGTAACTCCGTATGCGGTCCCACAGTTTGAGACCGCTCGCCGGCTGGACCAACACCGCGGTCAGAAATGCTCTCAGTTCTTCCACGCTAATCCCCCGCACCAACTGCCCCCGATACGCATACGATATCGCCCCGGTCTCCTCGGATACCACCACCACCACCGCGTCCGTCTCTTCCGAAAGCCCAATCGCCGCACGGTGGCGGGTGCCGAGCGTGGGCGACAGATTCTCCCGTCGCGACAACGGAAAGATGCAGGCCGCGTAGGCAATCCGATCCCCCCGCACGATCACCCCGCCGTCGTGCACCGCGTTGTTCGGGAAAAAAATCGTCTCCAACATCTCCGGCGTCGCCACACAGTCCACCTCAATGCCCGATTCCACCGCCTGCTGGACGTTCACCGACCTCTCCACCGCCAGCAACAGTCCGATCCGCACATCCGACAATCGCTCCACGGTTTGAACGATCACCTCGATGTTCTCCCGCTCCTCCTGCGCCGTGGCAAACAGGGGAAGATCTCCCAACTGCGCCAGCATGCGGCGGATCTCCGGTTGAAACAACACCACCACCGCCACCGAAAGATAAACCGCCGCCGCGCCCAGCAACGCCCCCAGCACCGCCAACTCCAGCCAGAAGGTCAGAAATCCCAGCGTCACCAACAGTCCCACAAACCCCATCACCACCGAAGCGCCGCGGGTTCCGCGAATGAAATTGATGACGTAATAGATCCCGACCGTGAGGATCATGATCTCAACCGCCGTCCGCCAGTTTTGCTCCAGGAAATTAACCACGTTCGCCACCACGTCTGGCCATTAAGATTTCGGTCATGCGCACCGCCTGCACCGTCTCCGCCACATCGTGCACCCGGACGATGTGGACGCCGGCCGCCACCGCCCAGCACGCGCAGGCCAGCGACCCGGCAAGCCGCCCGCCCACCTCCACCTTCAACAATCGTCCGATAAATGACTTCCGCGATACTCCCAAAAGCAGGGGCCGCTGCGCTCTTTTAAAACTCGCCGCCCGGGTGATCAACTGCAAATTGTGCTCGACGGTCTTGCCAAAACCGATTCCCACGTCCAGCACCACCTGGTCCGGGTTCACCCCGCACGCCCGCAACCGCCGCAACCGCTCCCGGAAAAACCGGTTCACCTCCCGCACGACGTCCGCGTAAACCGGCGCGCGCTGCATCGTGGTCGGCCGACCCCGCATGTGCATGCACACATACCCCGCTCGATACCGCGCCACCTCCTCCCACATTCGCTCATCCGACCGGTTCGCTCCCACATCGTTCACCAGGCTGGCCCCCGCTTCCAACGCCGCCCGCGCCACCCCCGGCTTCATCGTGTCAATCGAGATGGGCACCGACAGGTGGCCCGCCAACTGTTCGATCACCGGTATGACCCGCCGCAACTCTTCCGCCTCGGCCACCGGTTGCGCTCCCGGACGCGTCGACTCCCCCCCCACATCGATGATCTCCGCCCCCTCCGCCACCAGCCGCTCCGCCTGCTCCACCGCCGCCGCCGCCTCCAGAAACCGGCCCCCATCGGAAAAGGAATCCGGGGTGACGTTCACCACCCCCATCACCATGGCCGGCCGGGGAAACCGCAATTCCCGATCGCGGAGGCGCAGCCGCATTCTGACTTTGTTCGTCGCTGGTTTCACCGCCGGTTTATCAAACCCGCCGCCGCATCCACCAACCGCCCGGCGATCTCCGCCACCACCGTGTTCGGCACGCCCATCCGCGGATTCGCCCCCTGACTCAACATGTGGCACTGGTCATTGACATAATCGATCAACACCAACCGCCCGGGCGCGGTCATGGCAATCTCGCTCGAAAAAAAACGCATCCCGGTCAGCGCCGCCACCCGTCGCACCAGGTCGCCCAGCACCGCCAAGCCGTGCGTCCGCTCTTCCTCATCCGTCACCCGCCGGTAACCATCGGTATGACAGTTCCACCAGCAGGACCAGATCGAGCCGAACACGTGGAAGACCCTGAAGTACGCCGGCTGCCCATCCAGCTCGGCGACCGATTCCCGCCGCTGCAACAAGTAATGCGCATCCGGCCAGACGGCCATCGACCGCTCCAAGTCCTTCACCCCAACCGCGTCCAGGATCACCCCCCGCCGGCCGTAGCCCATGGCCGGCTTGATCACAAATGGACTTCCCAGCTGCGCCAGCCGCCCCGCATCCAGTTGGCCGTCACGCGCTTCCTCCCGCGAGACAATCACGGTGTCCGGCACCTCAAAACCCGCTTCGACCAGCCGCGGATGGAGCCGGGCCTTGTCGAAAGCGGGCAGCGCCACCTCCAGCGGATCCACCACCTGCACGCCCCGCTCCCCGGCCATCCGCACCAGCCGGTGAAACCGATCCTCCGGCAGATGATGCTCGCTGTGCAGGTTCAACAAGACCCGCGCCCAGACCCGATCCACCCGCAGCGCCTCGTGAAACGCCTCGACCCATACCGGCTCGATCAGAAAAAAACTCAACGACCGCTCCGCGCACCGCCGCTGAACGCAGTGAATGAAAAATTCATCCGCGTCCAGATTGTGCGTCATCACCACGTCATAGACCCGCGCCACGCGCTCCACTATCGATACACGGCGGCACCACTGTCAATCATCGCGGCTTCCGATCCACCCGCGCCATCATCGCCCGGAGCATCTCCTTCCAATGCCGCCGCAAAAAGGGCGGGCGCTCCAGACTGTCCCGGACATATCCGCGATCCGCCCGCTCCAAATCCAGCACCGCCGTGATCAACTCCTCCTGGTAATACCCCGCCTCGGCCAGGGGCAAACCCTGCGGTTCCCGAATGAATGACCCGCCGCTCGAGGTCTGCCGGCCGTCCGGCGATTGTCCCACCGTGTTGGCCACACAATGGAATATCCGCGTGTTCGGCCCCACCGGCTGCTGGGCGCGCCCCGAAGTCCGCTTCCAGGTCACGGCCTCGATCTCATCCGAGCTGCACGAGGGATGAAACAGCACCTGCGCTCCCGCCATCGCCGGAAGCCGGTACAGCTCCGGATGCCGCCCGTCCCGGCAGATCACCAGCGTGCAGCGAATCCCATCCAGCTCGAACAACGAAAGCTTGTCGCCCCCGCGGCAATACCGCTGCTCGTCCCGCCCCGCCAGATGCACCTTGGCATACTCATGCACCACCGCCCCCTTCGGATCGATCACGTGCGCCAGGTTGAGATACCGGCGCCCGGCCTTCCGCAGCGTCCCGGTGATCACCCAAAGCCCCTGCTCCGCCGCCGCCTCGCATACCTTCGCCAGCGCCCCCCGCACCCGCCCCGCCGGAAGCCCGATCGCATACGGGAAATAATAGCTCGTCAGCTGAGCCTCGGGAAAGAGCACCACCCGGCTGCCCGCCTTGCGCGCGGCCGCAATCAGCTCGAGCGCCCGCTCCAGGTTGTACTCCAGCGGCCGCGCCCAATGCAGTTGCGCGCAAGAAACCTGCAAGGTCTTGCCCGGTTGGTTCGCCGCTCGAGTCACACGTCAAATGAAGGCCCAGGTCACCACCGCCGCCGCGCAGATCACCACGAACACCAGCAGCCGCGTCTCCAGCCGCCGCGACGCCTCGTCATGCGCCAACGAACACTCGCAATACGGCCGCAGCACGCAGGTCTCGTTGCAGCAATCCTTCTTTCGACCTCTGCAGGCACGCAGCAGGAGGCGGCCGAAGATCAGGTAATACCAGTGAGGCGAGGGCGGTTTCTTCATGCAGGAAAGCGACATCAGATGGTTCCATCCCACTTACATCCAGGCAGCCAGAACCGATAAACACTAATCGGTTGAATTAGCCAATCGGATGGAAATTAACCGTATTGAAGCGGTTCGGTCAAGCACTTTCTCCTTTCCGCCGGAGCGCCTCCCGCCCTCCAACCCCATGCCCCTCTTCGTCATCGGGTCCCACCCCGCTGCAACGGATCCCAATACCGTGAATTGACCAACCCCCGGGCGTCACCTGTGCCCGGATCGGCCGGCGGGTTGATCTCCTCGTTCCGGCGAACCGCCGCATGGCCATCGTTGAATACGGCAATGCCCGTTCCCCGGTGACGTTCGATATCGACCCCCTCGAACGCCTGGCTGGTGCTGGCCGCGCGATCCATGCACGAGTTCGGCCACCAGAGGCTGCTGCTCCAGACCGGTTGTCCGGTGCCGTAGGGTTGCCCGTCGCCCACCGCGATGTTCTCCGTGGGCGAAACGATCGCGCTGCGCTTGAACCAGGGCTGCGCGACGAACTGGATGGATCCGATCGTCACCGAACCGCCCGGATACGGGTGAATGCCCAGGAAGAACGCGTTCATGCCGTAGCCGACCTGGTGGCAATCGAACTTCCATTCCCAGGGAATGCCGTTGTCCCGGCGCTTCCCCTTGATCGCGGGACAATGGAACAGGTTCGATTCCCCGGAGCCATAAGGAACGATGGCCGTGCCCCACCAGTTGGTCAGTGACGGACCGGCGTCCGACGTGGCGAGGCCCTGGTTGCGATGAGCCGGAAACACGTCGTGGTGGTCATCGGTATAGAACTGCATGAACAGGCTGATTTGCCGGAGGTTGTTCAGGCAGGCCATCCGCACCCCTTTCTCCTTGGCCTTCGACAGCGCCGGCAACAGCATGCCGGCCAGGATGGCGATGATGGCGATCACCACCAGCAGTTCGATCAGAGTGAAACCGGGGTTCCTTCCGCAAGGTTCAGGCAGTGCCTTCATTTCAGCCGGGATGGTTCGAGGTTGGTCCAGGCGGACCATGCCCCTTCTCCCGAGCCGAACGCAAGACGGAATCTGTCCCTGGTCTTACGGCGGCCCCGGAGGTGCCGCCGCACCCGCTGACTGCCGGGCGGGGGCGGCGGACACCAACGCGGGCTGGTCAAGGCCGCTGACCCCCGCCAGGGAGGTCGAGATGCTTTCCAGGACGCGTCCCGGCAGAATCCCGAGGCCGAGGTTGGCCGCCAGCAACACGAGGCAAAGGACCCGCACCGGCAGCCCCACGGCAATGAGCGGCCGATCGCCGGGCTCGCGGAAGAATGCCTCCCGGATCACGCCCAGGTAGTAGTAGGCGGCGATGGCCGTATTGACCACCGCGAGAATGACCAGCACCAGATACCCCTTGGCCAGCGCCGCTTTCAACAAGGCGAGCTTGCCGATGAATCCCGCAAAGGGGGGCAGACCCGCCAGCGCGAAGATGCCGACCCCGAGCGTCACCGCCAGCAGCGGGGCTCGCCGATGCAACCCAGCCAGATCGCCAAAGCCGAGGTTGACCCCGTCGGTCGAGACCTGGCAGATCACGACGAAACAGGCGACCACCATGAACAGATAGGCGACGATATAGTAGAGCGCCGCCGTGAATCCCGCCTGTTCCAGCGTCACAAATCCGATCAAAGCGTACCCCGCATGCGCGATTCCCGAGAACCCGAGCAACCGCTTGAGATCATCCTGGGCCAGCGCGATCAAGTTGCCGTAGAACATCGAGACCACGGCCAGTATCGCCAGCAGCAACGCCACGCTCTCCTGCTCCGGCGCCGCCAGTGAAACCAGCCGGACCAGCACCGCCACCGCGCCGACCTTGGGTAACGAGGCGATGAGGCTGGCGGTCTCGTTCGACGCGCCCTGGTACACGTCCGGAGTCCAGAAGTGGAATGGGAAAACCGCCAGTTTGTAGAAGATCCCCGCCAGGGTCAGGGCCAGGGCGGCGATCGCCACGGGCGAATCCATCTGCGGCGCCAGCCGCGCGAAAAGCTCCGGCAGCCGGGTGGTCCCCGTCAGGCCGAACAGATAGCTCATGCCGAACAACATGATCCCGTTCGCCGCAATGCCCAGCATCAGGTACTTGATCGCCGATTCCATCTGGGCCCGCCGCGCCGTGCCCTCCCGCCGCATCGGCACCAGCAGGTAGAGCGGAAATGACGACAACTGCAGCGCAATCACCAGGGTCAGGAGGTCCACGCAACTCACCAGCAGAGTCAGCCCGCTCACACTCAGCGTCAGGAACAGGAAATACTCCGGCTTCACCTCGGGACGGATGTCCGGCAGCTCGCCGCTGAGCAACACCAGCAACACCAGGCCCAGCCCGAAGATCAACTTCAGAAACTGTGAAAACGCGTCCACCCGATAGGCGCCGTCAAACAGGACCGCCTCCTGGCCGAGGCTGAACAGGCAGGCCACCAGGGTGGCCAGGGCGGTGATCAGCGCCACCTGCCGCGCCCGGCGCACCAACTGGTCACCCAGGCTGACCAGAAACAGCGCCAGCGCCCCCGAGAGGAGGGTCAGTTCCGGAAGAAATGCCAGCAGTGAGGCCTTAATCATGCCACGTCAGCTCCGATGCGTTCGCGACCGCGGTCTGTTCGACCAGCCGTTCGACACTCGCGTGCAGCACACGCGTGAATGGCTGCGGATGCAGCCCGATCCAAAAGACGAAAACCACCAACGGCGCCAGCGTCAGCACCTCGCGCCAGTTCAGGTCCGTCACCCCCGCGTGCGGCGGATTCCGCGTCCCGCCATACACCACGCGCTGAAGCATCCGCAGCATGTAAGCCGCGGCCAGCACGACGCCCGGCACCGCGCACACCACCATCACCTTCGAGACCATGAAACCGCCGCTGAGCACCAGGAACTCCCCAATGAAACTGTTCGTCCCCGGAAACGCCAGGGAAGAGAGCCCGAACACCACCAGGAACGTGGCGAAGATCGGCATTCGCGGCCCCAGCCCGGCGGCCTGGTCCAGCTCGCGGGTATGCAACCGTTCGTAGATGATGCCGACGGCGATGAAGAGCGCCCCGGTGGTGATCCCGTGATTGATCATCTGGAGAATGGCGCCCTCGATGCCGGGGCGGTTCAGCGCGAAGATGCCCAGGGTGGCGAAGCCCATATGCGCCACGCTCGAGTAGGCGACCAGTTTCTTCAGATCGCTCTGCGCCAGGGCCGTCAGGCCGCCGTAAACGATCGCTGCCACGGACAGCGCCAGCACATAGGGCATGAACACGTGCACCGCCTGCGGCGTGATCGGCAGACAGAATCGCAGGAACCCGTAGGTCCCCATCTTCAGCAGCACACTCGCCAGCAACACGCTCCCCGCCGTGGGCGCCTCCACGTGCGCCGCCGGCAGCCAGGTGTGGAACGGCAACATCGGCACCTTGATCGCAAACGAAATGAAGAACGCCACAAACACCCAGCACTGAAACCCGGGCGCATACTCCCGCCCCATCATCGCCGGAATGCTGAAACTCCCCACCTGCAGATAAAGCGCGATGATCGCCACCAGGAGCAGGATCGAGCCGGACATCGTGTAGATGAAGAACTTGACCGCGGCATAGACCCGCCGCGGTCCGCCCCAAATCCCGATCAGCAACGCCATCGGAATCAACATGGCCTCCCAGAAGATGAAAAAGAGGACGAAATCCAGCGCGCAAAACACCCCGATCATCGCCGTCTCCATCACCAGCAGGCACACCATGAACTCCTTCACCCGCGTCCGGATGTACCGCCACGAGGCCAGCACGCAAAGCGGCATGATCAAAGTAGTCAGCAGCACCAGCAACAGACTGATCCCGTCCAACCCAAGCGTGTAGCGCACCTCCAGCGCCGGAATCCAGGACCGGTCCTCCACGAACTGAAACGCCGCGGTCGAAGCATCGAATCGCCCGTACAGCGGCAGCGAAAACAGGGCCGCCGCCACCGTGAAGCCCAGCGTCCACCACCGCAGCAATCGCTCGTCACGGAAGGCCAGGGCGATGGCCGCCGCCAGCAGCGGGCTGAAGATCAGCACGCTCAGCACCGGAAACGTCGCGTTGTAGGTCGGCTCGAACATCGCTCAACTCGCCAGATAAACCGCCAGAATCACCACCAATACCATCAGGAACACCAGCGCCAGGCTCTCCTGAACCGCGCCCCGCTGCACCCGGCGCAACCCGCGGCCAACGCCGCGCACCGCCGCCGCGAATCCATCCACGCACCCGTCAATGACCCGATTGTCGAAACGGCCCGCCGACCGGGCGGATTGCATCAACGGCGTCAGCCCGGCCACGCGGTAGATCATCCCGACGGCGGAGTCCAGGGCCTGGACCGGCTTGCGCGCCACCCAGAGAAACGCCCGACCGCCCTTGCGGTAAAACCAGTCCAGGTCGAGGCTGACGGTCGCCTCCGGGGCCAGTTTCTTGATCAACAGGAAAAACCCAACCGCCGTGAAGAGCAGCAACTGCAGGGTCTCCGAGACGTGATAGGAGCTGTACGGATGATAATCCACCGGATGCGGCAGCATCCGATACAAATAGGGCGTGTAACACCCGATGAAGATGCAAAGCAACGCCGCCACCGCCATCGCCGCACTCATGTTCCAGGGCGGATCCTTGGCCTGCTCCCACGTCGCCGGCTGACACCGGTTCTGCCCGAACCAGATGAAATACGGAACCTTCAGGCCGGTGTGCAGGAAGGTCCCCACGGACGCCAGGTTCAACAGAAAACCGGCCCAGAGCAGGTGCTGGTCGAACCCTGCCTGCACAATCATCGACTTGCTGACAAACCCGCTGAACAGCGGAAAGGCGGAGATCGACAGCCCCCCGACCAGCGTGAACACAAAAGTCCAGGGCATCTTCTTGTAGAGCCCGCCCAGTTCGGTGAACTTGCTCTGGCCCGTCATGTGCAACACCGCCCCGCAGCCCATGAACAGGAGGCCCTTGTAAAGGATATGCGCGAAGGCGTGCGCGCACGCGCCATTGATGGCCATCTGCGTGCCCAACCCCACCCCGGCCACCATGTAGCCGACCTGGCTGATGATGTGGTACGCCAGCAGCCGCCGGCAGTCGTTCTCCAGCACGGCATACACCACGCCGTACAGCGCCATAATCACCCCCAGCGGCACCAGGATCTCCAGCCCCGGGAACCCCCGGCACAAGGCGTAAACCGCGGTCTTGGTCGTAAACGCGCAGAGGAACACCGACCCGTTGAAGGTCGCCTCCCCATAGGCGTCCGGCAGCCACGCATGCAACGGCGGCACCGCCGCATTCAGCAGAAAACCGGTCACAATGAGCCACGTCCCCGGGCTCATGTTCGCCACGTCGAAACCGTCGAACGCCAGCGTGCCCGCCGCCTGATAGTGGAGCACGATCCCCAGAAGCAACGCCACCCCCCCCGCCATGTGCACCAGCAAATATCGAAACCCGGATGCCAGCGAGGCGCCGGTCCGCCGGAACCAGATCAGGAACACCGACGACAGCGCCATGAGTTCCCAGAACAGGAACAGGGTGAGCAGATCCCCCGCGTAAATCGCCCCGAGCGCCCCCGCCACATACACCCAGGAAGCCACATGCTGCGCATTCTCCTTCACCTGCAGCCCATACAAGCTCCCCAGGATGCCCATCAAACCCATGATGTAGCCGAAGACCATGCTCAAACGGTCCACCCGGCCGAACACCAGTTTCCATTGGAGAAAATCAACCTCGCCAAACGTGCCCGACCCCAGCGCCGCGCTGCGCAGAAACGCCAGCGTCGGGATCAGCACCAGATAGCCCTTGCGCAAGCGCTCCGGCACCAGCGGCAGCAGCGCCCCGCCCAGGATCAGGATCAACGCCGGATGAACCCAGAACTCAATCATCGTAGTAATCCTCGTCTTTCATGATCCCGAGATGGCCAAACCACTTCGAAACCAGGATCAGCAGCGCGCACCCGAGGAATCCAAAGACGGACCAGAAGCCGGGCCACCGCTCGAGCGGAGTGTGGGCGTGCTCCTTGTTCACGAGGCCGGGGATGGCGTCCACCAGGATCAGCAGCGCCAGCGCGACGAGACAGACTCTGACCACGGCGCGGAGCCGGAAACGGAGCCATTCGATCAGTCGTACCAGGTTCATGGCAGGATGGATTGCGCGAAGCGCATGAAAAACTCCGGGTAAACCCCCACCGCCACCGAGAGGATCGCGGTGATGCTCAGCGGTATCACCATGGCCGGATGGGCTTCCTTGAAGGCCGGAGGATGCGGGTTGCCCGCCGCTTTCGCAAAGAACGCGCGATAAACGATCGGCACGAAATACGCCGCGTTCAACAGCGTGCTGGCCACCAGGACCAGCAGGATCCCCAGCGACCCCGCGTCCAGCGCGCCCAACAACAAATACCACTTGGTGATGAAACCGCCGACCGGCGGCGCGCCGATCATGCTCAGCGAGGCCAGGGCAAACGCCCCGAAGGTGAAGGGCATCGCCCGGCCCAGGCCGTCCATTTCGGAGATGTTCTTCTTGTGGGTCACCACGTAGATCGCGCCGGCGCAAAAGAACAGGGTGATCTTGGCAAACGCGTGGTTGGCGATGTGCACCAGGCCGCCGGCAATCGCCGCCGGCTTGAGCAAGGCCACTCCCAGAATGATATAAGAGAGCTGGCTCACGGTGGAGTAGGCCAGCCGCGCCTTCAAATTGTCCTTGCTGAGCGCCACGATCGATGCCGCCAGGATCGTGAACGACACGAAATACGCCGTCGGCAGCCCCAGCCCCAGCGCGTCCATCGTGTCCACTCCGAACACGTAGAGCATCACCCGCGTGGTCGCAAACACCCCCACCTTCACCACCGCCACCGCATGCAGCAGGGCGCTGACCGGGGTCGGGGCCACCATGGCGCCGGGCAGCCAGTGGTGCAGCGGCATGATGCCGTTCTTGGCAAAGCCCAGGATGCAGCACGCATACAGGGCAGTCACCACCCCGCGCGGCGCATCCGCCGGGAGGATGCCGCTCCGGATGTTGTCGGCAAAATCCAGGGTGCCGGTCAGCACGTAGATCAGCACCATGGCGGGGAGAACCAGGGCCTTGGCCGTGGCGGTCAGATAGACCAGGTATTTCTTGCCGCCTTCATAGCCTTCCTCATCCTGGTGATGCGCCACCAGCGGATAGGTGCAGATGCTCACGATCTCGTAAAAGAGATAGAGCGTGAAGAGATTGTCCGAAAAGGCGCACCCGATCGCGCCGAACAAGGCCAGCGCAAAACAGGCGTTGAACCGCGTCTGGGCATGCTCCTCCAAACCCCGCATGTATCCCGCCGAGTAAAACACGGTCACCACCCAGAGAAACGAAGCCGACACCGCGAAGATCATGGACATCGCATCCGCCCGCAGCGCGATGCTCAGCCCGGGCAACAACTCGGCCACGGTAAACCGCAGCGACTTGCCGGCCTGGATCTCCGGCACCAGGGATGCCACCAGGGCGAACAGGGTGGCGGCGGCGGCCAGTGAACAACCCTCGCGCAAATTGGGCTTGCGGCCCGTGACCATGATCAACCCCGCCCCCAGCAACGGCGCGAGCGTGGCCAACAACAGACGGCTGTCCGAGACGATTTCCATGCCGTTACCCGTTCAACTCGGACAACTCCTTCGGATTGATCGACCGATAATTACGGTAGACCGCGATGATGATGCTCAGCGCGATGGCCACCTCCGCCGCGGCCAGCCCCATGATGAACAGCACAAAAACCTGCCCCACCGCCGGGTCCGGCGCCAAAAACCGATTGAAGGTCATGAAATTGAGCGAAGCCGCCGAGAAGATCAGCTCGCCCGCGATCAACATCCCGATCAACGTCCGGCGCCGCAACAGGCCGTAGACTCCCGCGGCAAACAAAAACGCCGCGATGGTGAGATAAACCCCGGGGGAATGGTGGATGGTGGTCATGGGTTGCTCCGGCCTGGCCGGGCGATCACCAGCGCGCCCAGGATCGCCACCAGCAAGACCAGCGAAATCATCTCGAAGGCCAGGCTGTAAGTGCTCAACAGAGCCACCCCCAGCACCGGCACCGAACCGTCCGTCACCCGCTCGACCGGCGCCGACGCCCAGGGCATGTCCGCCCCCAGCCGCGTGAGCGCCGCAAAGACCAGCAGGCTGGCCAGCAGGGCGCCCGCCCCCCAGAGCCGGGCTCCCCACGATTTCCTGCCCACCGGCGGTTCATCCGGCTCCGCCAGCATCACCGCAAACACGATCGTCACACAAACCGCTCCCACATAGATCAGGATCTCCATCAGGGCCAGAAACGGGCTGTTGAGGAAATAATAGAGCCCCGCCAGGCCCATGCAGCAAAGGGCCAGGCCGCAAACGCTCCGGATGATCCGGGTGGTGGAAACCGCGATCAAGGCCCCGCCCAGCGCCGTCGCCATCACCACGACGAAGATGACCGCCGCGAAATGTTCCGCCCCGGGAAACGCGTTCATTCCTGCTCCAGCCGCTTGACGAGGTCGATGCAGTGGAACTGCTCCTTGCTGACGCTCGCCAGGTTGTAGGCGCGGGAAAACTCCAGCGCGTCCGTGGGACACACCTCGACGCACGACCCGCAGAGGCTGCACTTGGTGAAGTCGAGCTTGAAATCCGTCACTGATTTCCGTTTCTCACCCTCGCGCTTGATCCCGTCCACCACGATGCAGTCGCTCGGGCAGGCCTTCTCGCAGGCTTTGCACGCGATGCAGAGGGACTTGCCCGTTTCCGGGTCGCGCACGAAAACGATGTGCCCGCGGAAACGGGTCGGCATCTTGAGCGACTCGTGCGGGTATTGCACCGTCACGGTCGGCTTGAAGAACTGCCCGAGGGTGATGCGCATGCCGGTGAGCAGGCTCCAAAACCCATCGATGATCTGGCGGGGCGAATGTTTCATGGTCAAAAGAGCTTCATTACCGCGCTGGTGAGCAACAGGATGAACAGGGAGAGGGGAATCAGGATCTTCCAGGAGAGATTGAGCAACCCGTAAAACTGGGTGCGCGGGAAGGTCCACCGCACCCAGATCACCGAAAACACCAGGAGATAAAGCTTGAGCAGAAACCAGAACAGGCCCGGCAACACCCCGATCGGGCTTTGCCAGCCGCCAAAAAACAACACCGTCGCCAGACTGCAGCCGATCACCACGTTGGCGTACTCCGCCATGAAGAACACCCCGAACCCCATCCCGGCATACTCGGTGAACGCCCCCGCCACCAGCTCGCTCTCCGCCTCGGCCATGTCAAAAGGCGCGCGATTCGTCTCCGCCAGCATGCAGATGTAAAAGATGATGAAGGTCACCGGCATCAGGGGATTCGCGGCGAGCCGGAAGAAATTCCAGTTCCAGAAACCGCCGGCCTGTTGCTGGACGATCTCATGGAGGTTCATGGTGCCGGTCACCATCAGCAGGGTGATCACCACCAGCAGCATCGGGATCTCGTAGGCCACGTTCTGGGAGACGATGCGCGCCGCCGAAATGATGGCGTACTTGTTCCGCGAGGCCCACCCGCCCAGCATGATCGCCATCACATGGATCGACCCGAAACTGAACACCATCACCAATCCCACGTTGATGTTTCGCGGGACCAGCGTCTCGCTGAACGGGATGGTCGCAAAACACATCATCGCCGGCGCCAGAACCAGCAGCGGCGCCAGCCGGAATAACGTGGCATCCACCCCCGGCGGCAGAATCAACTGCTTCGACATCAGTTTGATCGCGTCGGCGATCGGCTGCAACAACCCCGCGTACCCCACCTCGGTCGGCCCCGTCCGCCGCTGAAATCGGCCGGCCCCCTTCCGCTCAACCCACACCAGGTAGGCCGCATTGGCGCCCACAAAGGCCATCGTCCCCAGCAGGAAAACCAGCAAACGAAATGGTTCGGGCAGGTTCATCCTCGGCGCTATCGGTCAATGTCCGGAATCACCAGGTCCAGACTTCCCATGACCGCCAGGGCATCCGGCAGCATCATCCCCTGGCTGGCCTCTTCGAACAAACTGAGATTCGAAAACGAAGGCGCCCGCAGCTTCACCCGATACGGAATCTCCTTCCCATCGCTGATCACCCGCACCATGAACCGCCCCCGCGCCGCTTCCACCGCGTAACAGTAATCCCCCGGCGGCAGCTTCACGGTCTTGGGCGCCTTCCCGAGCACCGGACCTTCCGGCAACCGATCCAAAGCCTGCTCGATAATCCGCAGGCTCTGCCCCATCTCCTCCATCCGAACCAAGTACCGAGCCATGCAATCGCCTTCGGCATGCGTCGGCACCACAAAATCCAGCTCGGGGTAAACCGAGTAAGGCTCGGATCTCCGGACATCGTACGGCACCCCGGCACCCCGGATCACCGGCCCGGTGGCCCCGTATTTCCGGCACAGCTCGGCCGAAATCGGGCCGATGTCGATCAACCGCTTTCGCAGAATGATGTTGTCGGTCACCAACTCGCGATAGAGCTTCAACCGCGGCCGCATCTCCTCGAGAAACGCGCGCGTCCCCCGGATGAACTCGTCGTCGATGTCGTTGCAGACCCCGCCAAACCGATAGTAACAGTAGGTCAACCGCGATCCCGTAATGCCCTCGAGCAAATCCAGGATCTTCTCCCGGTCGTCAAACGCATACAGCAACGGCGTGAACCCGCCCAGGTCCAGCAGGAACGCACCAAACCATACCAGGTGACTCGAGATCCGGTTCAACTCGGAGGTGATCACCCGGATATACTCCGCCCGAGGCGGCACCTCCAGCTTCGCGGCCCGCTCGACTACTCCCACAAAAGCGTGGGTGTAGTGCATGGCGGACAAATAATCGATCCGGCTCGTGTTGGGCAGGAACTGGGCGTAGTTCCGGTTCTCTCCCATCTTCTCATGCATCCGGTGGATGTAACCGGGCACCGGCTCCGCCCGGGTGATATACTCGCCATCCATCGTCAGCTTCACCCGCAGCACCCCATGCGTCGCCGGATGCTGGGGTCCCAGGTTCAGCACAAAGGTCTCCCCGGCATGCTCGGCGGCTGAGATGAAGTTCGATTCACTCACCGCTAAAGTCCTTACGCAGAGGGTGATAAACCGCATCCTCCGGCAGCAGCAACGGCGTCAGATCCGGATGTCCCGTAAACCGGATGCCAAAGAAATCGTGCGTCTCACGCTCGTGCCAGTTCGCCCCGGGAAATACCTCCGATACGGTCGGTATCTCCGGGTTCTCACGCGGTATCCGCGCCCGGACAGCCACACGCAACCCATTGACCGGATGAAAGTAATCGTAAATCACCTCCATCTGACCCTCCGCGAGCCAGTCCACCCCCGTCACCGCGTCGATGGCAAATCCGTGCTCGTCCATCAGGCGTGCCGCCGCCACCACTTCCCCGGACGCCAAAGTGGCCTCGAGATGACACCCCCGCGCGGCATGCTCCGTCTCCTGGGCCGGCCTGGACGGCTCCGCTGGAACCACTCCATCGGCCGAGACCCCGTCCGCCGAGGTCGATTCCGGGGGGGCGGAAGCTCGCGGGAACAACCGGGAGAACCGCTCGGCGAGTTCTTCCGCGCTCATTCGGCCTTCACCCTGGGCCAGCGCCGCTTGCCCGTTATCTTCTCTTCCAGGGCCAAAATCCCCTCGATCAACGCCTCCGGCCGGGGCGGACAACCCGGCACGTAAACGTCCACCGGGAACAGCTTGTCGACCCCTTCGACCACGGCATACTGACCCGGAAATACAAAAGGCCCCCCGGATATGGCGCAGTTGCCCATCGCAATCACCCACTTGGGCTCGGGCATTTGGTCGTAAAGGGTCTTCACCGCCTGGGCCATCTTTTTGTTGACGGTCCCCGCCACGATCATCACATCGGCCTGGCGTGGCGAGGGCCGGAATACTTCGGCTCCAAACCGGGAGATATCGAACCGGGAAGCCCCCGCCGCCATCATCTCGATGGCACAGCAGGCCAAACCAAAAGTCAACGGCCACAACGAGTTGGCGCGTCCCAACGCCAGCAGGTCGTCCAATACCGCAAACCTCACGATTTGGGAACAGTCGGCTTGGGCACATTGACCCTGCGGTTCCATTCGAAAATTCCTTTCTTCCACGCGTAGACAATCACCAACGACAAAATCCCCACAAAAATCCATACCTCGACCAAATCCCGAATCGCGTACACCCGGTCGTAAACCAGCGCCACCGGAATCAAAAACAATACGTCCACCGCAAACGCCACAAACACCAGCGCATACAGGTAATACACCGCGCTGTACCGGATCCACGCGTCCCCGATCGGATCCATCCCGCACTCGATGAATTGCCCGGTCTTGTTGGCGTAATTACGAGTCTTCCGCGCCGAAATCAGATGCACGATCACGAACGGGCTAACCGCAAAAACCACCCCGCCCATGCAGAAGGCAAACACGTAGATCAGATCGCTGAGAAGGACATCATTCATTTGCCGGCTACCACAGGAAGCGAAATATCAACGGAGCCCACCATGCAAACAAGCTAATTTTTTGCATCAGTTATTAACCTCTAAACGCTCCGCGCTCGTAAGTGGCCTTTATGATAAAGCCGTCGACTGACCTCCCTCAACGCCGCTAACCTCCCCAGGCAAACCCTGCACCCGGATGGTTCACGCCCTGCCGGAGCCGCTCCCCAGCCCCTAAATCCATGCGGAATCCGAGCTACGGCTGGAAGACCCGATAAAACGCCGCGCCCCCGGTTGGCTCCACACTCCAACTCGTCACGCCTTGCGGAATGTCGGCCACCTTGCTCCAGTTCTCCAGATTGGTCGTGCGCTGAATCTCAGTGCCTTCATCCGCCCCCCCGCTCCAGGTAAAGGTGAGGGTTCCGTCGGGGTTGAGCTGGACCGGCCCCACGATGAGTTCCGGCTCGACCTCGAGCGGCCGGGTAGCCCGCAGCTTGCCCGAAATCGTCAGGGAACTGTCACCCGGGTTGAGCAGTTCAAAGGTGATGCTTGCGGCAATGGGAATCTCGAGCACCTGGAGGTTGTCCTCGGTGGTCAGGGTTCCAGCCGTCGCGATGCGGTTGGTGGCGAATCCCGCCAGCAACTCACGGCCGCTCTCGACGCTGAACAAGACCGTAACCCGGTAGTCGAAGGCGCTGGGCGCGCTTTCCGGAAACAGGAAGCGGAGCCCATCCGCGTTGAACTGCCCCTGATTCAGCGGCACAGCGGCGTCGCTGACCAGATCCAGGAAGAGATCTCTCAGCGCGCCGTCGCCCCCCAAAAGGCCCCCGCCCGCCTTGGCCCCGAAATCGGCGGGCGCCGTCCCCGACGCACCATTTGCCATGGGCCTCCAATTGCCATTGATCACGCCGTCGATCCGGCTGCCCTCCACGAATCGCACCGTGTTTTCGGTCACTTCAGCGACGACGGTGCCTTCGAAGGAGGTCGTCAGACTGCCCTCCCCTTGAGGCTCCACCTTTAGGCCCGCGGCCGTACCGGAGAGGGTGACCTGGGTTTGGGAGGAATCGATCGTGAATTGAACGCTGGCCGCCTGGCAAAAAGACATCATCCCCGCGGCGAGCGCGACCAGGGTTACCCGACGAGAAATGGAAGTGGGATTCATGGCGCACTCTTAGCAGAACGCGCCAAACGATTCAAACCCTTAAAAGACCCTTAACAAGCCGGCTCCAACCGACCAAGAATCTCCCTGCGCCGCGGCATCGAGGGTTGAGCTCCGTTTCGCGTGACACAGATCGCGGCCGCCGTCGCCGCAAACCGAATGGCCTCGGACATGGAATCGCCGCGGGCCAAGGCGGCGGCCAGCGCCCCCGAAAAACAATCGCCCGCGCCGACCGTGTCCACCGCCTCCACCCGGGGTGCGGCAAACCACCGGGCGCCGAAGTCGGAGCACCAGCACACCCCTTCCGCGCCGCAGGTGGCAATGACATGGCCGACCCCTTTCTGGCGCAGCAGACGCGCCGCCTCCGGGATATCCGATCGATGCCGCGTTGGCCGTCCGGTCAACATGGCCAACTCGCCCCGGTTGGGCGTCAGCAGCGCGAGGCAGGCAAGCAGCTCCGGATCCAGCCGGGTCGCCGGCGCCGGGTTCAAGAGCATGGGCACGCCAAAACCGCTCGCCAGCAGCGCGGCCTCGCGCACGGCCGCCAAGGGCACCTCCAACTGAGCCACCACACAGCCCGCTTCTCGAATCGCCGCCGCCGCCGCCGCAACATGGCTCGCCTCGAGGTCTTCGTTCGAACCCAGGGCAACTCCAATCATGTTCTCTCCCTGCCGATCCGTGAAGATCAGCGCAACACCGCTCGGCTTGGCGCTGTCTCTCACGATCCAGCGAGTGTCGATTCCCGCCTTCTCGAATCGGGCCACCGCCGCATCGCCAAACTCGTCCCGGCTGATGGACGCCACGAAGGTCACCTTGGCCCCCGCCCGGGCTGCCGCCACCGCCTGGTTGGCGCCTTTCCCTCCGGCGTGCACCGCGAACTCACGGCCGGTGACCGTTTCACCCGGAGCTGGCAGCCTTGCCGTGCGAACCACCAAATCCGTGTTGGAACTGCCAACCACCACAACGCGCGAGTTCATAAGGATGCCCGCATCATGGCCTCCCGGCCACCCCAGGCCAAGCACGAATGCGCAACGCAACCGCCACGTTCTGACCGCGGGAGCCGGAGGCAGGCTCTGGGACGCCAACCCCGGTCGTTTGGTTCAGTCCTACCCCCCACCGGCCGGTACCGACTGGCTCGATACCCGCCCGGCCGACCTGAACGCGTTCGGGGAAGTTCAACCGCGCGGCCGCCCTCAAATCACGATCGCCACAACTCGAAATGGAAAACCACGGGGTCGCATCTAAATAGTTGACACGAGGATGCTCGCGGTGTTGTCTTCCGGGCGTATGGCGAGGCCGTTGCGGATTGACGTTGCGGGGGCGTGGTATCAGGTGAAGAATCGCGGGCACCGCGGAGGCGCGTTGTTCCTGGATGATGCGGATCGGCGGAGGTTTCTGGGGGCGGTGGCCGAGTTGCCGGAGCGTTTTGCGCTGGAAGTGCATGCGTTCATGCTGATGCACAATCATTACCATTTGTTGGTGCGGACGAGGGAGGCCAATCTGAGCCACGCCATACGCTGGTTGAATGTGAGTTACGCGATCAAGTTCAATAGGGCTCACCGGTGCCGTGGGACCGTGTTTCAAGGGCGATTCAAGGGGGTGTTGATCCAGGAGGCGGCCAAGGCGGTGGAGGTGGCGCGCTATGTCCATCTGAATCCGGTGCGGATCGGAGGACTGGGCTTGAGCCAGAGCGACCAGCGCCGGGCTCGGGTGCTGGGGTGTGAGCATCCGGGAGCGGAATTGATCCGGCGCCGCCTGGAAACGCTGCGAGAGCATCCCTGGAGTTCCTGGCGGATTTATATGGGCATGGAGCCCAATCCGGGATGGCTGGAAACGGGGGTGATCGGCCGGGCCTGCGGAGGGCGCAGCCGGCTGGAGCGCCGGGCGGCCTTGAAGGCGTATACGGAGCAACCGATTCGGCAAGGGGTTTTGGTCAGTCCGTGGGAGGGATTGGTCGCCGGGGTGGTGCTGGGGGAGACCGGGTACGCGCGAAAGCTGCTGTCGGGACGCCGGCTGAACCAGGAGGAACAGACCCCGGCGCGACGGCTGCGACGCCGGGTTGGGTGGGAAGAGTTGGTGGGGGCGGCGGAGAAGATTCGGGGAGAGCCATGGGAGCGCTGGGCGGAGCGGCACGGGGATTGGGGACGGGACGGAGTGATGTATGTGGCGGTTCGTTATGGCGGGATGCGGCTGGCGGAGGTGGTGCCGCCAGTGGGCCTGAAGTATCAGGCGGCGGCGCAGGCCGTGAAGCGTTTCGCGCAGATGCTGGCCGACGACCCGGAGCGCCAGCGCTTTGTGGCGAAACTCAGGAGCGGAGTGCCAACTGTTTAGACCCCAATGCCACCATTGCCTTGCATAGCCATGCAACAACTGCGATTCGCCATTCTGGGGACCGGTTTTTGGGCGCAATACCAGCTCGCCGGCTGGCGCGAGATCGAGGGCGCCGAGTGTGTCGCGGTTTATAATCGGACGCGAAGCAAAGCGGAGGCGGTGGCGAAGCGGTTCGGCATCGGGGCGGTTTATGACGATGCGGAGGAGATGATCGGGCGTGAGCGGCTGGATTTTCTGGATGTGATCACCGATGTGGGGACGCACCGGCGGTTTGTCGAGCTGGCGGCGGCCCATCGCTTGCCGGTCATCTGTCAGAAGCCGATGGCGGAAACGCTCGAGGATGCGCGGGCGATGGTGTCGGCGTGCCGCAACGCCGGGGTGCCATTCATGGTGCATGAGAACTGGCGCTGGCAACACCCGCTGCGTGAGTTGAAACAATTGTTGAACTCGGGCGCCATCGGTCGCGTTTTCCGCGGGCGGATCGATTATTGCAACAGTTTTCCGGTGTT
This sequence comes from Verrucomicrobiota bacterium, assembly GCA_023383055.1. Lineage (GTDB taxonomy): Bacteria > Verrucomicrobiota > Verrucomicrobiia > Limisphaerales > JAHDYP01 > JAHDYP01. The sequence continues at coordinate 50,673 of JAHDYP010000014.1, read as the reverse complement.
CGAAAACCAACCCAGCTTACGGGAACTGAAGCAATTCATTCTGACGGACGTCGGCAGTCACATTCTGGATGCGGCGAGGTTCCTGTTTGGCGAAGCCAGACAGTTGTATTGCCGGACGCACCGGGTGCATGAAGACATTCGGGGCGAGGACGTGGCATCGGTGATGATGACGATGGGCGAGGAGGCGACGGTGACGGCGAATCTGAGCTACGCCAGCCGCCTTGAGCAGGACCGGTTTCCGGAAACCTTCGTGACGATCGAGGGAACCAAGGGATCGCTCGAGCTGGGCGCGGATTTCTGGCTGCGGTTGACCACGGCGGAAGGGACTGTATCGCGTCGGGTGCCGCCACCGCATTATGCGTGGGTGGATGCGCGTTATGCGCTGGTGCAATCGAGCATTGTGTCATGTCATGCGAATCTCATTGAGGCGTTGCGCGGCGGAGGTGAAGCGGAGACCACAGGAGAGGATAATCTGAGGACGATGGCATTGGTATTTGGCGCGTACGAATCGGCGGCGACGGGGAACGTGGTGCGTCTTTGAAAGGGCGGGGCAGAGGGGGCACCCTCCCGAGTGGCGGGGGGGGGAGTTGAGGGAGTGTGGGATGGCGACTGAATGTATCGTGGCGAAGTATCGGATCGAGACCGCGCTCGAACTCGAGCGGGTCGCCGAGGGTATTGCGGGCGAGCAATCGTCCGGGACGTTCCTGCCTGTGCCGGGCGAAACCGAGGAGTTGAAGGCGCGGGCGCGGGCGCGAGTGGTCGCGATCCGCGAATTGGAGTCGGTGGCTGGGCCGAGTTTGCCGGGAGGTCGATTGGGGGAAGCAGGTCGGTATCGGCGGGCGGAAGTGACGCTATCGTTTCCCATGGCGAACCTGGGGACGAACCTGGTGACGTTGATGGCGACGGTGTGCGGGAATCTTTACGAATTGGCGGAGCACACGGGATGCAAGCTTTTGGATCTCGAATTGCCGGACGCGTTTGCGGCGCGCTACCCGGGACCGCAATTCGGGATCGAAGGCACTCGAGAGCTGGCCGGAGTGCGAGGGCGACCGATCATCGGGACGATCGTGAAGCCAAGTGTCGGGCTAACGCCGGATCAAACGGCGGCGCTGGTGCGGATGCTGGGGGAGGCGGGAATCGATTTCATCAAGGACGACGAGTTAATGGCGAACCCCCCGCATTCGCCCCTTGCGGAGCGGGTGAAGGCGGTGCTGCGTGTGATCGACGAGTTGGCGGATCGCACCGGGAAGCGGGTGATGTACGCGTTCAACATCAGCGACGAGGTGGAGTGGATGTTGCGGCACCACGATCTGGTGGTGGAGGCGGGAGGCACTTGTGTGATGGTGAGCATTCACGCGGTGGGATTGGCGGGGTTGCTCGAACTGCGGCGTCGAAGCCGGTTGCCCATCCACGGGCATCGCAATGGGTGGGGAATGTTGACGCGGCATCCGCTGCTCGGTGTCGAGTTTGGCGCGTGGCAGAAGATCTGGCGCCTGGCGGGGGTGGATCATCTGCACGTGAACGGGTTGAAGAACAAGTTCTGGGAACCGGACGATTCGGTGGTGCGGAGCATTGAATCGTGTCTGGCGCCGTTGTATGCGCCGCCCGGACCGGCCTGTCCCGTGATGCCGGTGGTGAGCTCGGGTCAGTGGGGCGGGCAGGCGCCTGAAACGTATCGTCGAACCCGGACGATCGATCTGCTGTATGTGGCGGGAGGCGGGATCATGGCGCATCCGGGGGGTCCGGCGTCGGGCGTGCGGGCATTGCGGGAGGCGTGGGAAGCCGCGGTGGCGGGGGTGCCGCTCGAGGACTATGCGCGGGAGCATGGGGCCTTGCGCGAGACGCTCGCGAAGTTTGGCGGGTTGAGGGAGAGAGGGGGAGAAGCGTGAGCGATCAGCTGCTGATCTCGTTTTACGGGGATGATTTCACCGGGTCGACGGATGTCATGGAATCGCTGGCGCGGGCGGGGTTGCGGACGGTGTTGTTTTTGCGGCCGCCGGGCGCGCGCGACTTGCGGCGCTACCCGGGTTTGCGGGCGTTGGGCGTGGCGGGGAGAAGTCGGACGATGACTCCGGAGGAGGCGGACCGGGAGTTGCCGCCCGTGTTCCGGGCCTTGGCCAGGACGGGCGCGTCGATCGTGCATTACAAGGTGTGTTCGACCTTCGATTCTTCGCCGCGGGTGGGGAGCATTGGACGGGCGCTCGAGCTGGGAATGCGCGTATTGGGTCGAGGGTTTGTGCCGCTGGTGGTGGGAGCCCCGGGCTTGGGGCGATACTGTGTGTTCGGGAATTTGTTCGCCCGGTCGGGGTTGGACATGGACCCGCACCGGTTGGACCGGCATCCGACGATGCGGGAACATCCCACGACCCCGATGGATGAAGCGGATATCCGGGTGCTGCTGGGAAGACAAACCCGGCTGGCGGTTGGGTTGGTGGATGTGTTGGCGCTCGATGGATGGGTGGCGGCGGAGCAGGTCAGTGCTTTACTCGCGGAGGGTGCGCGAGCGGTGCTGTTCGATGTGTTGAACGAGGAGCATCTGGCGCGGATTGGGGAGTTGGTCGGATCGCGAACGCGGGGTCGCACGCCGCTCTTTGCCGTCGGCTCTTCGGGGCTCGAGTATGCCTTGCTCACCTGGTGGCGGAGTCGTGGCGTGTTGCGAGGGAGCGTGCCGGAGTTTCGGCTGGCACCAGCGCGCAATCTGGCGGTGGTGTCCGGCAGTTGTTCGCCGGTAACGGATCGGCAGATTGGGCGGGCCGTCGAGGCTGGATTCGCTGAGGTGCCTCTGGATACCGGGGCGTTGGTGCGTCGGCGCACGCGGTCGGTGGCGCTGGCGCGGGCGTGCGAGCTGGGCGGTCACCAACTCAAACTCGGTCGCAGTGTGATCTTTCACACCGCGCGGGGACCGCAGGATCCACGGCTGGCGCGGACCGCCCGGGCGTTGCGCGCGGAGGGACGCGGCTCGGCGGAAGTCCTGGGCACGGTGTTGGGCGAGTTATTGGAGCGGGTTTGTCAGCGCGGGGTGGAGCGTGGCGCGGTGACGGGCGGCGACACTTCGGGTTTCGCGGCGCAGGCGATGGGGGTCGAGGCGCTTGAGTTCGCGGCGCCGGTGGCGCCGGGGGCGCCCTTGTGCCGGGTGCATGCGCCGGGCCGGGTGATGGACGGTCGCGAGATGGTGTTCAAAGGCGGACAGAACGGACGGGACGATTTTTTCATTTCGCTGTTGCGCGGGGCGGGAGGACCGTGCCGGAAACGGCGGTCGACGATTCGAAGCAGGAGGAAATCATGAGCGATCAAGTATTGGCGGTGGCGTTGCTGGGCGCGGGTGGCAAAATGGGTTGTCGTGTCATCGAACATTTAAAGGGGCATGCGGGTTATCGGTTGGCGTGTGTTGAGACGGCCGAAGCCGGCATAGCCCGGCTGCGGGAGCAGGGGATGACGGCGGTGGCGTGCGCGGAAGCGATGGGCGATGCCGACGTGGTGATCCTGGCGTTGCCGGATCGGATCCTGGGCAAAGTGGCGGCTCAGATCGTGCCGCAGGTGAAGCCGGGCTGCCTGTTGATGACGCTGGATCCGGCGGCGGCGCACGCCGGAGAGTTGCCGCGGCGTGAGGACATCAGCTATTTCGTCAGTCATCCGTGTCATCCCAGCGTGTTCGATCACTTCGAAAGCACACAGGAACGGGATGATTTCTTCGGGGGCACGCACGCGCGACAGGCGATTGTGTGCGCGCTGATGCAGGGGCCCGAGGCGCATTACGAATTGGGGGAGAGAGTCGCACGCGACATTTATGCACCGGTCACCCGAGCCCACCGAATCACGGTGGAACAGATGGCGATTCTCGAGCCGGCGATGGCCGAGACGGTGGGGATCTGCCTGATGATGGCCCTGCGCGAGGCGCTCGAGGAAGCGGTGCGGCGCGGGGTGCCGCGTGCGGCGGCGGAGGATTTCATGTTCGGTCACGCGAAGGTCGAATTGGGGATTGCGTTTGGGCGGGTTTCCTTTCCGTTTTCGGACGGGGCGAAGTTGATTGCCGAGTATGGGCGGGGCCGGTTGTTGCAGCCGGATTGGAAGCTTTTGTTCGAGCCGGAGAGCGTGAAGGAACAGGTGGAGAGGATCGTGAAGGGCTGAGGGGTATGAAGCTGGGCGTGGGATCTTATGCGTATGCGTGGGCCATCGGGGTGCCGGGGCATCGGCCGAGGCGGCCGATGGATGCGTTTGGGCTTTTGGATCGGGTGGCGGAGTTGGGGGTTCGGGTGGTCCAGATTTGCGATAATCTGCCGATGACCGGATGGACCGCGGGGGAAATTGACCGATTGATGGGGCGCGGGGCGGAACTGGGGCTGGAACTCGAGTGGGGCACGGCGGGTCTGGAGGTCGAGAACCTGCGGTTTTACCTGGAGCTGGTGCGGCGTGGTGGAGGGCGGTTCCTGCGGGTGGTGATCGACCGGGCGGGGGATGAACCATCGCCGGAAGAGGCGGTGGCGCGGTTGCGGCCGTTGCTGCCGGAGATGGCGGAGGCGGGCGTTCGGTTGGCGATCGAGAATCACGATCGGTTTCGGTGCCGGACTTTGGCTTGGATGGTCGAGGAATTGGGGGTGGAACACGCGGGGATCTGCCTTGACACGGTAAACTCGTTTGGAGCCCTGGAAGGCCCGGAAACGGTGGTGAAAACGTTGGGACGCCATACCCTTTCGTTGCACGTGAAAGACTTCAGGATACGTCGGGTGAGCCACCGGATGGGATTCGAGCTGGAAGGTTGTCCCGCAGGTCAGGGGCAGCTCGAGGTGCCGTGGTTGCTGCGGGAATTGGGGAGTTGTCCGCACCCGTTTAATGCGGTGATCGAGACCTGGGTGAGTCCGCGTGGGTCGGTGGACGAGACGATCGCGCGGGAGCGGGAAGATACTGAGGCGGGAGTGCGGTATATGCGCGGGCTGCTGACGGAATAGAACGAACCCTGAAGACAACATTCGCATGAGAAACACATGGCCTGGAGCGGGAGGCAGCTGCCTCGCAGAATCGATCACACGTCGGAGCCGGTTGCTTGCGGCGGTTGTCGGTCTTGGTGTGTTGGTGGTGGGCGGCGGATGCGGCCGGGCGCCGGAGTCGACGCCGGAAGGAGGCGGCAAGCGGCTGACCATCGGGGTGAATTTCGAAACTCTGCAGACGGAGTATTGGGTGGCGGGATTCGAGGCGATCCGTAGCGAGCTGAAGAAGCGCGGAATCGACGTGGTGGACTCGATTGCCGATGGCGATTCGAGCCGGCAACTGCAGCAGATTCGGACTTTCATTACGCGCAAGGTGGACGGCATTATTTTTGTGCCGAAGGATGCGCGGACGTGCATTCCGGCGATCAAAGCGGCGAACGAGGCCGGCATTCCGGTGGTATTGTTCAATCGGCCGGCCGCGGAGACCGAAGGGGTGAGATCGGTGGCGATCGTGGCGGACAACCGGAAGCTCACGCGCGAGACGGTGTCGTTCATGGTCGAGCAGGCGCGCCAGTCGGGGAGGAAACACAAGGCGATGGTGGTGGTCGGGGATTTGGGGGATGCAAATGCGATCGGGCGCAGGGATGGGTTCTACGATGCCGTGAAAGGGAACGAAGAGGTGGTTGAGGTGGTGTCGGAGGTGCCGTCGGAGTGGAACCAGGAGAAGGCGCGGTCAGGCGTCGTCAACGGACTGCAGGCCCATCCGGATATTTCGTTCATCTTCACTTCGTCGGATTTTCTGTTTCCGGCGATCGTAGCCGCGTTGAAGTCGGCGAACAAATATCACAAGGTGGGCACGCCGGGCCACGTGATCCTTGGTGGATTCGACGGCGACGCAACGGCGTATCAGATGCTGGAGGAAGGGTATCTGGATGCGACGGGAGTGCAGGATGTCTATTTCGAGGCGGAACAATCGGTGCAGGCGGTGCTGGATCTGTTGGCGGGAAAGGAGGTGCCGGCGTTGATATTGGATCCCGGGTTTGTGATTCACCAAGGGAACCTGCATGACCTGAAGGATCGAATGTGGGGCGCGCGGGTGATGGGAAGGTGACGGGTTGGGGTATGCGCGCTGCAACGACGCCGTGCCGGAGGTTGGCGCGTCGGGGATATGGTGGACGGTCTTTTTTGCGGAGGCGAAAGGGCAATGGTTGAATGCGTGTGACAGGTCCAATGGCGATCGGGATGCGGGTTGACGGGTGGCTGCCGGGTTGGCTGAAGCGCGGGGTGCTGTCGGATCACCTGATCCTTTGGCTGAGCGTGGCGTATGTGTTGGGGATGGCGCCGTGGGCGACGGGGTTCGTGTCGGTGAGCAACGCGCAGACGATCCTGGCGTATCTGTTGCCAGTGCTGGTGGTATCGGTGGGGCTGACCTTGGTGCTGATCATCGGAGGGATCGATTTGTCGGTGACGTCGATCATCGCGTTGGCGAGCGTGCTGGGGGCGAAGGTGATGAGCGGCGAGGACGGTTGGATGGCTGGGAACGCACTGGCGGTGCCGGTCGGGGTGCTGGTGATGCTGGCCGTGGGATTGGGCTTGGGGGCAGTAAACGGTTTTACGGTGGCGGTTTGCCGGATTCCGGCGTTCATTGCGACGCTGACGACGATGATGTTTGTGAGCGGCTTTGCGATATGGGTGACGTTATCGCGGAAGATTGGCGGGCTGCCGGCCGGATTTGTGATGCTGGGGCAAAACCTGTGGGTGGCGACGGTGATGGCGGTGGCGGTGACCTGGCTGGCGCATGGTTTTCTGAGTCGCACGCTGTATGGGCGATGGTTCTACGCGGTGGGTCAGAACGCGCGGGCGGCCCTGGTGTCCGGAGTGCCGGTGGGGCGGGTGACTTTCTGGACCTACGTGGCGAGCGGTGGGTTCGCCGGTTTGTCCGCCATTCTGTTTACGGCGGGGTTGGAAACCGGCAACCCCGAGATGGCCCGGGACAATCTCCTGGACGTGGTGGGCGCGGTGGTGATCGGGGGAACGAGTCTGTATGGGGGCCGGGGGCGGGTGTTGGGCACGGTGTTCGGGGTGTTGTTTCTGGCATTGGTGGACAACAGCCTGAACCTGGTGGGGCTGACCTTTTACACGATCACCATGGTCAAAGGCGGGGTGATTCTCGGGGCGGCGCTGCTGGACACGGCGCGGACCCGGATTCTCGCTCGCACGGGGTGAGCCGGGGGATGCTGAAGTTCTGAAGCTCGAAATCCGCAGGAAATCCGAATGGATGAGAATCCGCCCATGCGAGTCGATCGATTGACCGAGCCGTTGCTGGCGTTTCGGAGGATCGACAAGGGGTTCTTCGGAGTCAAGGTGCTTGAAGGGGTGAGCTTCGAAGTCCACGCCGGCTGCGCGCTCGGGTTGGTGGGCGAGAACGGGGCGGGGAAATCGACGTTGATGAACATCGTTGGCGGCAATCTTTGTGCCGATGCGGGCGAGATGCGGTGGAACGGCGGGCGGTACAGCCCGCGGTCACCACGGGAAGCGGAGCGGGCGGGGGTGGCGTTTATCCATCAGGAATTGAATTTGTTTCAGAACCTGACAATTGCGGAGAATCTGTTCATCGGCGGATTTCCGCGGCGACTGGGGTTGATCGACCGGCGGGCGATGGGTGAGCGAGCTCGAGCCGTGTTGCGCGAGGTGCGGTTGGAACATGGACCGGATACGCCGGTGGAACGGTTATCCGCCGGGGAACGGCAGTTGGTCGAGATTGCGAAGGCGATGATGGGCGAGGCGCGACTGATCATCCTGGACGAGCCGACGACATCCTTGACCACGCGGGAGACCGGACGGTTGTTCGAGATGGTAAGGCAATTGCGGGAGCGGGGCCTCGCGCTGATTTACATCTCCCACAACCTCGAGCAGGTGCGGGCACTGTGCGACGACTTGGTGATCCTCCGCGATGGGCAGGTGGTCGGGAGTGGAGCGATGTCCGGGTTCACCCTGGATCGCATGGTGTCGCTGATGGTCGGGCGCGAGATCACCCAGTTCTTCCCGACCCGCACGTCGCGGCCGTCCACGGAGGTGCTGCTCGAAGTGCGCGGGGTGTCGCAGCCGGGAATGGTGCGCGCTGTCACCTTCGAATTGCATCGAGGCGAAGTGCTGGGCATTTCCGGTCTGATGGGGTCGGGCCGATCCGAGTTGGCGCGCATTCTGTTCGGGCTCGACGACTGCTCGGCCGGCGAGATCCGCCTGGCGGGAGAATGTCTGAACCCGTTGCCGCCCCGGGAGCGAATCGCGCGCGGCATGGCGTTCCTCACCGAAGACCGGCGGGCGGACGGATTGTGTCTCGAGGCGTCGGTGGGCGACAATATCACGCTGGTTGCGCTGGGTCGGATGGTGGGCCGGACGAAAGCGGTGCGGCGGGAGGAGGCGCAGGCGGCGGTGCGCAGGATGCGGGAGGCGGTGCGGCTGACGCCGGGCGCGCGGGATGGCCAGCCCGTGAAGACCCTGAGTGGAGGCAACCAGCAGAAGGTGGTGCTCGCGAAGTGGATCTTGAACGAGCCGAAGGTGTTTATCCTGGACGAGCCGACGCGCGGGATCGACGTGGGCGCCAAGTGCGAGGTCTACCGCCTGATCAATGAACTGGCCGGGCGGGGCGCCGGAGTATTGATGATCTCGTCGGAGGTCGAGGAATTGATCGGGATGTGCGACCGGATCCTGGTGATGAACCGCGGAGCCATTGGCGATAGCATCGAGCCGGGCCAGTTTGATCGCGAACGGATCCTGCGGTCGGCGTTGCACAGCGGGGTGCTGGCATGAGGGGGCCGCTGTGGCAGCGAACCACGGTGACGCTGATGAACCAGGCGTCACTGATCCTGTTCGCGGTGGTGCTGGTGGTCTTTGGCCTGTTGGCGCCGGCCTTTCGGGATCCGCAGAATGGATTGAACATCCTCATCCAGGCATCGTCGACCGGGATCCTGGCGGTGGGGATGACGTTTGTGCTGTTGACGGCAGGGGTGGACTTGTCCGTGGGGGCGATCATGTTCGTGGCGGCGGCGCTGAGCGGCAAGTTCGTCCTGGGCGGAGGATCTTTGCCCATGGCGTTGCTGATCATGTTGCTGGTGGGCGCGGGGTTCGGCGCGGTGAACGGACTGTTCATCACGCGGCTGGGAATCATGGCGTTCGTCGTGACTCTGGCCACTCGCTATTTTGGGCGAGGACTGGGCCTGCAGATCACCGAAACCCGGGCGATGAATCTACCCGACAGCTTCTATGAGCTGGGTGCGGCGCGCGTGGTGGGCGTCCCTGTGCCCGTGCTGATCTTTGCGGGGGTGGTCGTCGTGGCGCATGTGGTTCTGACGCGAACGCCGTTTGGGCGCCAGATTTACGCGGTGGGCGCAGACCTCGAGGCGGCGCGGAAGGCGGGCATTCGAACGCGCTGGGTATTATGGGTGGTCTATATGATTTGCGGGGTATGTGCGGCGGTGGCGGGGGTGGTGGCGTTGTCCCAGGCGCCGGCGGTGTCGCCAGGCTTTGGGAACAACCGCGAGTTCCTGGCGATCGCGGCGGCAGTGCTTGGCGGTACGAGTCTGTTTGGCGGACGAGGAGCAGTGTTTCCGGGGACTGTGCTGGGGGCGGTGCTGATCCAGACCCTCGAGAACGGGCTCAACATCCTGAACGTGAATCCCTATCTTTATCCGTTGATCACCAGCGGAGTGATCTTCGTGGCGGTGTTGCTCGACAGCCTGCGCAATGGTTGGCTGGTTCGGTGGAACCGCCGGAAGATATTTGTGACGCCGGATGAGGTCGGCGGGAATAGTCAGGGGTTGAAACGTGAAACGTGAAACGTGAAACGTGAAGCGCGTGCATTGCGCGGATGCGCATGGATGGGAGCGAATGACGAACGGTGGTGTGAACGGAGGCAGAGGATATGCTGACGGATGAGTACCTGATGTATGGCGCGGCAATCAAACCGGCGGCGTTGGTCACGCTGCGCGCGGGACCCGTGCGGCTGAGCTATGATGCGGGCACCGGATCGTTGCGGTGGTTCAAGCGCGGGGGAACGGAAATCATTCGGGGGATTTATTTTGCTTTGCGGGATCGGAACTGGGGTACGGTGCCGGGGCGGTTGAGCGAGCGGGAACGGACGATTGGCAAGGATACGTTTCGCCTTGAATTCGAGTGCGAGCATCGACAGGCCGGGATTCATTTCGCATGGCGCGGGCTGATTGAAGGATGGCCGGATGGCTCGGTGCGATACGCTTGTGATGGGGTTGTGCGCGGGACGTTTTTGAAGAACCGGATTGGATTCTGCGTGCTGCACCCCATCCGCGAATGCGCGGGCGCGCGGGCCCGACAGATTCGCACCAGCGGCGAGGTCATCGAGGGCACACTGCCACGGACGATCGAGCCCCAGATTTTTGGGAAGGCCAGCTTCCAGGATCTGCGGGCATTGGCCCATGAGGTCGAACCAGGACTTTGGGCCGAATTGACGTTCGCAGGCGAAGTGTTCGAGATGGAAGACCAGCGGAACTGGACCGACGCGAGTTTCAAGACCTACGGCACGCCGCTGGCGCGGCCGTTTCCCGTCGAAGTGAAATCAGGGGAGCGCGTACGGCAGGCAATTAGCCTGCGATTGATCCAAGACCCGCGTTCGCGCGGCATGGCGACGCGGCATGAGGACACGGAGTTGGTGACGCTGGAGTGGTCGCGCGGCGGCGAGTCGAGGCGGATGCCCGAACTCGGTTTGGGATTGGCCGGCGAATCGTTGAGCGAACGGGAGATTGAGCGGATCCGCGCGCTGCGATTGAGCCATGCACGGCACGACGTGCGGTTGGCGCAGGGTTCGTGGGTGCAGGATCTGGAGCGCGCGGTCGAACAAAGCAGGCAACTTGGGGTTTCATTGGAACTGGCGGTGCATCTCCCGCGAACGGGTGCGTCAGGCCTTCCGGCGCTGCGCGAGTTGTTGGAGCGGTCATCCGTCGGATCGAACGGCACTCGATCCATTGCCAGACGGATCCTGGTGGTGCGTGAAGGGGAGGCGGCTACGACGGCAGAGTCGCTCGTTCTGGCCCGGGCCGCTCTGGGCGGACTGGGGGTGCCGTTCGGAGCGGGCAGCGACCGCAATTTCTGCGAGCTCAATCGTGAACAGGCACTGGGGCAGCTTGGGTGCGAGGGAGCGGATTGTGTTTTTTGGTCGATCAATCCCCAGGTGCACGCCGTCGACGCCTGGTCGGTGATGGAGACTCTCGAGGCGCAAGGCGAGACGGTTCGCACCGCGCGGGCATTTGCCGGAGGCCGGCCTTTGATGGTATCGCCGGTGACCTTGAAGCAGCGGTTCAATCCGGTGGCCACCGGGCCGGAGCCGGAACTCACGCCAGAAGCATTGCCCCCGCAAGTGGATCCGCGGCAGTTGAGTCTGTTTGCGGCGGCGTGGACCGTCGGCAGTTTGTGCACGCTGGCGGAGGCGGGTGTCGCGAGCATCACTTACTTTGAAACGGTTGGGTGGCGGGGAATCATGGCGCAAGCGAGGGATGCGCGGAATGGCGCGCTGTTTCCCGCTGAACCCGGCATGGTGTTTCCGGTTTACCTGGTTCTCAGGGCGCTGTGCGGCTCCTGGCGATGGGTGTCGATATCGAGCAGCGATCCTCGACGGATGCTTGCATTCGGCTTGCAGGGCAATGGGAGTCGACGGCGTTTGGTGCTGGCAAACCTGACGGAGCAGCCTCTCGAGATACAGGGCCATGGACTTGACGGCGCATGGTGCGCCCGATACCTCGACTTGCAGAACAGCCGGCGGGTGTTGCAGGAACCAGCAACGTTCTGGGCCATGGCCGGCAAAGCCATGGAAGTACGAGAAGGCAAAACCCGGCTGAAGCTGCCGGGCTATGCGGTTGCGGTGATGGATTCCGATTGAACCTCTCCTGAACAACTCAACCACAACGGCCAACGTCACGGCAATCCCACCGGGACCATGGGTCGCCTCTGGATCTTCGACCTTGGGATGCGACCCCATTGCCTTCTCCATTGCCTTTTTCCTGGACGCAGCTGTGAAGCCGGAAACCGTTCAGGACTGGAGGCAACGCCAGGCCGATGGCGGGCGTCAGCGAATGCGCATTTCAACCGTATGCTCCCGGTGGTCGTTCACCAGGGGGACGGCATTTCCGATGAGCACGTTCCCGTCGAGGAGGAGTTGATCCGCGGCGAGCGGATCATCGACGAGCCGGGCGAAGGCGATGTGATAGACGGTTTGCCGGAAGCGGTAATGGATCTTGTAGGTACTCCACGCTTGGGGGAGACGGGGGGTGAGCCGCAGTTGATCGCCTTCGCGGCGGACGCCCAGCAGGGTTTCGATGAGCAACCGGTACATCCAGCCGGCCGAGCCGGTATACCACGTCCAACCGCCCCGGCCGATGTGCGGCGCGACCGCATAGACGTCGGCGGCGACCGTGTAGGGCTCCACTTTGTAGGTGGCAATCCGATGGGGATTACTACTGTGGTGGATGGGGTTAAGGAGCGCGAACAGCTTCCACGCCCGCTCGCTGTCTCCCATGAGCGCAAAGGCCATGGCGGTCCAGATGCCGGCATGCGTGTATTGGCCACCGTTCTCGCGCACGCCCGGGATGTAACCCTTGATATAACCGGGATCCAGCGATGACTGGTCGAACGGCGGATCAAACAACCGGATCAGTCGCGAATGGCGGCGGACCAGACGTTCGTCCGCGGCGTTCATCGCCTGGCGCGAACGCAGTGGATCACCGGCGCCGCTGATCACCGACCAGCTTTGGGGCAGGGAATCGATCTGACATTCCGGGTTGGCATGGGATCCGAGCGGTTCGCCATTGTCGAACCAGGCGCGGCGGTACCATTGGCCGTCCCAGGCGTGTTGTTCAATGTTCCGCTGTAATTGCCGCGCCTGCGCGAGGCAACGTTCGGCAAAGCCGATGTCATTGCGCGCGCGCGCCACTTCGGAAAACCGGGTGAGAACGTCGAAAAGAAAGAACGCCAGCCAGACGCTTTCGCCGCGCCCTGCGTGCCCGACCCGGTTCAGGCCATCATTCCAATCGCCGGAACCGATCAGCGGCAGACCATGGTCTCCGAAACGCAGTCCGTGCTCGATGGCGCGCACGCAGTGTTGGTAGAGTGTGGCCGACTCTTCCGATCGACTGGGCAGATCATAATACGCCTCCTCGTCGGGCTTGACCGGGCGCGCCTCGAGAAAGGGAATCGATTCGTCGAGCACCCCGGTGTCGGCCAGGCACTCGAGGTAACGGCAGGTCGCGTACGGCAGCCAGAGGAAGTCATCGGAACAATGCGTGCGCACGCCGCGGCCCATCGGCGGGTGCCACCAATGTTGCACATCGCCTTCGCGGAACTGGCGCGCGGCGGCACGGAGCAAATGCTCGCGGGTCAGCGCCGGTTCGGCATGCACCAGGGCCATCACGTCCTGTAACTGATCGCGGAAGCCGTAGGCGCCGCCGGACTGATAGAACCCGGTGCGTCCCCAGAGCCGCGCGCTCAAGGTCTGGTAGAGCAACCAGCCGTTCGCCATCACATTCACGGCGGGATCGGGGGTATCGACGTTCACCGTGCCGAGAGTCCGATTCCAATACTCCCAGACCCCCTCGAGCGCGACGCGGCTGGCGTCGGGCCGGCGATACCGTTGAATCAGATCCCACACGTCGGCCGCGTTACGCCCGACCCCAAGCCGAAAACTCGTCTCCCGTTCCTGGCCTTCCGGCAAATCAAAGGCCACTTGCACGGCACCGCACGGATCCAGTCCCGCTCCGACCTTGCCGGACAGGCGCGCCCGCTTCAGGGCCGCCGGCCGGTCCAGGCTGCCGTTTCGGCCCAGGAACTCCTTCCGATCTCCGGTGAACGCGCGCGCGGCATCGTTCACGTCCAGAAACGCGATGCGACCGGGGAACTCGGTATTGTAATGATTGCGGGCCAGCAGAGCCCCGGCCCTGGGATCGACTTCGGTCTGCACGTGCAGCAGGCTCTTGTGCCTCAAATCACCCAGAACCCATTCCCAGTAGCCGGTGACGGAAATACGCCGGGGGCGCCCCGAAACATTGCGCAATTTCAGAACCATGAATTTGACCGGGGCGTCGATGGCCACATAAACCCACAACTCGGAGGCGATGCCGTGCTCGGTATGCTCGAACACGGTATAGCCGAAGCCATGGCGGATGACATGGGGCGTCAAACCGCGCGCCGGCAACGGGGTGGGCGACCAGAATTCGCCGGTCTGTTCATCACGCAGGTAGAAGGCCTCGCCGGTGATATCCTGAACGGGATCGTTGTTCCAGGGGGTCAGCCGGAATTCATGGGCGTTCTCGACCCAGGTGTAGGCTGATCCGCTCTCGGAGATCACCGTCCCAAAATGGGGGTTCGCCAGCACGTTGACCCACGGCGCGGGTGTCATCTGGCCGGGCTCCAGTGTGATAACATATTCGCGGCCGTCGCGAGTAAAGCCGCCGAACCCGTTCACAAACATCAATTCGCGAGGCGGCAGCGGCGTGGGCGCATCCCCAACCCCGGAGCGGGTGGGCCTCAGTGCTGGAACCAAGGGTTCCACAATCCTGCGCCGCTCGATCTGCTCGGCCAGGCTGCCGCTTTCATCGTCCAGAACAATCCGCGCCGCGGATTGCAGCAGCACCAGATCCTCCTGGGGCACCTGTTCGAGCCGCCGGACAAAGATGCCGCCCGGTTTGTCCAGCATTTGCGCCTCGATGCCGGAAGAAATCAGGCTCGTGATCTGGTCCTGCAAAGACTGGCGGTAAACCGAGACGTCCTCGTTCAGGATCACGAGATCCACGGTCAGCCCCTTCATCCGCCAGTAGGAGTGCGCCTGGATCAATTGCCGAACGATCGCGATCTTCTGCGAGTCGCTGATGCGGAGCAGAACCAGCGGCGCGTCGCCGGAGATGCCGTAACTCCAGAGCCCGTTTTGGCCGCGGCGGTTGTGGGCCAGCACGCCGGGATTAGCCCGGCGGTCCGGGTCGGCATAAATCAACGCGCCGGCCAGACGCCCATACCACTGCGCCTCCGCTTCGGTGGCGTCGAGTTGGCGCAACGTCACCTGGCTGTGGGTCCAGGCCAGATCAAAGGCTCGGTCCGCCATGCGGGAGCTCTGATACTTTTCCACCAGCGCCAGCGCGGCTTCCCGGGACTCGGTCACGCCCAGAACCAGGTCCACGATGGCGGTTTCATTTGCCGCCAGCGTGACCGTGCGCCGCAGCGCGATGATGGGATCGAGCACGGAACCGACGGTGTTGGACAAGGGCCCGAAGGTCCGCATTGCGGCCGGATTGGCCGGCGATCCGCCGCGTCCGACAAATCGGGAGCGATCGGTTTCACAGGAGACCCCTCCCGCTGCGCTTCCCTGCCCCAACATCAGATGCAGCAGCCACGGTGGCTTCTCCTCCAGGGAACGGGCCCTGCGGGTGCAGAGCAAGGCGGAATCGCCCGGCACAAACTCCGTTTGCACGAAGAGATTGCTGAAAGCGGGATGCGCCGCGTCCGCGGCCGGGTTTGCCAGCACCACCTCCGCGTAACTGGTCAGTTCCATGACGCGCGTCACCGCCGAGCGATTGGCGATTGTGACACGCCGCAACTCCACGTCGTCTTCCGGCGACACGCTGATCTCGGTGTGAACCTCGAGGCCGGCATGACGTTGGCGAAACTCCGCGCGCGCCTGGGTGAAGATGGCTTCGTAGCCTTTCGTGGCGCGCTGGACGGGCTGATGGGCGGTGGACCACATCTCGCCCGTGCCCAGATCGCGCACATAGACAAAAGTACCCCAGCAATCGCGCGTGGCATCCTCGCGCCAGCGGGTGACCGCGAGGTCGCGCCAGCGACTGTAACCACCGCCGGCGCTGCTGATGACGACGTGATAGCGACCGTTGGAGAGCAGATGAACCTCCGGGTTTGGCGGTGTGGGATTGGTGAACACCCGCATGACGGCTTCGCCGCTCGCGGCGACCGTCCGGGATTCTTCCAATTTCAAATCCTCGACATACACGCTGGCGGTGGTCCGGGGCAAACGCTCGTGCATCAGCAAGTCGGCCGCTCGGAGCAACGGACAAGCCATGAACCGCCGTGGCATGGGGTCGTTCCGCAGGAGATTCACCAGCGCCACCAGGGTCATTCCTTGATGATGCGCCATGAAGGACCGGATCGTGGAGCTGGTTTCGTCCGGTGGGAGGCGCGACCGGGTGTAATCCACCGCTTCGTAGAAACCGTAAGCGCCCGCGCGCCCTTCCGCCGCGAGTCGTTGCAGGTTCTCACAGGCTTGGGCCGGCGCAACCATCAGTGCCATCGCGCTGGCGTAGGGGGCGATCACGAGGTCCTCGGCCAATCCCCGTTTCAAACCCAAACCCGGCACGCCGAAGGCCCGGTATTGGTAATTCAAGTGAACATCAGTCCGGTGGTAGCCAGACTCGGAAATGCCCCACGGCACGCCCCGCACTTTCCCGTACTCGATCTGTTCCCGCACCGCCGCCTTGCAGGTGTGACCGAGCAGGGTGTGCTCAAAGTTGGGCATGACCAGCAGCGGCATCAGATACTCGAACATGGACCCGCTCCAGGAGACGAGTATCGGCTCGCCTCGAGCGGCCACGAGGAGCCGGCCCAGCGAAAACCAGTGGTCCTGGGGAACCTGCCCCAACGCGATGGCGACGTAGCTGCACAAGCGCGCCTCCGAAGCCAGCAGATCATAGAAGCTACGGTCACACCGATGTTCGGTGACGTTGCGCCCGATCGAAAAGAGATCGCGCGCGGCGTCGAACAGACAGGTGAAGTCCATGGCCGCCAGTTGGTCACATTGCCGGGCCAGGGTTTCCAGCGCGAGCAGGCGCTGACGAGCGAGTTCGCTGGCTGTACGCAGGCAACGCGCAAGTCCAGCGGAGTGAACGCCGTCATCCCGCGGCGGATCCAACGATCGATCCAACTTCGACACCTCTCGCAGGGTGAGCGCCAGGCCGAGTCGGTCGAGCCTGGGCCCCAGCGCGCCCTCCGACGCCGGGAGGCCCACTTCCACTTCAGCGATCGGATTGGGGATTTCGGAATCGGAGGTTGAACCCTCCTTGCCCTCGCGGCCAGGATTTGCGCCAGCCCAAGTCAGCCAGGGAGCGAGAGATCGCAGCTCCTCCAAGTGCTCCTCGCAGCTCCGCTGGAGAGTGTCTCCCCAGACTTTCAGTTCATCCCCTCGCGGAGCGAACGCGGCGGCGATCTGGGCCGCCTGGCCCGCGGCGCTTTCCAACAAGGCAAGCGCCGCGCGCAGATGGGAGGGCGATTCCTCCAACTCCGTCTCGAGTCTTGCCAACGGGGCGTGGTCCGGGACCAAATCCCGAAGAATTCCCACCGTGTCCCGCAGGCCGACCAGGATCTGGGATGTGAAGATGGGTGCATCCGCCTGCTCCCTCAGTCCGGACGCGAGCGTCAGCAAATGGCCCGCCAGGTTGCCGCTGTCCACACTGGAAACATAGAGCGGCAGGAGCGGGCGCAGCGTGCGGGTGTCATACCAATTGTAGAAATGACCGGCATGCCGTTCGAGTCGTTGCATCGCGGCGAGGGTGTCCTGCGTGCGCCGTATCAGGCCGCCTCCCGAAAGATACCCAAAATCCCGGGCCGCCAGATTGGCGAGCAGTGCCAGCCCCATATTCGTGGGCGACGTCCGCGAGGCGATCGTCGGCGTGGGCACTTCCTGATAGTTGTCCGGCGGCAGCCAGTTCTCCGCCGCAGTGACAAAGGTTTCGAAAAAATGCCAGGTCCGGCGCGCGGTACGTCGCAGGAAGGTCCATTGCTCGGCCGACAGATCCGGAGCCGGGGATTCAATGGGCTGGCTGATCCACCAGGCGATCCAGGGAGCGGCAAGCCAGACACCCAGTAGTGGGAGGGCGAGCGGCAGTTGGGCTGGCAGCGCGGTGACCAGGCATAATCCGGTCGCCAGGGCGAGCGCCGGCTCAATCCACATGGTGGTGTAAAAGCCGATGAGGTCGGCGCGCGGGATCCGTTCGGAATCGCTCGACATCTGCCATTCCAGGAGCCGTTTGCGCGTCACCAGCAGGCGCAGCAGCGTCCTGCCGATCGCGTCCAGGCTGATGAAGGCGTCGTAGGGTAGAAAGGCGAGGGTCAGGAAGATCTGACCGAGCTGCCGGCCGCACGACCCGAGGGCTTCCCGCAGATGCATGGCCCAAGGGACGTCGATGGGCTTGCGCAACCCATGAGCCAGCCCCGACAGCAGGCCGGGAAGCGCGATCATCGCCAGCACCAGGAGCGTGCCCCAGCCGCCGGGCGCGGGAAGGAGCAGCCAACTGCCCAGCAGCAAGAGCAGCAGGGCCACGGGAACCAGACTGCGCCTCAGATTGTCGAAAATCTTCCACCGGGACAGTCCGGAAAGCGGATTGGCTATCCGCCGGGCGTCGGAACCGGGAACCCGCGGGAGCAGCCATTGCGTGATCTGCCAATCGCCGCGGATCCAGCGGTGCCGGCGGTCCACGTCGACGTTGTAGCGGGAAGGGTATTCCTCGTAGAATTCCACGTCGCTGACGAGCCCCGAGCGGGCATGACACGCTTCCAGCAAATCATGACTGAGGATGGCATTTTCCGGGAAACGTCCGTTTATGGCCCGCTGGAAGGCGTCCACATCGTAGATGCCTTTCCCGATAAAGGAACCTTCCTTAAAAACATCCTGATAGACGTCGGACACTTCCCGCGTGTAAGGATCAATGCCGGCCTCGCCGGCAAAGAGCCGCACGAACCAGGATCGTCGGGCGCCCGGCAGGCTCACGCCAACGCGCGGTTGCAGGATGCTGTAGCCTTTGGCGACAATGCCGCGCACCGGATCGAACTCGGGACGGTTCAAGGGGTGGGCCATCGTGCCGACGAGCAGTCGGGCGGCATCGCGCGGAAGCTGGGTGTCCGTGTCGAGCGTGATGACATACTTGATGGACGGAAGGATGGCCGTGTTGCCCACGATCTCGGAAAAGCAGGCGCGCGAACCGCCCCGCAGGAGCGCGTTGAACTCCAGGAGTTTCCCCCGCTTGCGCTCGTAACCCATCCAGACGCCTTCGCCGTCGTTCCAACGACGCGGCCGTTGCAGCAGGAAGAAGCGATCCTGTCCGGCGGACGGGTATTTGCGGTTCAGCATCTCGACTCCGTCGCGTGCCCGCCGCAGCAGAGGCGCATCACCGGCCAGCATCTCCTCCGGCGCGTCGCGGAAATCCGTGAGCAGGGCAAAGTGCAGGTGCGGATCCCGATTGGCCAATTGATGAATCTCGAGGGTCTCGATGAGCCGGTCGATGCCCTTCAGGCTGGTGAGCATCGTGGGCACAACCACCATGGTCCGGCAATCGGCGGCGATACCGGAGGAATAATCCAGGCGCGGGAGCCGATGGGGTTTCAGCAGCAGCATGGACAACCAGTTCATCGACGCCACCGCCAGCTGGCTGGCGCAGAGCAGGAACACCAGGGCGAAAACCAGCAGCATCCATCCCTGCACTTCCAGCGTTCGGGCCGCTTGCACGAAACCGAAGGTGGCGAGCAAAGCGATCGTCCCAATCCCACCCGCATAAAACGTCAGGGGAAAGCGGTGGATGCATCTTGGGACCATCGTGCGCCAGGGCCAACGCACGTTCGCCGCGCGTTCAAGCAACGGTTGTCCCTGGTCGATCAAATAGTAGCCCACATGTGCCGTTCGGTCCGCCGGCCCCTTCTGCCCGGCGCTCTCCGTGGCCAGTTGGATGGCGCGCCGCGCGACCTCCGCTTCCGGGAGTTGGCTGTGCCGGGCCAGGGACTCGACCGCGTGCCGATACCGATCGCGGGTGGCAAAATCCATGGCGTGATAAACGCCGGCGGGATCGGAGCGCAACGTCCGCTCGACGCGGCTCAGGGTTTCCACAAACTCTTTCCAGTTCATGCCGCTCAAGAAACGGAGACTGGCAATGCTGTGACTGACCGAGACCTGATCCGCCGCCTGATGTTGACTTTCTCGTTGAACGAGTTGTTCGATGGAGAGCCCTTGTTGCGTGAGCCGCTGCTCGAGCCAGGTGCGCGCGAGATGCAACAACGGACTTTGTCGCGACAAACGCTGGCAGAATTCCCCCACGAAAGCACTGGAAACGGGAGGGTCCGACTTCGCCATGTCCGCCACCACCACCACGAGGTGGGACGGATTCTTCTCCGCCATGTCCTGCAGGCGATCCACCCACGAGTCCGCCAGATCGCGATCCTGCCGGGCGAGGTTCAGCCGCGTGGTGACCCGCTGGAGATTCTCAATCAGCCCCAGACGCAGCATGATGGGGATCGCCCATAACTCGCCCATTTTCAAGGAGGTCACCGTTTGGTAGGCGGCGATGAAGGCGCTCAGCGGGCCGGCGTCGATCTGCGCATCCACATGCGAGATCAATTCGAGCACGATGTCGTAAACCCGCGGCAGCCCCGCGGAGGCACCCTTGGCGAGACGGGGCAATTCCCGACTGTAGCCCCGGGGCAGATGGCGTCGCGCCATCTGGATCTGCTCTTCGATCAGATAGAAGTTGTCGAGCAGCCACTCGGCGGCGGGAGTGATGCGCCGGCTTTGGTCCACGGCAAGGGTTGCCCGGTTAAAGCCGCGGAGAACATCCTCGTTCTCATCCAACCGAGCCAGGAGCCGGTTCGCGGCGCGTTGGGTGAAGATCTGGTGGTTCGCCGCCAGCGCCCGGGCATGACGCGCGAGCTGTTCCACGCTGAACAACTCGGCCCGCAAAGGTGGCTCGATCGCGCGCGGACGCGGACCCGTCTGCCTGACCCTCAGGGTTCGCCAGCGTAACGATGAAAACCGCATGTCGTTCTTGCTTTCCAACCGGGTCCTTGACCTTTCGTCAGGGCGCCGCAACCGCGGTCCCCGGCAGGTGCGCAGCTCTCTGCTCGATGTCCTCCCCGGTCAAAGCCACGAACACGGTGGATTCCTCGTAACTGATCCGGGTCACGTCGGTCGTCGGCAGCA
The DNA here is from genome assembly GCA_023383055.1 of Verrucomicrobiota bacterium. Lineage (GTDB taxonomy): Bacteria > Verrucomicrobiota > Verrucomicrobiia > Limisphaerales > JAHDYP01 > JAHDYP01. The sequence continues at coordinate 29,763 of JAHDYP010000014.1, read as the reverse complement.
GCACCTCTTTGCCGGAAAGCCGGTGGCCGGTTTTAATGACCAACTGGGTAATCACCCAGCTGCGAGCGTCCATCATGAAATCGCAAACATGGCCCACGATCCCGTCCCCCGTTTGAAGGTGGTAGCCGTTCACGTCCCGGGTGCTGCGCAAGTGCGCATCGGCGTCCTCGAGTTGCGGGCCGATGAACGTGCCGGGTTCGCCCAAGGAAGCATTTGCGGGCAGATCCAATATCGGAAAACCGCTCATGCCCCACAACGCGTTGCCCTGCCAGTAAAACGGCCAGCCATAATACCGGTAATACTCCTCTTCGTATTGGCGGGACACCGGCTTGTGCGACTCGATTGAGGGGCTATCCTCGATTTGCTTTCGGGTCAGGCGCACGCTCAGGAGGTTCCCGGCCGGATCGAGGCGGTCGAGCGCATGGGGGGTGAGGAGCACCTTGCGGCCCGGCAACCAGCTCCCCGTGTCGGCGACCAGGTAACGCACCACCCAGTTCCGATCGTCAAAATAGAAATCCTTAAGCTGTCCGATAACGCCATCGGACGCACCGAGTTTGGTTCCCTGGAGTTGTTTGATGCTGTGTACCATATTAGTGCCTTTCCGCATTGCTCATCCCGGTGTACGCATAGGGCCGAGGATTCCGGCGTCCCACCGGGCTCGCCCCCTGTAGATTCAAGATTCTCGCGCCGAAAGGGCTGGGCATGAACGAGGCCATGCGGCGCCAGTCATTGCAGGTGGCGGCAACCCCAATGGGGATGGCCATTGGATGAGCGGCTTCAAAGCGGACGGACACCCTTTGCGGGCCTTCGACGCGGACGCTGTCGCAACGATGATTGGGTTTCATAGTTTTGGGGAGTCATTCGATAGTGGCCGAACGCCTTCGGTCTCGCCGGTAAACCGGTTTCACAAACGCGTCGGCTCGGAACCCGCCCGGCCCATGCCAAGGTTCAAGCTCCCGCTGCTCACCCATGACGAAGTCACCTCGAGTCACCAATTCATTCCGCTGCAAACGCCGAAATCGCTTCCGATCGTTATCGAGTTGGACGATCGGCGGTTGCGTTGGTGCCGTGGGGAGTTCAGGCAACTTTGACCTCGATGTGTTGCGGCTTGGGCTTCACGGTCTTGGCCAGGTGCACGGTCAACACGCCGTCCTTGTACTCGGCGCTGACCTGGGCGGGACTGGCATCGTCCGGCAGTGAGAAGTTACGCACGAAACTGCCGTAGGACCGTTCGACGCGGTGATACTTCTTGCCCTTCTCTTCCTTCTCGAACTTACGTTCGCCCGCGATCGTCAGCGTGCCCGCTTCCGCCGTGACCTTCACATCCTCTCTTTTCACTTCCGGCATTTCGGCCTTGATCAGGTACTCCTTGTCGTCCTCGCTGATGTCCACCAGCGGAGCCCATTCGGCCACCGCCATGGGTTCTTCCTGGCCCTCGGACCGGGTGAAGAGACTGCCCAACCCGTGTTGCAGGGCTTCCAGTTGTTTTAACTGACTCCATCGTGTCAATGCGTTCATGATGTTGCTCCTTGCCGGCGGGTGTGGTGTTGGACCGCCCTGCCTGCGTTTGCCCTTTCCTTAGGACACGAGATACTCTACCCACCGGATTCGGACGGCGCTATGGGGTATAACCCTACCTGGACGCGCGGATGAGCTTGACCCAAAGCAAGGGCGTAATCAGCAATCACTGATTACGATTGTCTGATCGCACTTGCTTCAGGCCGGAGCGGAAGCCTGCCGCGCTCCGCCCAACGCCTCGAAACCGGAGATGACGTCGAACAGTTCCTCGTCGATGCCACTCTGGCGCAGGCGGTGGAAGCTGCCGTTCAGAGTTTCCAGAAGCTCATCGATGTTTCGATCGGCACGTTCCATCGCCACCAGCCGGCTCGCGTTCTCGCTCGCCAGCGACTCGGCGCAGGCCCGGAACAGCGAGACGAAAAGATACTCGCGGACCAGCGCCCGCAGGGTCGCACTGCCGCCGCCCATCACCTCGGGCAGGTTCGCCGAGGGCCAGGGTCGTTCGGTCAGCCGGCGCCGCCAGGTGTCGTCCAGCGGCAGCAACCGCTGTTGGATGGGCGCATAGGCCGCTCCCGAAACGGGGCGGTTGTAAAAGAGATGAAGCCCGGCAACTTCGCCCCGGGCCTGAAACGCTTCGTGCTGGAGAAGAATCTGCCCGACGAGCGGGGCGACGCCCTGGACAGAGTTCGGGACGGTGAAAAGTCCGGCCAGCGGCAGGCCCGCGTCCGCCAGACGCGAGTGAACGCGCTCACCGACGGCCCAGACCCGAGGTGTGCCGGGCAGAACGGCGAGGGTCTTGATCGCAAACTCGGCCACCACCTCATTAAACTGGCCCACCAGTCCCTGGTCGGAGCCAAACACCACCGCGCCGATGGCACCGGCGGCAGTCTGACTCTTCGGCTCCGCGATCAACGTCCATGGCTCGCTTGTCCGAAAGCACGCGCCCAATCCCAGTTCCACCGTTCGATAGTAGTCGCCCAGCGCGCGCACCGATTTCTCGTACTGTCCAATGCTCGAGGCGGCCAGGGCTTTCATCGTGCGGACGACGGATTGCAGATCGCCGGCGCTCTCAATCTTCCGGCGCAGGCTGGCTGTCGTGTTGCTCATGACGACTCCCTGCTCTGCGGCGTGAGTTCGGGTTCAGGGTTGGGCCCGGCCTTGGCTTCGGGCTTGGGTTCCGACCCGGGTTGGAAGCGCGCCAGCGACTGGGCGGCGATATCGATCGTGCGTTGACGATCCTCGTCGCTCAACGTGTCGGCGGTTTCAAATCGCGCGCCCACGTCCGCCGGGATGTTGGCCGCGGCTTCGCGCACCGCCTGCTCGGCGTCCGTCATCTGGTCCAGTGGCACCGGGTCGAAGAGATCCGCGGTCAATGCCAGCAGGACGGCGATCTGCGCCAGCACGGATACCGGGGCGAATTCCGGTTGCTTGAGGCAAGCACGGATGCGCCGCCCATGCTCGATGATCTTGCGGGTGTCGTCATCCAGGCGGGCGCCGAAGCGGGCGAAGGTTTCGAGTTCCTCGAACTGCGCGTAACCGAGCTTGAGGTCGCCCGCGACCGCGCGATAGGCCGCTCGTTGCGCCTTGCCACCGACGCGCGAAACGGATTTGCCGACATCCACCGCCGGCAACACGCCCAGCGCAAACAGCGAGGGCGAGAGGTAGATTTGCCCGTCCGTGATGGAAATCAGGTTGGTCGGAATGTAGGCGGACATGTTCTGCGCCTCCGTCTCGATGATGGGCAGGGCGGTGAGCGAGCCGCCGCCGAGTTCGGCGCGCAAATGGGTCGCCCGCTCGAGCAGCCGCGAATGAATATAGAAAATGTCGCCGGGAAAGGCTTCGCGACCGGGCGGACGACGCAGCAGCAGCGAAAGCTCGCGATAAGCGCGGGCATGCTGCGTGAGATCGTCATACACGATCAACACGTCGCGTCCCGCTTCCATGAAATGCTCCGCGATGCTGGTCGCGGCGTAGGGCGCGATGTAGGCCAGGCCGGGCGGGTCGTTGCCCTCGGTGACGACCACCACGGTGTAATCCAGCGCGCCCCGCTCCCGCAAAGTGGCCACGGCCTTCGCCACCGCGGATGCGCGCTGGCCGATGGCGCAGTAGACGCAGACGACCTCCTGCCCCCGCTGGTTGAGAATGGTGTCGAGCGCAATGGTGGTTTTGCCCGTCTGGCGATCGCCGAGTATCAACTCGCGCTGGCCGCGTCCGATGGGAATGAGCGCGTCCACGACTTTCAGACCGGTCTGGAGCGGCACGGTGACGGGGGCGCGGTCCATGATCGCGGCGGCGGGGCGTTCGATGGGCAGGCGTTCGCCGGATGCCACCGGCCCGCGGCCATCGAGCGGCCGACCGAGCGGGTCAACGACGCGCCCGAGCAGGCCATCCCCGACCGCCACGTCCATGACCGCGCCGGTGCGCTCGACTTCGTCGCCCGCGTGCAGATGCGAGTACTCGCCCAGCAGCACGACGCCGATCTCCTCTGCGTCCACATTGAACGCGATGCCGAATCCGCCACCGGCAAACTTCACCAGCTCCTCGAAGCCCACGCCGGGCAGACCGGAGACGCGGGCGATGCCCGTGGACACGTTCGTAATGGTACCCACCTCGCGCGGCGTCAACTGCGGTGTGAAGGCTTGCCGCGCCTGGCCGATTCCGGCAAAGGCGCGGTCGAAGACGTTCAGCAGACTTTCAGGCGTGGCGTTCATAATGGCATGTTGGAGAAATCATATTCACCGCGCTCGGCACGGTTTCACCCACCCCTATCCTCCCGGCGCACGGGCGGCTGTGCTATGGGGTAAAACCCTACGGGAGATTTGCAGCCTAACCTGCTGCTTGATTCCGCGACCGATAAGTTGACACGTTGATCTTAACAACTTCTTAACATGTCGAGCCCACTTCTTAACTACCCCACTCGCCTGAGTAGCGGCACTTTACTGACGTGAAGTGTCATTGTCGAGTCGCGCAACCTTTGTCCGGCATCGAATAGTCGAACTCCGCTCAAAACCGAACCTCTACGTGCGATCTATCGTTCATGGGAGTCATGGTGGGGTTCTTTCTCGTGTGCGGCACTTGCGTCCGCTGCCGCGAAATCCTTTGGGAGATACCATGGAAAACATCGTCGTCGGCATGATTGCCCTGCTGCTGTTCGTTTACCTGTTGGTAGCCATGATCCGGCCCGAAACGTTTTAAGGATGACGTATGACGCACCAGGCTCCTTCTCTCTTTGACTGGAACATTGTCGGCCCGGCGACGGTCGCTTCGTTCAAGAAGCTCGACCCGCGATTGATGGTCAGGAATCCGGTCATGTTCGTGACGTTGGTCGGCGCGGTTTTGACGACCGTCGGAGCTTTCACTTCGCCGGGCGAACGCGGTTTTGTGGCGCATCTCTCGATTTGGCTCTGGTTCACCGTCTGGTTCGCCAATTTCGCCGAAGCGGTTGCGGAAGGGCGTGGAAAGGCGCAAGCCGCAACGCTGCGCCAGGCTCGAAAAGAAACGATGGCGCGGCGGTTGAGCGACGGCCGCGAGGAACGTGTCCCGGCGACCGAGTTGCAGAAGGGCGACACCGTCGTGTGCGAAGCGGGTGATATCATTCCCGCGGACGGCGAAGTGATCGAAGGCATCGCCAGCGTGGACGAAGCCGCCATCACGGGCGAGTCCGCTCCGGTGATTCGCGAAAGCGGCGGCGACCGCAGCGCGGTAACCGGCGGGACGCGCGTGATCAGCGACCGCATTATTGTCCGTGTCACGATGGAGAAGGGCCACGGCTTTCTCGACCGGATGATTGCGATGGTCGAGGGAGCCAAACGGCAGAAGACGCCAAACGAAATCGCGCTTACCATTCTGCTGTCGGCGCTGACGCTGTTCTTTCTACTGGTCACAGTGACTCTGAAACCGTTTGGGCTGTATGCCGGGACGGTGTTCACCATGCCGGTGCTGGTCGCGTTGCTGGTCTGTTTGATTCCGACCACCATTGGCGCGTTGTTGAGCGCGATCGGCATCAGCGGCATTGACCGGCTCATTCAGCGCAATGTCATGGCGACCAGCGGGCGCGCGGTCGAGGCGGCGGGCGACGTGGATGTGTTGCTCCTGGACAAGACGGGAACCATCACGCTCGGCAACCGCATGGCCACGGCGTTGATTCCGGCGCCGGGTGTCGCTGCGGAAAAGCTCGCGGATGCGGCGCAGCTCGCCTCCCTGGCCGACGAGACGCCCGAAGGCCGGAGCATTGTCGTTTTGGCGAAGCAACGGTTTCAACTGCGCGGCCGTGAAGTAGCCGCGCCGCACGCGCGATTCGTTCCCTTCACCGCGCAGACGCGCATGAGCGGGGTGGACTTCTCGGCGACCGACGGTCAACCGGCGCGAATCATTCGCAAAGGCGCGGCGGACGCGATGCGTGTTTACGTGGACCAACAAGGTGGCACGTTTCCCTCCAGTGTCAGCCAAACCGTGGACGAAATCGCCGGTCAGGGCGGCACGCCGCTGGTCGTCGTCGAAGGCAAAAAGGTCCTTGGTGTGGTCCAGCTCAAGGATGTGGTCAAAGGCGGCATCAAGGAACGCTTCGCGCAATTGCGCCAGATGGGCATTCGCACCGTCATGGTTACCGGTGACAATGCGCGCACCGCCGCGGCCATTGCGGCCGAAGCCGGCGTGGACGATTTCATGGCGGAAGCAACGCCGGAAAACAAACTCCAGCGAATTCGTTCCGAACAGGCCAACGGCCATCTGGTTGCAATGACAGGCGACGGCACAAACGACGCGCCGGCGCTGGCGCAGGCGGACGTGGGTGTGGCCATGAACACGGGAACGCAAGCAGCCCGCGAAGCGGGCAACATGGTGGACCTGGACAGCAATCCGACGAAGCTCATGGAAGTCGTCGAGATTGGAAAGCAACTCATCATGACGCGTGGCGCTCTGACGACGTTCAGCCTGTCGAACGATGTGGCCAAGTATTTCGCCATCCTGCCGGCCCTGTTCGCCACACTTTATGCCGTGCAGGGAGCGCGCGGCCCGCTGGCCGCCCTGGACATTATGCGGTTGCACTCGCCGGAGTCGGCGATTTTGAGCGCCGTCATTTTCAACGCGCTGATCATCGTGGCGCTGATTCCGCTGGCGTTGCGAGGCATTGCCTATCGGCCCATCGGCGCGGCGGCGATTCTGCGTCGGAACCTGCTCATCTACGGACTCGGCGGCGTCATCGCGCCCTTCATTGGAATCAAACTGATTGACCTCATTCTGGCTGCTCTGCATCTCGTGTAACGAGGAAACACATTATGCCACTACTCTGCTTTCTGCCCGGACTTCCCGCCTTCGCGTTGCTGTTCGCTTTGACGACGGTCGTTGAACGCTGGGAACGGTGGGATTGACCCGCGTTTATTCTATTATGAATGCCATGATTCTGATTGCACTGATTGTCGGCGGCACGGCCCTCCTGTCGTGGCCGCTTGGCCGTTACATGAAATGGGCCATGGACCCGGATGTGTCGCAAGGCCTCGCCGCGAAATGTGAGCAACTGTTCCGCTTCATCGGCGGCCGGTTTGTCGGCGAGCAACAAAACCCGAAGCAATACCTGGTCTCGATGCTTGTTTTCAACGTGATCATGTTCGTCGTGAGCTTTGGCGTCATGGCCTTGCAGCAGCATTTGCCCCTAAACCCGGACGGGCAGACAGCCGTCGAAGGCAGTCTGATCTTCAACACCGCCGCCTCGTTCACTTGCAACACCAACCTGCAACACTATTCCGGCGAATCCACTTTCAGTTATTTCACTCAACTGTGTGCGCTCATGTGGTTGCAGTTCGTGTCGGCGGCGACAGGCATTGCGGCTCTCACGGCAATGGCGCGCGCCCTGGCCGGACGCAAGAACATGGGTAACTTCGTTCTCGATTTGCAGCGCGGCGTGTTTCTGGTGCTGCTGCCGCTTGCGATCATGGTTGCCACGCTCATGGTGTTGGGCGGAATGCCCATGACGCTGGCGGGGGCGGCGCACGCGACGACCTTGGAAGGCATCGAGCAGACGATTGCACGCGGACCCGTCGCCGCGTTCCTGACGATCAAACAACTCGGCACCAACGGTGGCGGTTTCTTCGGCCCGAACTGCACGCATCCGTTCGAGAATCCAACGTTCTGGACCAACGCACTGGCGATGATTTCCATCATCCTGATTCCGATGGCATGCGTGTGGATGTTCGGGCGCATCATTGGACGAATGCGCCATGCGGCGATTGTGTTCGGCGTCATGCTCGCCTTCCTGCTGGTGAAAAGCGCCGGAGCAGTCTGGTTTGAGCAAGCGCCGACGCAGGCCTTCGCTGGCCTGCCAATCGAGCAGAACGTCGGCAATCTGGAAGGCAAGGAACTGCGCTTTGGCGCGCCGGAAGGCAGCGGCCCATTGTGGAGCGTGTTGACGACTTCCACCAGCAACGGTTCGGTGGGGGCAATGCACGACAGCCTAAACCCGCTAACCGGCCTGACCCCGATGATCGGCATGTGGCTGAACGCAACCTTCGGGGGCGTGGGCGTCGGCATGATCAACATGTTCATCTACATCGTGCTCGCGGTGTTTGTCGCGGGCATGATGGTGGGGCGCACCCCCGAATACCTGAGCCGGCGAATCGAAGCGCGCGAGGTGAAGCTCGCCGTGATCGCCCTGTTCGCGCACGCCTTCTTCATTCTCGGCGGCACGGCCATCTTCGCCGCGACACCATGGGGGCAGGACACGTTGAACAACACGGGCGCGCACGGCTTCAGTGAAATGCTCTACGAGTTCAGTTCCGCGTCGGCGAACAACGGATCGGGTTTCGAGGGCCTTGGCGACAACACCGTCCCCTGGAACGTGGCCACCGGGATTGTCATGCTGCTGGCACGGTTCATCCCGATCATTCTGCCGCTCGCGATTGCCGGTTCACTCGCCGCGAAAAATACCACGGCGCGGTCCTCCGGCACGCTGGGCGTGGAAGATGGCACGTTCGGCGTGATGCTCGTCGCGACCATCGTCTTCATCGGCGCGCTGACGTTCTTCCCGGTGGCCGCGCTCGGACCGATTGCGGAGCACCTGCAATTCATGAAGTAAGCGTTGTCGAAGGAAAGTTATGAAATCACTCATCGCAAGCATCCGTCTGGTTGCCGCAACGATGCTCGTCTGCGTGGCGGGATACACGGCGCTGATCCTGGCAGTCGGCCAGATCGTGACGCCCGACACCGCCAACGGCTCTCTGCTCATGGACCAGGATGGGAAGATCATCGGCAGCCGCCTGATTGCGCAACGATTCGAGCAGCCCCGGTATTTCTGGCCACGCCCCTCCGCGGTCGATTACGACGGGGCCGGTGCGGGCGGCAGCAACAAGTCGCCCACCAGCAGCGCCCTGACGGAGCGAGCCCGTCAAGTGGTCGTGCAGCATGGCGCGTCTGCCGACCGACCTTTGCCCGCTGAACTTGCGGCGGCATCCGGAGGCGGTCTTGATCCGCACATCAGCGAACACGCGGCGCGTTATCAGGCTGAACGGGTGGCGAAGGCGCGCGGCGTTCCGCAATCGCAGGTCGAAGCGTTGATCAAGCGCCAGGCATTTGCTCCGGGTGGTTTCTTTACCCCGGATCGGCTGGTAAACGTTCTGGAACTGAATCTGGCGCTCGATTCACCCGATCCCAAGCAGTGAGTGTCTTGGTCATGTTCGGGGACACTCATTCGCGCCTTTCGATTCTGTGCCTGTATTAGATGCCATCATTTTCGGCCTCTTGATTGTTGGGTTTCTGTTGGGTCTGCAGCTCTGGGGGTGGTTCTTCTTTCGCGCCTGCGGCTTTGGAGAAGATAAAACCATCAGGCAGCGAATCGGCCAGTTCCTGAAGCGTCTGACAGCGAGAGTAGAACGCCCGCTGAAAGAGGATGGAGAATGAGCGCAGCAGAACATGCCGTCAGCCGAGATGCTCCCAAGTCCTCACGCCCTGGTGCCCGAGATTTGCGTCTCGCACAGGGATTGAGAATCGGCCAGGATAAAGGGTAATGCGACTGGACGCAAAGGATGACTGACCAAATCCAGCGTAATCCTGACTTGCTGCTGGCGGCGATTCAGAAAGAGGAATCACAACGGCGTCGTGGCCGGCTGAAGGTATTTCTTGGAATGTGTCCGGGTGTGGGCAAGACCTTCGCGATGCTGGAGGCCGCCCAGCGGGAGTTGAAGGCGGGGCGCGATGTGGTCGTTGGCTACGTCGAAACGCACGGGCGCGACGAAACGGATGCGTTGACCATGGGGCTACCCGCCGGCGCGCGGAATCAGATGAAGTATCGCGGCGTCACGCTGACGGCGATGGCTCTGGACGCCGTGCTCGCCCGTAAGCCGCCGCTCGTGCTGGTGGATGAGTTCGCGCACACGAACATGCCCGGCTCGCGCCATCCCAAGCGTTATCACGACATTCTCGAACTGCTGGAGGCCGGCGTGGATGTCTTCACGACGCTCAACATCCAACACGTCGAAAGCCGTGCCGAGGCGGTGCGCCAAATCACCGGTGTCAGCGTTCATGAAACCGTGCCGGACACGATGCTGGACGGCGTGGAACTGGAACTGGTGGATCTGCCACCGGATGAACTGCGCGCTCGCCTCGCAACCGGGAAGGTCTATGTTCCCGAACGCATCCGTGCGGCCCAGGAACATTTCTTTCGTCCCGGCAACCTGGCGGCGTTGCGCGAACTGGCCTTGCGTTTTGCTGCTGAACACGTGGGGCAGGACGTTCTCGAATATCGCCAGTCGCTCGGCAGCACCGATCCCTGGAAATCCGGCCAGCGGTTGCTGGTTGGCGTAAGTTCGAGTCCCACCTCAGCATCGCTGTTGCGCTGGACGCGCCGGCTGGCCGGCGAACTGCACGCACCCTGGCTGGTAGTGTATGTCGAACTGCCGGAGCTCTTGTCGGAGCAGGACCAGGCCCGGCTTGACCGGCATCTGGCGCTGGCACGCGAGCTGGGCGCTCAAATCGTCACGACGACGGACGACGATGTTGTTCGCGGCCTGCTGCGCGTAGCCCGCGAGCAGAACGCGACTCAATTGGTCGTGGGCAAGCCTGCCGGCTGGCGCGTCCTTGAGTTGTTTCGCGGCGGCTCGCTGCTCAATCGCCTTATCCGTAAGAGCGGGCACATTGATGTTCACGTCATCCGGGCTGAAGGTGAGGAAACCCCGTTCCGTCGACCGCCGCCTCCACGTCTCACGGTTGGCGATGCGCGCGCCTATGGTGTCGTGGCTGGAGTGGTCGCGCTGCTCACCGTTGTCAACCTCATTCTTCAGCGGTGGATTGGCTATGTGCCCGTGTCGCTCCTCTATCTCCTGAGTGTCATCGTGCTCGGAATCTTTGTGGGGCGCGGACCAACCATCGTCGCCGCGACGCTCACGGCGCTGTCGTGGAACTTCTTCTTCACCGAGCCGCGCCTCACGTTCCGCATCCACAGCGCCGCGGACACGATGATGTTTGCGACCTACTTCGTGATCGCGTTGGCGATGGGACATCTGACCGCCCGGCTGCGTGCGCAACAAGAGGCCGAACGCCGGCGCGAACAGCGCGCCACGGCGCTCTATCTACTTATCCGCGAGCTCGCCAAGGCGTCCGACTTTCCGGACCTGCTGGCCATCGCCGTGCGCGAAGTCGGTAAGACCTTTCAATCCGACGTCGCCATCTCGATGCCGGATGAGGACAGTGATGGGGCGGTGACACCCTACTTTGCGAGCACATGGACCCTGCCGGAAAAGGAGCTAGGCGCGGCGGTCTGGGCGTTTCGCCATCGCCAGCCCACAGGCCGCGGCACAGACACGCTGCCTTCGGCGGAGGGTCTGCATGTGCCGTTGCTCGCGGGTGAACGCGCGGCCGGCGTGCTGAGTTTGCGGTTTCGCGATGCCGCGCCGCTGTCCCCCGCGCAACGGGATTTGCTGGACGCGTTCACGCCGCAAATTGCATTGGTGCTCGACCGGCAGCGGTTGCGAGACGAGGAACACCAAGCGGAATTGCTCGCGCAATCCGAACGGCTGGGCAAAACGCTCTTGAATTCCATCTCGCATGAATTGCGCACGCCGCTGGCCGCCAGCACCAGCGCCGCTTTCGCACTCGCCGCGTCCCACGCGG
>JAHDYP010000014.1:0-18137 GCA_023383055.1 Verrucomicrobiota bacterium | reverse complement strand
ACCGATTTTTATTCCCATCGGTTTTTTTTGGCGCCCGCGGGGGGCCCCCACCCCCCGCGCCGCTTCCCCACGCCCCGCGCCCCCCGGGGCGACGCCGGAGCAACGGCAGGCGTTGATCGATGAAATCCTCGAAGCCAACGGCCGGCTCAATCGGGTCGTCGGCAACCTGCTGGACGTCGCCCGGCTCGAATCCGGAAAGGTGCGCCCGCATCTTGACTGGCACGACGCCCGCGATCTGGTGCAAACGACGCTGCGGGAGTTGCAGCGGGAACTGGCGTCATGTCCAGTTTCGACCACACTCCCGGCGGAACCGATGCTGGTCCGGCTCGATTTTTCCCTCGTGCAGCATGCCCTCGACAATCTGTTGCTCAACGCGGCGGTCCACACCCCGGCCGGAACTCCGGTCGAGATTCGGGCTTCGCTGGCGGACGGCCACTTGCACTTGAGTGTTACAGATCGCGGGCCGGGCATCCCGGCGGACATTTTGCCGCGCATCTTTGACAAGTTTTTCCGCGCACCCAATGCACCTGCGGGCGGCAGCGGACTCGGGTTGACCATCGCGAAGGGCTTTGTCGAGGCCCATGGCGGATCGGTGAGTGCCGACAATCTCCCAGGTGGTGGCGCGGTCTTCACGCTGCGCCTGCCGCAACCCGGGCAGCCACCCACCGTTGAACCCGGATGACGCACCCAGAAACAAGCGGTCCTGTTCACATCGCGCTCGTCATTGACGATGAGCCGCAGATTCGCCGCCTTGTGCGCGTCACGCTGGAGGCCAACGGTTATCGGGTGTTCGACGCCGCCACGGGCCAGGACGGGCTGGCCCAGGCCGCTCAGCGCAAGCCCGACGTCGTTCTGCTCGACCTCGGGCTTCCCGATCTCCAAGGCGTGGAAGTGCTGAAGCGAATTCGCGAGTGGAGTCGCGTCCCCGTCATCATCCTGAGCGTCCGCGACCGTGAGGACGACAAGGTTGCCGCGCTTGATTCCGGCGCGGACGATTACGTGACGAAGCCGTTCAACACAGCTGAGTTGCTGGCCCGCCTGCGCGCTGCATTACGCCACACTCAGCCACAAGGCGTGGAAGCCATCTTTCGAGCCGGGAGTCTGGAAGTGGACCTGTCCAAGCGGTTGGTCTTGAAAAGCGGCGCGGAGATCAAGCTGACGCCCATCGAGTATTCGCTGCTGCGGCTGTTGGTGACTCATGCCGGCAAAGTACTGACCCACCGCCAGCTTTTGACCGAGGTGTGGGGTGACAAGGCTGTGGGGCAATCGCATTACTTGAGAGTTCACTTCGCCCACTTGCGGGAAAAGTTGGAAGACAATCCAGGCGCGCCAGAACTGATCGTTACCGAGCCGGCCATCGGCTACCGGTTGGTGCTTCGAAGCTGAGCGGATGCGGATGAACCGTTGTCTGAATCGTAAAGCGGCCTCTGTTTTCGAAGGTCGCTGCGAATGCCTATAGTTCTTGAGGCTAAGACTGGGCCTTGGCTTCGGGCCGGGCCTGCGCCTTGAGAAGATCGCCGACGCCTTGTTCCAGCGACGCGAGGTAGTCCGCGATGCTCCACGCCACCTTCTGCCCATTCGAGGTCAGTTCGATCCCGCTGACCAAATCCGGCGCGGTCTCGAATCGGACCCGGACTTCAGCCGAGCAGGTTTCGTTGAGCGCGTTTTGAATCGCCGCGCGCTGTTCTGTCGGCAGGTCGAAGGCGCTGCGCACCCGCGCGGGTTCAGCCGCGGTCTCGAGGGCCCGGGCGAGGACACTCTTCGCCTCGCCGCTGAGCTCCCGGAGGCGGCGGGTGAACACCACGCTCATCCGCTCTTCCAGGCTCGTCGTGGCGAGATCCGTCAGCGCCTTGCGCGCGATGGCGAACACTTCCTCCTGGGCGCGGCGGGTGATGGCTTGATTCAAGTTGCGCGCGTCGCTGGCCAGCGATTCCTGTCGCCTGGCACTCCAGGCTTCGGCGGCCTTGCGGGCTTCGTCGAGGAGTCGTTCGCGTTCGGCGTTCGCTTCTTCGGTCGCCTGGCGCAACCGCGCGGCGTGTTGCTGGTCGAACTCGTCGTTCTTTTGCTGGAAGGTGTCGCGTTGTTTTTCGGCTTCGGCCTGTTTCGCCTTGGCGTCCGCGAGTTGCCGGGCGATCCGTTTCTCCCGCGCGTCAATGGCATTTAGAATGGGTTTATACAGGAATCGCTTCATCAACCAGACCAGGATGAGGAAGTTGAGCGCCTGCGCGCCGACGGTGAACCAGTCAATCAGCATGGAATCATTCTCCTGCCGCCTGGGTTGCGGCGGCGATGACGTGATTCCAGAACGGATTGGCAAAGATGAGAATCATCGAAACCACGAAACAGTAGATGGCCGTCGACTCGATCATCGCCAGGCCGACAAACAGCGTCCGGGTGATGGTGGCGGAAGCGTCCGGTTGCTGCGCCAAGGAACTCAGCGCGGTCGAGACGGCCTTCCCCTCGCCCAGCGCCGGGCCGATGCAGCCAATGCCGGTGGTGAAACCGGCGGTGATAATGGAGGCCACCGCGATGATTGCCATGTTATCCATGATGTGTCCTTGGGTTGCTGGGTGGTGGGTTCAGGTGGTGGGCGCCGGCTCGGGCCTGGGCCCGCGCGTGCGCGTGGCGGCGGCGATGTAAACCGTCGCCAGGATGAAGAAGATGTAGGCCTGCACCATGCCGGTGAGCAGGCCGAGCGCGGTCATGACCACCGGAAAGACAAAGGGTGTGATGGTGAGCAGAATCCCGATGATCATCGCCCCGCTCATCATGTTGCCGAACAGGCGGACGGCCAGGGCCAGCGTGCGGGAGAGTTCGCTGATGACATTAAACGGCAGCATGATGAACGTCGGCCGGATGTAGGATTTAAGATACTTGCCCACCCCCTGCTCCGAAATACCGAACAGCGGCACGGCCACCATCACGCATAACGCGAGCGCCGCGGTCGTGGAGAGCGAACCGGTCGGCGGTTCGTAGCCGGGTATGACGGTGCAAAGACTGGCCACGGCCACGAACAGAAAGAGCGTACCCAGAAAGCCGAGGTATTTCTGCGGGTGCGGCAGGCCGACTTCTTCGATTTGTTTCGCGATGAGGGTGACGATGATTTCCAAAAGGTTCTGCCACCGGGAACGTTCATGCGCCGTGGTGAGTTTGCGCGTGATGAGTTTTGCGCCGACCGCCAGCAGGAGCATCAGCGACCAGGTGAACACGATGGTGGCGTTGAGCTTGAAGAACCCGGCTTGCCAGAAAACGATTTCGTCGGGGCTAAGGCGCATGACCGACCTCCTTGGCGTGGGAGTTGGGGATTTCCAGCGGCTCGCGGGTGAGCCGCATCACCAGGAAACGCGCGATGACAAATCCAAGGAGACACACGACCACCCGCTGCCATTGACCGCCCCCGACCAGATAAAAGCCCGCCAGGACAATGCCCGTCCGCAGCACCATGCTGCCGACGAACCAGAGCGCCGGTCGTGGGGACGAAACGCCCCGGCGCACCGTCCACCACAGGCCGCCAAAGAAAACCGCGCCGAGCCCAAGGCCCACCGTGCCCGCCACGACCCGCATCAGAGTCTCATTCATCGTAATCCTCCGGGTCGTCGCGCATGGCTTTGTCTTCCTTGGACACCCAAAACCACGCATTCAAACACCCGATCGTCAGTCCTGCAACCAGCAAGGCCAAGGTCCAGGAACGGCCTCCCGGAAAGCGCCGGTCCAGCCACAGCCCCAGCGTCGCGCCGAGCAGCGTTGGAATCGCCACGGACCAGCCGATCAGCCCCATCATGCCCAGACCAAACCAGATGCCCTGCGTGACGTTCCGCCGCGCCTTGAGCTTGCGCGCCGCCTTCGCGCCAACCTGCCCGGCGAAGGTCGGCTCGTGCTTCGAGGTTTTCCTGGGCTCGTCACTCATGTTGAAACGTCGCGAAGCGCCGGAGTAAGCCGATTTCCAATTTCGCCATCACCGCGCGCGTGCTCTGCTCGTGTTCGTCCAAGGTCAGAAACTCCTTTTCCACCGCCTCGCGCAATTGGCCGAGGTCCGTGCCGGTCAGCGCGCGGCGCACCGAGACCAGCACGTCCGGACCGGTCTTGACCAGCACCCCTTCGTCGACGGCCAAAAACACTTCGCCGTCAGCTTCGGTTTCGTAAATCAGAATTCCCGGGGCGAGCGCGGCGACACAGTCGAGTCGGTGCGGCAGAAGTCCGAATGAGCCGTCGGGCGTCTCCGCCACGATGCGCGACACGCCGGTTTTCTCGGCGAAGACTTGAAAGGGCAGGAGCACTTTAAGGTTCACGCGTGGCGGCGGCCGGTTCGGTCGGCAATGGGGGTTTCGCTTTTCCCTTCGCTTCCTCAATCGTCCCGATCATATAGAGCGCGCGCTCCGAGTGATCTTTGAATTCATCGTGCAGGATGCGTTCACAGCCGTCCAGGGCGTCCCGCAAACTCACCAGCTTTCCCTTGAGCCCGGTGAACTGCTCGGTGGTGAAGAAGGGCTGGGTGAGGAAACGCTCCAACCGGCGGGCGCGGGCGACCACGTTGCGGTCCTCGGGCGAAAGCTGTTCCAGGCCGAGCATGGCAATGATGTCCTTGAGCTCCGCGTATTGCGCGAGCGTCCTCCGGATATCCCGGGCCAAGGTGTAATGCCGTTCGCCGACAATGCCGGGCGTGGCCATCTTGGAGCTGGATTGGAGCGGGTCGATGGCCGGATAAAGGCCTTCGCTCGCCCGCTTGCGGGAGAGGACGATGGAGGCGGAGAGATGCGAGAACGTATGCACCGCCGCCGGATCGGTAAAATCGTCCGCGGGCACGTACACCGCCTGGATGGAGGTGATCGCGCCGGCATCCGTGTTGGCGATGCGCTCTTCCAACGCCGACAGCTCCGTGCCCATCGTGGGTTGATAGCCCAGGCGCGACGGCATCTGCCCCATCAAACCGGACACCTCCGAGCCCGCTTGAATAAACCGGAAGATATTGTCAATGAGCAGCAACACGTCGCGGTGCTCGTCGTCGCGGAAATACTCGGCCATCGTCAGCGCGGCGTGGCCGACGCGGAACCGCGCGCCCGGCGGTTCGTTCATTTGGCCGAATAGCATCACCATGGCCGGCAGCACGCCGGCGGCCTTCATCTCGCGGTGGAGCTCCTCGCCTTCGCGACAGCGTTCGCCGATGCCGCAGAAGATGCTCACACCCTGGTGCTGCCCGATCATGTTGTGGATCATTTCGGTGAGCAACACCGTCTTGCCCACGCCCGCCCCGCCGAATAGTCCCGCCTTGCCCCCCTTCTCCAACGGCACGAGCACATCGATGACCTTGATGCCCGTTTCAAAGACTTCAGACTTCGTGGAACGTCGTGCCAGCGGCGGTGGCGCGCGATGCACCGAACGCCATTGAACCTCGGCCAGTGCCGGTTCGCGATCAATGGCGTTGCCAAACACATCGAACATCCGCGAGAGCACACCTGGACCGACCGGCGCATTTAACGGCCCGCCCGTGTCCGCCACCGCCATGCCGCGTGCGAGCCCCTGGGTGGGCGTCAACGCAATCCCGCGCACGTGGCGCGCATCGCGTTGCGCCAGCACTTCGATGACGATGCGCCCTTCCCCGCCCGTGCGCAGCACCGAATAGACCGGCGGCAAAGGCCCATCGAACCGGACATCCACGACGCTGCCGCGCACGGAAACAACCGTACCCGGATTCGCCGGCAAACTTTCGCTTTCGGCTAACGCCCGTGAACCATCTTTTTCAGCAGTGCTCATTCAAGGCACGGTTGAACCGCGGCACTTCGCCCATTCAGGAAAAACCGGTTCGTCGCTCCACTGAGAAGCAGGCCCAGCCCGAGATCGTTAACGGATGCTCTCACGGCGTGGGCGAACTCCTTGGAGTTTTGCTCTGGCGCCGCAGCGCGCTCGTAATCGCCCAGCCGCCGATCAGGCCGGCAGCCAGCGCGCCGAAGATGACCAACGCCAGCGAAGTGGAGAACTTCCAGGCGAGAAACTTCACATCCACAGCGCCCGCATTCTGCACACTGAAAACCAGCGCCGCCAGCAACAGGACGGCGCCCAGGATCAGCTTGAAGTTCATCGCGACTTATTGTGCCGGATCAGGCGGTGACGATCAATCGGTTGTTTGAGCCGGAGCAGCCTCACCCGGTGCTGACATGTGCTTGGAGATGTAGGCCGGCTCACCCATTCGCTTGAGGAGGTCGAGTTGGAGCTCGAGCCAACTCATGTGCTCTTCCTCGTCCATGACGATTCGCTCGAAGATGGACCCTGTGCCAATGTCGTCGATGTCCGCAGCCTGGCGGGCGGCCGAAGCATAGAACGCGATGGCCCCTTTCTCAGCGGTCAGATCAGACTCGAACATTTGAACGAGTGATTTGCAGACCACCGGGGGGGTTGCGAAAACAAGCTTGGGCTCGCCTTTGAGGAACAGGATCCGCGTGATGTAATCCTCGGAATGGCCCAACTCCTCCTGCATTTCCCGACGCATCTTCGTGGCCAGTCGGTCCATTCCCCAAGCGGACAGGAGGCTCGCATGCAATTGATATTGGTGCGCGGCGGTCAATTCCATCGCCAGGGCTGTTTGCAGGTTCTTGAGTGTCGTTTCTCTATTCATGGGTTATTTCCTGTGTGGTTGTATGGTTTCAAAGGGTCCGGAACGCGCTTTAGACTTTGACGTTCATAGACTGCGGGTGCTCAGTTTTGGTGGCAGCGAATGGACTGTGCTTGGGTCGCCCAGCGCCGACTGCATCTCGACCATCCCGGCCTCCGCTTGCGCGCCCAGATACACGAAGATGCCGATGAAAATGAGGAACGGATTGTAGAAGAACCCGATGATGCCAAAGAGGATGGCCATGCCTTGCCCCACATTGGCGGCGATCGCCGTGGCGCGACGCCGTCCCAGGCGCATGGCCAACCGCGCTCGCAAAACGCGACCGCCGTCCATCGGGAAGGCTGGCAGGAGATTGAAGGCGACGAGAACAATGTTCAGCACCATCAACCGTTGCCAGAAAGCCCCGCCAGTCGCGCTGATTTCCTCCAGGGGAGTGAAACCGCCGGTGGCCGCCAGCCCGACCAATAGGACGGCGGCGATGACCACGTTCACCGCCGGTCCGGCCAGCGCGACCCACAGTTCCTGCAGCGGGTTCTCCGGCATTTTTTCCAGGCGCGCAATGCCGCCGATCGGCAGCAGGGTGATGTCGCGCGTCTTGATACCGTAGCGACCCGCCATCAAGGCGTGCCCCAGTTCATGCAGAACTACGCAGCCAAACAAGGCGACGATGAACGCGACACCTCGCAGCGCGGCGTCCACGTTCTGAGTGGCGCGCCAGTAATAGAAACCCAAAAAGGCCAGCAGCAGCAGAAAGGTGAAGTGAACATAAACGTCAATGCCGAGCAGCTTGCCGAGTTTGAGAGACCATTTCATAAACGAACAACATTGGACAGGGATGGACGCCTTACCTCGTGGACCAAGACGACCGTTCCCATATTCTCTGTGCTGGCCCTATCATTTATGATTCCTGAAGGCCGCTGGATGAAAGACGAAGCCGCGAGGCGAATCAACGATTCGTGGTGTCGTCCAAGCAACAATAGGTCTTGGACTGGCCGTTGCCTATGGGGTGTTCACCCCACAGAGAAATTGACGGAGCATGCAGTGGCACCCGGCTTCGATCAGCAAAGTCGCGATTCGGCCGGCGACGGCTAAAGCGGCGATTTTCGGCAAATCGTCCACCGAGTTTTCCCTTTGAACGAAGGTTTAGCCCAGTTGGGATTGCATGAAAGCCGACTCATCGCGGCCGCGCGCAGGACACCGGCCAGATTGAGCCAGCCGGCTGTAGCCTATTGACAAGGATCGGCCAACAGTAGGGCTCCCCAACTTGGCGTTCGGCGGTCCGTCTGGGGTTTGATTGGTTTGCGAAGTTGCGTCCTTGGAGGCCGATTGGGTCGTGAACATGGT
Organism: Verrucomicrobiota bacterium; assembly: GCA_023383055.1. GTDB lineage: Bacteria > Verrucomicrobiota > Verrucomicrobiia > Limisphaerales > JAHDYP01 > JAHDYP01. The sequence goes on along the minus strand of JAHDYP010000014.1, from coordinate 10,186 downwards.
TTTCATAAAGACACCCCAATGTCCTCCTGTTGCTGCGGCGGTGCCATGGGGTGAAACCCCCACTCTGTTCATCAGCGCAAAACCTCTGATTCGCCACAAATCAAACCGCATCGTTATTTCACCAGCGTCTTGCGAATCAATTGCAGCTCCCGCCTGCGTTTCACGGTGGGTTCCGGGTAGGCCATTTGGAGACCTTTGAACACGTCGAGGAGAATCTCGGAAATGATCAGCCGGGCATTCTTTTTGTCATCGGCGGGAACGACGTGCCAGGGAGCGTCGTTCGTGCTCGTGGCACTCAGGCACGCCTCATAGGCCTGCATGTAGTCCGGCCACAATGTTCGCTCCTCAATGTCGGCAATGCTCAGTTTCCAGTTCTTGTCCGGGTTATCAATGCGCTTCAGGAATCGCTTGCGTTGTTCGTCTTTGGACTGATGAAGGAAGATTTTGACGAGCCGGGTGCCGTTGCGATGAAGATGCGCCTCCAGGTCCACGATGGAACGATACCGCCCCTTCCAAAGGGTCTTCTCATCAAGCAACGCTTCCGGCAGCCCCTGGCTCCCGAGAATCTCCGGATGCACGCGCACGATCAGCACTTCCTCATAGTAGGAACGGTTGAAAACGCCGATCCGCCCGCGTTCCGGCAGACGGCAGGTCGCGCGCCATAGGAAATCGTGCTCCAGTTCCTCGGCACTCGGCTGTTTGAAACTGAAGACCTGGCAGCCTTGCGGATTGACCCGGGACATGACGTGCCGGATGGCTCCGTCTTTGCCCGCGGCGTCCATCCCCTGCAATATCAGCAGCACGGCATAGCGGTTGGACGCGTAGTGCAATCGTTGCAACGCGCTCAACGCCGCTACCTGGGATTCGAGGAGTTTGTGATAATTCTTCTTCGATTGGTAAATCGGCTTGACGCACGTCGGCCACTTTGTGAGGTCAACTTGTTTACCTGCGGGAACGCGGAAATCCTTTGATTTGGTTTTCATAGTTATGGCTTGGCTGGACATGCGTGCGTGGATGGCGGAATCGTTTCGACCGCTTTGCGCGCCTGCGCCAGACGGTTCTCATACTGGGTGCGGTCGTGCGGAGACTTGATTGTGCGGACCGCCACCTCGGCGATCCATTCGACTTGTTCCCGGAGCACCCGCCAGCGACTCGGGCTGCCCGTGAGACTGGCGATGGTTTGCAGCGCGCCCAACATCCGAAGCAGGATGGCGACGTTGCCTTCGGCGCTGCCTCGAATTTCATCGAACGCTTCGGCCACCAGGCCGGCAAAGGTCTGCCCGACGGAGATCACCCGCAGTTCACCGTCCTCATAGCGGCGCGATGAAGGGATTTCCCGGGAAGCCAGTCGCGCCAGAATCGCCGTCAAATAATCCACGCACATTACGGCCGTCGTGGTGTCGTTGATGCCGGGGGAGAGCGCGCGCAACGCCATATCCACCAGCTGGCGAATGCCGAATGCGCAATCCTGGTGCACCGTGCGGTGGCGGTCGATGTTGTAGGCCCCCCGCAGGGCGGCAATGATCTCCTGGTCCGGCGGGTTCTCCAGCACGAGCGAGGCGAGCGGGGTGTTCTGGACCACAAACTCGCCGATGCCACGTTCCATCCGCACGATCGTCCTGTGTTCCCGCGCCAGGCGCAGGAGCGCTGCGTTATCCACGCTCTGGAGGTAGCCATTGCGCCCGGCCATGACGGCCTGCCAGTTCCGCTTGGGCGACGGGAGCAAGGACGGATTGCCTTCGTCATCCATCGGCTCTCGTCCCAGTTTCTCCGGGAATAGCCGGTCCACGGCGACCAGGGTTTCCTTCGTCACCGAGGCAACAATGCTCGAGGCCTGGATCGACGACGCGATGTGATGAATGAAGAATATGAGGGTCCCGATGCCGCCGATGGCCAGCACGACGCTGAAAGCCACCGACAGGCTCGGAACAAATCCGCCCTCGTCACCCCCGCGAATGGTGCGCAACACGATGAGGCAGTAAGTGAAAATGCCGGCGAAAATGCCGAGCACGACCTGCGTGACGCGGTCACCCATGAAGTTCCGCAGGATGCGCGAAGTGTATTGGCTCGAAGCGAGCGCGAGCGTCATCAAGGTCATCGAGAACGTGACCCCGACCACCGTCATCATTGAGCCGGCAATCGTGGCCAGCATCCCGCGGGCGCCCGCCGCGCCGGCCCCGAACAGGCGTGGCCAGTGGGCCATCCAGTCCCGGCGCCCGGAGGAATCTACCTCAATCAGAGCCACGGCCATGACCGTGCTGAAGGCGACGATCAACGACGGCAGAAACCAAAAGCTTGCGCGCAGCTCGCTCCAGAGGTGTTTGAGTCTATTCATGGTTTCCGACCCTTCCAGGTGGCGGACCTCGGCGGGTCGGATTGGGCGGGTGCTTTTCTCGGCGGTTCTTCCGAGGAGGAACTGTCGGGAGCTTTTGGCAGGAGATTCTCCCCCTCTCGCAACGGTTGAGCCTGGCGTGCCTGTTCGTCCAGGACGCCAGCCTCGCTCTGCAACCCGCCTTCCGCTTTGGTGGACACGACATCGAGTTCTTCGGACGGCCCAGCGGCTGGACGTTGTGCTTCTGCCTGAGCGTCGGCCGTCCCCGCCGGCTTCCCGTCGAGCATCATGATGGGGATGCCCTGCGGGAATACCACCTCGCGAGCCTCGTCGGGCATCGAGATGCCATGGTTTTGAAAGGCGCGTTTTACCTGTCGGATCACCGCAGACCGCACCTTCGACCAACTGTGTTCGCGACCATTGATCCAAAAATAAACACGCAAATTGACGGTCGCCTTTCCCAGGCTATCGACCAGCACCAAAGGCTCGGGTGCGCTCAGCACCGCCGGATGGTCCGTCAGCACTTGGAGCGCGATTTCCTGTGCTTCGTTAATCGCATCATCGTAACCGATGCCAACATCAAACTGGTCGCGCCGGTTGGAGTTGGTTGTGAAGTTGCGGAGATTGCTCTTGTAAACGCTGGCATTGGGAATTTGCACGAGGTTGCCATCCAGGGCCATCAGGATGGTGGTGCGCACGTTTAACTGCTGCACGTATCCGGTCACGCCGGAAACCTCGACCAGGTCGCCCGTCTCGAACGGCCGCTGCATGCTCAGAAAAATGCTGGCCAGGAAATTCTCGGTGATGTCCCGGAAAGCGATACCTACGGCCAGACCGACCAGACCGGTGCCCCCCACCACGGTCAACGCCAGTTGGGTCAGGCCTGAGACTCTGAGCACGATGTAGGTGCCCACAAGAAACACCAACACGCCGATGCCACCCGCGATCACATTGCGCAGCAGTCGCGCTTGAATCCGGTGACGAAGAAATGAACGCGTTTTTCGCGCGGCCACCAGTCCGGCCCCCACTGACAGTCCGAGGATGAGCAGCCCAAGAAAGAGCAAGGGCAGGAAACGCAAGAAATCGCGCCATAACCCCATCAGTCCGCGCCCTGCCGGACCCAAGTCCCATATGGACGGTTCGGCCACTTCCATCCGATTGGCCACGGCGACGACGTCCTGGGTGTTGCGCGCCAGATCGCCCGCCCACTTCTTGAGTTCATCGGACGCCACGCGACCCTTGAGGAAGACGACTCCTTGCTCGACCCGAACTTCTGGCGCGGTGAACCAATCCGTCGCATCCAGGACGCTTTGGAGGCGCTGGCGGATTTCTTCATCACGCGCGATGGGATTGACGTCCACCTTCGCGGGAGCCAGCGAAATATCTTCCTTGGCAGGGGCCGGTGCTGGCGAAGCGCTGACCTTAAGTGGTGGTTCTTGCGCCGTGACCGTCACGATCAGCATGCCATAGACAGCAGCGAGCCACGTGACTCGCCGCAGCAGCGTATAAAAGTCGCCGGCCGATTGCCGCAAACCGTCATGCCAGTCTTGATCAATTAAGGTTGCCGCGATAAGAGTCATCTTACTTGACGCCGCGCGGAGTCGCGCTCGCTCGCGTGGCGTCCGGCTTTCAGCCACATCGGCACGAAGCCCAGGCCCAACGCGAGCGCGACGGCTATAACGCCCACCCACCAGCACCGGCTATGCGCCATCTTCTCAGAGGTCTCACGCTTGTCGGGAGGCTCGACTTGCGCACCTGTCTCGAGTCGAGCCTTCTTCACATCGTTGAACTCGTTCGGTTCCATGATCGCTTCCTTTCGTCGGGCCTGGCGCGTCGGGTTGAGGTTCGCGCCCCTGATAATTGCGCAGCCGACCGAGCGTGCTATCGAGAGCGCTCTTTAATTTGTCAGCCGCACCGTCGATGGCTTGGGCGATTGTCTCCGCCTCATCGGTGACCGCAATCGGCTGGTGACCTTCCAGGCGCGCTTCCATCATGCAACGCTTGTCACGGCCCCCGGTTTTGTTGCCGTTCTCGTCGCTGAGATGCACTTCGACGCGGGTAATGTGCTCCGCCAGGTGGCCGAGCGCGCTGGTCACGGTAGCTTCAGCCTGCTGGGCCAGCGCTTCGCGGCCGGTGATGTGATTGTCGGTATTGATTTGAATGTTCATGATTCTCTTTCGACCCAATAACCTTCAAGCTGGTAGTGCCCATGCAACCCCGCCTCGTAATCCCGGGTGATGAGCGACTCCGCCGTGTATTCCGGCGACTGCTTGATGGCTTCGCGGGAAAGATTGACGAAGACTTTCGATTCGCTCCAACTCACGCGCTGAATCCATTGCGGTGAAACCAGGACCTTTTTCCCCGGCCACCAATTCCGAGTCGCAACCACCAGGTACCGAATCGCCCAGGTCTCGTCATCAATGATGAAATCCTCGACGTGCCCGAGATCGCCGTCCAAGGCCTGGATTGCGTAACCGCTCACCGCGTCGGTGCTGCGCAGATGAGGATCCCACGCCTTTTCACTCGGGGTGGATTCCTTCCATTTCGCACGTTCCCGCTCCAGATGGGGATGAGAACCCCACATGTATGGCCCGGCCCAATACATTGGCCATCGGTGATACCCGTAGTAGGCCTCCTCGAATTGGCGGGACACGGGCAAGTCAGTGCTCAGCGACGGACTGTCCTCGATCTGCTGTTTCGTCAGGTCGATGGCAATGTGCTGTTCCTCTTTAAGCGCCGCGACCAGCGCATACGGTGAAATCAGGACTTGCCTGCCTGAGAGCCAGTTTCCGGTGTTGGCGACCAGATAGCGAATGGTCCAGAATTGGTCATCGAAGTAGAACCCCTCGACCTTCCCGATTTCCCCATCCAGGCTGTCCAATGTGTATCCCTTTAGGGTTGCGGCTTTGTATAACATGATAATGCTTTCGTTTTTACGTTTCGTTTTCCCTCGCTGCCGGCGAAGACGCTGGCAAAACGGTTCAGGTAATAATCGCAGGCGGGCGTGACCTCCCACTCCACGTCGTCCACGCGCTGCCAGTGTAGTGCAATCGCTGCAATGCGCTCAACGCCGTTACCCGGGTTGAACCGAGTTGCGGTCGGCCGAGAATTGCCGGCCAAACGCGAGCAGATGATCGGCGATCTCGCGGTTGGCCTGTTCGCGGGTGGCTTCTCCCCGACCGAAGCGGTGGAACAATCCGGCGATGAGGGTCACGGAACGAATCGAGTGGGAGGGGTCCTCGGACACCGCTCTGGCCAGGCTCATGCGCCAGGGTGTAAGAGCCATGGCTTCCAGGAGATCGGTCGCGGCCAGGCAGGCATCGGATCTTGCCTTGTCGTGCATCCCGGCATCAAGAATCTTGCCGCCATGGGGTTTTCCTCCCAATTGCGCGTTGAGTTGGTCGAGCCGGTTCCGGAGTTGGGTCTCCTCCGCCTCCGGCGATCCGATGAATGCCCGTTCGAGCCGCCGGAACGTGTGAAAGGCGTCGCAATAATCCCGGTTCAACAGGAGGTGCTCGAGCATGGGAATGCCGAAGAGGTTCTGCTGCATCATGAACGGCATCAGGTTCTCAGGGTCGATCTCGGTGCCCACCATGAACAGGGCGGTGGCAAGGAACGATCGGCTGTGCTCCCGGCTGCCGGCGAGGTCGTTGACCAGCGAAAGCCCGCCCTGCGGAGCCGACGAGGTCAACGCAAAACCCAGCAGGTGCTCGAACAACACCCGGAAAAGCCGGCAGGCCAACGGCGTGTTTCCCGCCACCAGGGGCTTCAAGCTGACGAGCGGTGTTTCCGCCTCAACGCCCGCTGAATCCCGAGCGACCGGCCATTCGCCCTGCGACTGCGTCAAGGCGGGTGGGGACGTTCCGGCATTGAGTTGTGACGCAACGACAGGCATCGAACCGCGCTGCCCGGTGGTTGCACCGGCGAAATGCGCGAGATCGAGCAGCACGGTCAGCAGCACCCGCGAGCCGTCGAAGATTCGCGCGACCAGATCGCTGGCCGAAGGTTCGCCCCGGATCATGATGAAACGCTGGGCACCGATGAGGGCGGCAATGTGCCGCGGGTCCTTGAACACGCCCTCCGCCACACCCGCCAACCGGCCCACCTCATACAGTCCCTCCTTGAGTGTCCTTGGGTTGGATGACGCCGGCATCTTGCGCTTCAACTCTGCCGTGTTCTCCAAAAGCCTGAGATAGGCATGCAACGATTTCAGGGTCACGACATCCATGGAAGGGATTCTTTCCTGCCACCCACCAACAGGGCGAGGGAAACGATTCCGTTCATAACCACTTTTCAGCGGGATTCAGTGAATTGGGGCATCCACTCCGGCATGCGCTGCCGCCCTCACGCCGCCCGACGCCCTGAAAACAGATTGATGAGCACCATGATCACGGCGACCACCAGCAGGATATGAATTAGACCGCCCATCGAGGTGCTGGTCACCAGGCCGAGCGCCCACAGAACCAACAGGATTACTGCAATCGTCCACAACATAGTATTTCTTTCTATTTATGAGTTTCTGGTGATCTCATTGGAGTATCACTCGCGGTACGCTAAGCCCCGGATGGGACCGGCGCTATGGGGTGTAACCCTACCTGGGCCGGATCCTCCAACGGCGGGCATGGACGGCCGACTATCTCAAGGTCACCGGGGAACTCGATGTCGATCTCCGCAGCAACATCGCGGCGGAGGCCCGCGCCAAGATCGTCTATGGAAAGAGCTTCAAAAGGCGGCGAAGAATACGCCTTCGGCGAAGGGACATTCGAACAAATCGCGGTGAAGCAAGGAGAAACATGACACAACAAACCGAAGACCGGGATACTGAAACACAGAACAGCGAACTGCATGAGTTGTTGCTCGATGAACCAGTCAAAAGCAAGGAGTGTAAAGCCATGAAAGGCTTGCTGGAGGAAGGTAAAGAGATGATGCTTGAAGACCATCCCGTGTCATACATCCCTTTTGAAGGCACTATTCCCAAAGGCCAATACGGAGGCGGTGCGGTGATGGTATGGGACACGCTGAGATTTGAGGTCGAACATCGCTGTCAGGAGATTCTTATCAGCGATTGAAACGGAACAGGTGGGCATCACGATTTGTTCGGCCGAGGAGACTATCCCGGATAAGCTCGGCAGCGATTAGGCTGAAGGTGATGCCATTCCCACCATAACCCAGCGCAAAATAGGCGTGCGGAAAGCGGGGATGGACCCCGATGTAAGCGAGGCCGTCTTTCGTTTCGCCGAAAGTGCCGGCCCAGGCATAGGCGACTTCCAGCGGCACATCCGGAAACAGTCGCCCAAACTTTTTCACCAAGGTTCGGGTCTTTTGAGACATCAATGCGTCCCGGCGCTTCGCATTGACGAAATCCACGTCTTCTCCGCCGACGATGACTCGGCCTTCGGTGGTGGTCCGCATATAAAGATATGGCGAGCCGCTATCCCAAATGAGACATCGCTGATGCCATCCGGAAATCCTCGGGAGCGGTTCACTGATGAGGGCGTAGGTGCTCTTCAACGTTCCTGCCGCGCCGCGTAAAAGGTTTTTCGACTCGAAACCCGCCGCGATCACCGCCCGGTGGGCGGTGATCTGAAAACCATGCATCGTGGTGATGCGAACGCCCCGGCGGGTTTGCTCCATCCGCATCATCTCCGTGCGGTCACAAACCTCCAGGCCCGCACGCTGCCCCGCCGCCAGCAGGCCGTGCGTCAGCCGATGCGGATCAACCTGACCGCCATCCTTTGAAAAAAGCGCAGCGGGCCGGGAGAAGGGAAAGCGTTTGAGAATCGCTGGCGCATCAAAGAACTCCAGCTCAATCCCCATTTTCTGCCGGAGTTGAAATTCCTCGCGCAGGTCCGGGATTTCCGATTTATGGCGGGCGAGAAACAAACTGGGCTTTCGCTCGAAGCCGCAGTTGATCTTTAAGCGCGTGGCGAGTCGTTCCAGTTTGCCAATGGACTCGCGACACAACTGGTAGCTCCGCGTCGCCGCCGTCAGGCCGACTTTCTGGATCAACTCACGCAGCGGCACATCAATCTCGTACTGCAACAGCGCGGTGCTCGCGCTGGTGCTGCCGGTGCCAATGTCTCGCTTGTCAATCAGCAGGGTCTTCACTTCCGCTTCGACCAGATGAACGGCCACGAGCGCCCCCGTGATCCCGCCGCCGATCACCACCGCGTCGCACGCGACGTCGCGCTGCAATGAAGGGTAGTTCTCCGGCAGGCCGTTGTTGACCGACCAAAAGGGATGACTCGAAGTCAGGTTCATCTGATGAACAACTGCCGGGCCTGGTCGAACGGAAATGCGTCCGGGCGAATTGTTCGGGGCATGGATGTAAATCATGTGTCCGCCGACACTTTTTCGTGGAGCGCCTTTCGTGACAGCCGATCCAAGTCGGCGTCGGTGACCATGGAAAGAAAGCGCTTTCGATAGAGCTCGTCGTGCAGGATGCCCACAATCGCCACCAGGGGAGCCGCGACCAAGACGCCCAGCACCCCGAAGGCGGCCACACACAAAAGCATTGAGAACATCACCGCCACGGGATGTAATTTCATGCCGCGCGCCATGATCAGGGGCATAATCACATTGCCTTCCAAAGCCTGGATCACCACATAGGCGAGCACGACCCAAAGGGGGGTCAGGCCTCCTTCGCCGAGGGCCAGCAACAGTGCCGGCACGGCGCTCAGGAGCGGCCCGATAAAGGGGACTGCTTCCAGGACGCCGGCGATCAGCCCCAGCACCAGCGCGTCCATGAAGCCGAAGATTGGCCACATCAACAGAAACACCAGGAGGCCAATCGTCAACATCCCCAGCAGCGTTGCCCCAGCCCAACCGGGAACAAAGGTTCCAATGCGTTGCATGATGGTCAGGGCTTGATCGTGGTGTCGCTCGGGCACGAGGGAAAACATGGCTCCAAAGATTGGGCGCGGATTCATCAACGTAAAGATCACACCGAATAAGACCGTCACCAACACCACCAGAATCTGGGCCGCGTTGAACGCCACGGCGGTGAAGCGCCCAACCACCCCCTGAAACATCTGAGTTAAACTGGAACGAACCGATCCCGATGCCGATTCCGATTCCAGTTCGGGTTCCGGTTCTGGCTCCGGTTCTGGCTCCGGTCTGGGCAGGGCTGTTTCGGCGACGGCGGGCTCGGCTTCGAACTCCCCCGCCGCCGCCTTTTCCAGGGCAATTTCCGTGGTGACTTCCGCCTGCAGTTTTTTCTCCGAGCTCACGGCTTGTTGTTCCAGTTTGATCAGCGGCTTCTGGAGTCGTTCCCAATACTGGGGCAGTTGTTCCGCGAGTTTGGTGACGGAATCCTTCATCGGCACGGAGAAAGCCCAGCCCGTCAGACCCGTGACCACGACCAGAGTCAGCGCGAGCAGTCCCGTCGCGCCCTTTCTGCCTCCCGTCCACGCCCGCATCCGGGCGATGACCGGATTAACCGCGAGAGAGATCAGCAGAATGAGCAGCAGCGAAAGCAGAATGGGCGATAGCAGCGCGAAGGTCTGGATGAAGATCAAGAGGGCCGCGGCCAGCAGTACATAGAACAGCGCCGAAGGACGTTCCGCTCCGGATTTGGCGGCTTTCATAATTGCCATCGAAACATGCCCGCCAACGAGTCGAATAGCTTTCCGACGGCGGACCGGTTCTTGAATTCCGCACGCGTCATCAAGCGGGATTTGCCCTTGTCTTGCTGGAACACCTTGACCTGTTCCCCGGCAAAGGTGGCGTCGTAAATGTTAAGATTGGCTTCGTCGTTCAGCCGGAAGGAGCGGTCATCGAAGTTGGTCGAACCCACGGACACCCAGACCCCGTCCACGATCAGGACCTTGCAGTGATACATGGTGGGCTGGTACT
>JAHDYP010000013.1 GCA_023383055.1 Verrucomicrobiota bacterium | reverse complement strand
GCGGCGCTGGCCCGCGCGCGCGCGCGGCTGCAGGCGCAGCAGCAACTGACGCTGGGCCTCGGCGCTTTGGACCGACACATCGGGCCAGGCGGAGATGATCCGGGCGACGTGGAAGGGATCGACACCCGGGGTGACTTTCACCAGCACCGCGCTGACCATCGGCGGGCCGAGCGCGGGGATGCCCGTGGTGGGCCCGGCGCCGCGTTCGAGGAGGGAAGGCTGGGCGCGGCCCACATCCTGGTCGGTGGCGCGGGAGACCCGGGCGGCGCGCTCGAGCCGGGTGGTCTCGCCGGACAGATCGAACTGGATGGCTTGCGCGTCGCGGACGGCGAAGAAAGCCAGGCCATCGCCACCGGACGACACCATGCCGTCGGCGATTCCCACCACGGTGTAAGTGTCTTTGCCGAGCTGCAAGGTATCACGCAGGGCCAGCCCAAGCGACCGGTCGGCGATGAACTCGAAGTGTCCCTGGACCAGCGGCCGTCCGGCTAGGAGCGGCAACCACGCACCCCGATCCTCGGGCCAGGCCAGGCCGACGACGGCCATGCGCAGTGGCCGCCCGCCGTGCTCGCGCTGGACGTTGTGGAACACGAAACTGCGGGCGCTGACCACGCCCGGAACGGTCAGGAGCCGATGCTCGAGGTTTGCGGGGACCCGGGAGATTTCGGCGAACGGTCCCCGGGTATCTTTCTGGACGATCCAAAGGTCGGCTTCGAGGCCATCCACCAGGATCATGGCTTCGACGATCATGCCGCGGTAAATGCCGCTCATGCCGAGGACCATGAGGAGCAGGAGACCGATACCGACGGCCGTGAGCAGGAAGCGGCCGAGGTTATGGCGGATATCGTGGGCGGCAAGGTTCATGGCACCTTCACCCGCCGGCCTTCGGGGAGTTCGTGTCGGCGACCTTCGGGTGCGCGCAGAACAAGGTTGCCCGCTGCCAACCCTTCGGTGACTTCCACCTGGTCCCGGCCGCGCAGACCCAAGGTCACCGGTTTCCAGGTAATCCGACCGCGGTCTGCCAGGTAAACCCCCGGCTGCCGGGAACGCCGCGCAACGAACGCTTCAGGCAGGAGGATCACGTCCGGTTTCGCAGCGGTCTGGAGATACACTTCCGCCCTTTGGCCCACCGCCCAGAGCGACGGCAACTGATCGAGCGCGACATCAACCAGCAGTTCCCGGGTTTCCGAATCCGCCAGCAATCCGATGCGAGCGACGTGCCCGGGGTAAACCTGATCCGGCTGCGATCGGAAGACGGCGCGGGCCGGTTGGCCGGCAGCCAGGGCGCTCAGTTCGGTTTCGTCCACCCAGGCCGACACCCACAGTTCATTGGTCGAGATGAGACGCAACACCGCGCTGCCCGGCACCGCGACGTCGCCGGGATCGCGATCCCGCCGGACGACCAGGCCATCGAAGGGACTGAGCAACCGGGTATCCGCCAGGCGCTCGCGTTGGTAGGCCAGGTTCCGCTCCGCGGCGATCGCCTGTTTCTGCGCCTCGACAATCGCCGCTTCGGAACGGGTGACGTCGGCACGGGCGATGGCCAGGCGTTCGGTGGCCTGGTCGAGATCGGACTGGCTGGCGACCTGGCTGGCCACCAGATCCAAGGCGCGCTGGTGATCCAGTTGCGCCTGTGTGAGGACGGCGGCGGCGCGGAGGCGATCGGCCTGCACCCGCTCGACGGTGGCTTGGACGGCCGCCAGCGTGGCGTCGGCCACCTCGACCTGTTGACGGAGTTCGCCATCATCGAGCCGGGCCAACACTTGACCCCGGGAAACGCCGTCACCTTGATCGACCAACACTTCGGTCAGGCGCCCTTGAATCTTGGGGCTGAGAGTGGCTTTCAGCCGGGCGTCCAGGGTGCCGGTGCCCATGACTTCGGCGGTGATGGGTCCGTTCGCCACGGTATGGGTGATCACGGGCACGGGAGCGAACCGGGCGCGGTAGAGCCCGAACCCCAGCACCAGGATCACCACGGCCCAGCCAACAATGGATTTTGGTTTCATTCGATTCAGCGAAAACCGTGCGCGCACCATCCCCGCATCCTACCGGGCTTGCCGCCTCGTTGGCAATGTGCGGGCTGGAGCGTCACGCCCGGATCATGGTCAGGATCATCTTGAACCGCGTGATGGCCCTGAGGGCGTGGGGTTCGTGGGCGGGCATGACGATCACCTCGCCCGCCTTGACCGGGTGCGCCTTGCCCGAGATCATGATCTCCACTTCCCCTTCGAGCACGTGAACCAGGGCATCAAAGGGTGCGGTGTGCTCGCTCAGGCCCTGGCCGGCCTCGAAAGCGAACACCGTGACACCGCCGGTCGGTTTCTTGATTATCTCGCGGCTGACGATCGAGCCTTCCTGGTACTGGACGATGCCGGCGGCGGCAGCGGCGGTGGCCTTGGCAAACCCGGGCTTGCCGGTCTCAGAGTGATTCGTCATGACGCACCATAGCGCACAGCGGTCACAGATCAACGTCTGGCTTCACGGCGGCTTGACGCGGGTCAAACCGAACGCCAGAACAGCGGGTGACAACTCTTGAACCCGTGCAAATCTCAACTGACTTCGACGGTCCGGATCTCGACCCGCGCCTGAGATGGCATTGCCCGCCCATCCGGTGGTCGATCCGCGATTCGCGCCTGATCCTTCAACCGGAGGCCGGGACGGACTTCTGGCAGCGCACCCATTACGGTTTCCGCGCCGATAACGGGCATTTCCTGCACGCCGCCGTGACCGGCGATTTTGTCCTGGTCACCCGCGTGCGGTTTGCCCCGGTTCATCAATATGATCAAGCCGGGCTCATGGTGCGCTGCTCGCCCGATTGCTGGGTCAAGACCTCGGTCGAATTCGAGCCCGGGGGTCCCAGTCGATTGGGCGCGGTTATCACCCGCGAAGGTTACTCGGATTGGTCGACCCAGGATTTTCCCGCCGGCCGGGACACGGTTGAACTGCGCCTGGAGCTGCGCGGTCAGGACGTGCTGGTCGAGTGCCGAATGCCGGATGACTCCGCCCCGCCGGGCGAGCCATCGCGCTGGCTGCAGCTCAGGCTGGGGCATCTGCCGCTGGCTCCCGGCGAAGTCACTCAGGCGGGCCTTTATGCTTGCAGTCCCAAAGGGGCCGGGTTCACCGCCGGTTTTGAGCATCTGAAGCTCGAACAAGGCTGAGCTGCGGCACGAGCCGGGCGTGTGGTGTTTCCGGCAGGTTCCGGAGCGTCCCGGTGCTTCGACGCTTTGAGGTTTTACTCGATTTCGATCGCGGAAGTTCCTTCGAGGCGAAGGACGAGCCGGGCTTTCTCCCGCTCGTATTGGTGGGGGTGATCGAGCGGTGTTTCCCGGCCATTGATGCGGACCAACGGCTGGCGTTGCAGCCCATTCACCAGGAGCCAGCCGGGGCGGGTCGACCAGGGGTTGACCGTGAAAGCCACGACGCCGGGACGTTCGACGACGGCGGTCATTTCGCCCGGCGCATGCACCATCCATCCGGTTTGCCGGAGCATCCGGAACGTGTAGGGTGCGGGGCGGTCGAACAACCGCAGGGCCGGGGTCAACAAAGTGGCCGGGTTGATGGCTGGGCCCTCGCTGCGTTGGAGCCGCAGCAGGTAGTAATCGGGGAGCAGTCCCATGCGGTCGGGATCGTCGAGCGGCCAGGTATGCTGGATACCGGCGGCGGCGATGCCGTTGGCGAGCTGGCGCCAGGGTCCCTCGGGATCCGCGGCCGCGAGCCGGTTGAGGGCTTCGGCATAGACCAGGCCGCACCACTGGACCGGCTGACCAAGCCAGACTGGCGCCTGCCAGGCGGTGGCGCCCAGCACCGCGATGGTGCCGTAAATCCCAACCGGTTTCGGCGTCGGCTCGGTCAAATAGACGAACGGCACCCCGGTCCAAGCCCAGTATCGGGCCTGTTCGAGCAGGTCGGCGTCGCCGGTGAGTTCATACCCCAGCGTATAGGCGTGGACCAGATAGGCCGAGGCGAGGATGTCCGGCGTGTGCAGCGGGATTTCCCAGGTCTGAGCGCCGCGCGGCACGGTATCTTTGAATTTGTCCAGGGCACGCAAGTGCCGAAGGCCGGTCTCGAGCAGATGCGGATCGCCGGAGAAGATCGCCGCCTCGAGCAACTGGAACACGAGGCTGGCGGTCAGGCCATTGGCATCCGGCGCCCAGTGGGTTCTGCCGTAATCGGGGCCGTCGGACCGGCGTGAGTAATGGACCGAGCCATCCGGCTGAAACCGGCCAAGGAGACTCCGTCCCCGGTGCCTGGCGGCTTCGGCGTTCTCGGGCACGGCGCCGAAAACGAGCGCCGGCAGCAGATAACGGTTATGGCCCACCTGCGCGGTGTTGTAGTTCACGGGGTTGACCTGCCCGAGCGCGGCGTTGGCTGAAGCCAGCAAACGGTCCGCGAGATTCGCCGCTCCCGGTTGTTGCGCCAGCCAGAGCATCCAGAGGGCGGCATCCGCTGCCGGTTGCGGGTTGAACCCGGGCCAGACCGCGTGTCGATAGCGATCGTGCTCGCGGATTTTCGAGTCGAGCCAGCCACGGGCTGCCAGCTCGAAGTATTGGGGCGCGCCGGCGGTGGCTGGAATGGAAGGCCATCCCTGAAGCCGGACGTAATGTTGAACCGCCGGTATGATGGACCGGCCCGCCCCGCCGATCAGGGTGGCCCGCATGCGCCACGGTTCGTTCGCCCGCAGGATTCCCGGCCGATAGGGCAGGAGACTTCGTTCCTCGCGGTTGGCGCCGTCGGATCCGGGAAAGAGCAGGCCGAACAGATGTCCGCCCGAGTGGAACTGGCGATCGGGCGAATCATGCACCGCACTGAGCTCCGGCTGTGGCTCCCACGCCAGACCCAGATAATGGTTGCCAGCCTGAATGGCCATCAGCGGAAATGTCAGCTTGACCGAGTCCGGCACCAGCCGCCAGGAGGCGGGCCCCTCGAGATCCGCTTCCGAGCTGCTTGGTTCGTTTTCGAGGTATTCGAGCCCGGCCAGGAGCCCCTGATTTTTGTGGGTGCCGTGTGTCCCCACGCCGGGGAGCAGGGTGAACGCCGGGAGATAGAGCAGTTCGCGATCGCGATCGACCATCCAGGTTGATTCGACCCCGATGGTTCCATCCGATTTCGAGGCAGCGAACGTTTGGGTGTGGGTCCAATGAGCGCCATCCGGGTCTGTCCAGGTCGCGTGCAGATGGATTTGGCTGTTCGTGGCTTGGACCTGGATGGCGGAAATCCCGGTTGCTTGCGGATCGAACCAGCGAGCCTGGTGGTTCCTGAGATAGGCGAGTCGGATCGAGCCATGCCCGATCGCGGCCGTTTCGCCGTTGACCTCGAGCTTGAATCCACCCAGCTGGGTTCGGTTATGAACCAGCTTGAGCGGTCCCGATGCCACCGCCACCGGATCCGGTCCGAAGACCGGTGGTTCCGGTCGAGGCCATGCCGGCGGATCGAACAGGGTCCGCTCCTCAAACGCCAGGCTGCTGATCACACAAGTCCCTGCGACACCGGGTGGATCGATTCTCAGACGATGGCGCGGACCGAGGGGCGGCATCGGCACGGTGACCTCGTGCCAGACGGCCGCCGGCACCTCGAACCGGACCGAGCGCGGTTCCGTTGGCGAGTCGTTGAAATAAAAGACCTGCGCGGTTCCGCCCTGGTCGGACCTGAGTCGGACCCGCAGCCACAGCAAGGTATCGGCGGGATAATCCTTTGGGGGACCTTGCAGATAAGGATCGGAGCCGGTGATGCGGGCCACCATCCCGGCCGGGGTGAACTGGAGCGGAGCGAGGTCATGCACCGCCTGCCAGCCGGCGGCGGCATCCGCCCGGGTGAAATCGAAACTGAGCAGCTCGGTTTGCGCATGTGCCGGATCGATAGCCAGCCATGGGAGCAGGGCGAGCATGACCAGGATTCGCCGGGACAGGAGCGGGAGCCTGGATCGGAAGAGTGATGGAGGCATGGCGTTGAGTAGAGTGGCTCAGACCCGCACGGGCCGGCGTTTCCACTGGCGGAAACGGCACTGGTGGACCCGGGCGTGTCTGCGGAAGTAGGCGAGGACCGGGGGCCGGATGCGGTGGTAGAGGAGGAGCACCGTCACGTAGGCGGCCAACCCGACCAGGAGGCTGTTGAGGATCGCGCCCAGCGTGAAGGTCTTGCCCCACATCAAGGTGTCCATCACCTTGGGGGTGACGTCATCGAAATCTTCCACCACGATCGAGGGTTGGCGGAAGATCGAGCCGGTCCGCAGGTTGAGGTAAAAGAGCACCGGCCAGGCAAAGGCCAGGGCCGCCCCGCCGACCAGTCCCGCAATGGCACTGCCGCCGATGGCTTTGGCCAGGAATCCCGAGATCAGCATGCCGAGGCCGAACGTGGGGAAGAAATTAACGATCAGGCCGATGGCGAACCCGCGGGCGATGTGTTCCGTGGTGCTCCGGATTCGGAACAGGCGGATGGTGTAGTAGATCACCCACCGTTCGAGTCGATGCAACCAGCGGAGCCACATAGTTCAGCGAGTCAAGGGACGATCGGATCGGTTCCGGGCCAACCACGAAAAAAACGGGCTACGAGTTGTCGCCCATGAAGGTGGCCAGGTCAAGCACGCTGCCCGCCAACGCCAGCACATCGTTCTCCGTGAGCACATCTTCCGGCGACGGCACGGGTTTGAATTCCTTGACCACCTGTTCGCCGTCGGCGTTGGTCTCCGTGCGTTTGATGCCCACGAGATTGACCCGGAAACGCCGGCGCAGATCCAGTTCACGCAAGGTCTTGCCCACCACCCGGGGTGGGGACTGGACTTCGACCAGGCTGAACCCTTCCGCCAGCTCGAAGTAGTTCTTGATCTTGGACAATGTAAGCCGCTGGACCATGTTCCGCGCGGCCTCTTCCTCGGGGTAGAACACCTCATCGGCGCCGACGGCTTCGAGGACGCGCCGGTGATCCTCGTTGGTGGCGCGGGCGACGACGCGTTTGATGCGGAACTTCTTCGCGTGCACCACCACCAGCACCTGGGCTTCGAAGTTCTCGCCGATTGCCGCCACCAGCACGTCCATCGAGGGGATTCCCTGGGCTTCCAGGGCATCGCGCTGCGTGGCATCGAGCCGGACCGCCAGGGCCACCTCATCCTTCACCAGGTTCAGGCGGTCCATGCTTCGGTCCACGGCGATCACTTCAGCCCCCGCCCGGGCCAGCCCAATGGCGACCGCCCGGCCGAAATCACCCAACCCAATTACTGCGCATTTCATAGGCTTAGTCCCTAACCGACCACCAGGTCTTCCTCCGGGTACTGATAGCGCACATGCGGCGCGGACCGGATCATCGATAGCACCAACGACAACGGCCCGACGCGGCCGACAAACATCAATACACAGAGGACCAGCTTGCTGCCCGCGCTCAGCCCGGCGGTAATGCCCGTCGAGAGGCCCACCGTGCTCAAGGCCGAGATCACCTCGAAACTTTGCTGCTGCCAGGGGATCGCCGGGTCGCACAAGGCCAGCGCGAACAGCCCCAGCCCCGCCGCCACCACATACAGCACCGCCACGCTCAGCGCGGCAAACACCACCTTCTGAGGCAGCGCCCGGCCAAACGCTTCCACCCGGTCCCGGCCGGTCAGCATTGCGCGCAGGGCCAGCACCAGCACGCCCAGGGTCACCGTTTTGATCCCGCCTCCGGTTGAAACCGGGGAGGCGCCGATGACCATGAGAGCCATCAGCAACAGCAACGTGGCCGGCTGCAGGGCTTCGATGGGGACCGTATTGAACCCGGCCGTCCGGCAGGTCACGGATTGGAATGCCGCCACCCCCAACCGGTTCAGGAACGGTTGATCCGCCAGGAGATGGCGCGCTTCCAGGATCCAGAAGCCCGCCATGCCGGCCACCAGCAGGATCCCGGTTACGACCAGTGAAAGCCGGGTTTGCAGCGGCAGCCGATAAACCGGGATCCGGCGGTTGAACCGCTGCACCACCGGCACTCGACGGATCAGGGGCAGGCGGGTCAGCTGAATTCCCACCGTATCCGTGACCACCAGGAAGCCGAGCCCCCCCAGCACGATCAGCCCCATGATGGTCAGCAACACCCCGGGCTGCGACTGATGGCCAATCAGACTGTCGCGCTCGAGGGAGAACCCGGCGTTGCAGAAGGCGGACACCGAATGAAAGAGGCTCCAGCCCGCCGCTCGCAAGGGATCGTCATGCGCGGGCAGCCACAGGTAGATGAGGACGGCTCCCGCCAGTTCGACCGCGACCGTGAAAACCAGGACCACCCAGATGTGCCGTTTCATCTCGGCGACGCCACTGGTGCTGAGCAGATGTCGCAGCGCCAGCGTGTTGGCGAGCGGCAGCGACTGCGCCGAAGTCAGCGCCAGAAACGCCACAAAAGTCATGATCCCCAGCCCACCCGCCTGGAAGAGTCCCAGGATGATGAACTGGCCGAGCCCGCTGAACTCGGTCCCGGTATCGCGGACCACCAGGCCGGTCACGCACGCGGCGCTGGTGGCGGTGAAGAAGGCGTCCATCGGACGAATCGGATCGTTCGGCAGCGCGCTGGCCCGCGGCAGCAGCAGCAGGAGCGTGCCCGCCAGGATCAGCAAGGCGAACGACCCGGCCAAAATCCACTCCGGACGGACACCTCGAATCAGAATCCGTTGCTGGTACCGCAACAGTTGGACGAGCACGTTCGCCAGCAGAAACACCTTCACGAGCTCAACCCCCAGCCGCCGCGGGTCTTCCCAGTGCAACAAACCCAGGAGCCGCGCGGTCCACGGTTCGTGGGCAAACGCCAGCACCGCCACCCCCGCAAACAGGAACAAGACAACAAACTCGAATGACCGCTGCCGCAGCACCAGACTGCGGTCCGCCGCCCGCGCCAACATCGCCACCCGGTCCGCGAAGAAGCCTCCGGCCAGCAGCAACTCCAGCACCTGGAGCCAGAACGCCGTGGGTGGCGCCAGCGCAAAGCCATAGTCCAGCACCAGGACCACGAAAGCCAGCACCCCCACGATCAACATCCCGCTCCGAGCCAGCCCCTCAGGCAGGGTCTGGCCCCCGAAGAGCGGCGGTATTCGACCGGCTCCCGGCGGCAGTTCTGACCGAACCGGCTGCGACATCGGCGAATGGAAGCGCGCCCGACCCGGCCGCGCAACTGATTTCCAGACCCCTTCCCGCTCGGACAGGCGTCATCCGTGACGGTGCCGCCGCCGTTCACTTGAACAGTTGCGGGGCAAACTCGCGCAGATACTCCCGCCACACGATCCACGTGTGCGCCCCTTCGGTCTCGCGGTACACCACGTTGAACTGGTGTTTCTTCAACATCTCGACCGTGGCCCGCGAGGTTTCCACGAGAAAATCGTCTTTCCCGGTCGCAAACCAGAACAGCTTCAGCCCCTCCTTCAGCGCTGCGTCGTCGAGGATGGTCTGGTGCCTTTCCTCGAAACCGGGTCCCTCCGGCGCTGGCGCGCCCGGCCGGGGTACAATGCCGAAAACACCCGAGCTGAAGACCCCGAGGTAGCCGAACTTCTCCAGATTCGGGATCCCAATGTTCAATGTCTGGCCGCCCCCCATCGACAGCCCCGCCATCGCGCGCTGCCCCCGGTCGGTGTGCACACGGTAGTTGGCCTCCACGCAGGGCAGCAGGTCGTTCAGAAAATCCTGGGCGAACTCGTCCACCGTCGGTCGCGCGCCGCCGAAGTTGAACGCACCGGTGTGGCCCGCCGGCATGACCACCACCATCGGCTTGGCTTGCCGGTCCGCGATCAGGTTGTCCAGAATGAAACCGGCACGGCCCACCGAGGTCCAGGAGTCGTCGCTGTCGCCCGCTCCGTGCAACAGGTAAAACACCGGGTATTTCCCTTCGCCTTTCTCGTAGCCCGGCGGCGTATAAACGTGCATCCGCCGGAACTTCTTGAGCGCCGTGGAATAATAGGTAACCTCCGCCACCCCGCCGTGCGGCACGTCCCGGGTGTCCATCCACGCGGCGCCCGGCACGCCGACCAGGCTCCAGGCGGTTGCATTCGACTCACTGGTCGCCGGATTCCGCGGATCGATGACCGGCACATCGTCCACCTCGAACTTGTATCGATAATACCCCGGCGCCACCTCCAGGGTCAGCTCCCACACGCCCTCCTCGTTCTTCGTCAGGTCCAGCCCGCGCCCAATCGCCGGAATATCCGATCCGGTCAAGCGAACCGTCGCGGCCTTGGGCGCCAGGATGCGGAAGCTGACCTTGCCGTCCGCCAGTTCGGGTGAGACCACCCGCGGACCGCCCCGGGGTTGGGCCTGGGCGGCTGAGTTGAACATCAGGGCGGTCAGCAGCGTGGCTGCAGCGACAAAAGTCACGGGGCGATAGGTCATCATGATCTCTCTGGATTCGTGATTTATGACGCCGTTCGCCGTCGGACGGTTACACCTTCCGCCAACATGCAATGGTCGAATGCGGAGATCCGCCTACCGCGGCCTCTGCCAACCCGCACCGTTCGCGACGCCAGGCACTGCTGGATCGCATGCGGAGTTGCATTTGACCGTCGTCCGCCTGTAGGGTCTGCCTGTTCCTATGAAAATCCTGACACGCATCATTCCCTCGCTTCTCGCCATTCTGGTCGCAACCGCCGCGTCGGCCGCGGAAGGCCAGTGGATCCAGTTGTTCAACGGCAAGAACCTCGATGGTTGGACTCCGAAGATCCGGGGCTGCGATCTGGGGGATAACTTCAACCAGACGTTCCGCGTCGAGGACGGTCTCCTCAAGGTGGTTTACGAGAACTACGGCCCGTTCAACGAGCGTTTCGGCCACCTTTTCTATGAAACTCCATTCTCGCACTACCGCCTGCGGGTCGAATACCGGTTCGTGGGCGAACAGGTCTCCGGCGGCCCCGGCTGGGCTTTCCGCAACAGCGGCATCATGATCCATGGCCAGGCTCCGGACACGATGACGAAAGACCAGGATTTTCCGGCGTCGATCGAAGTCCAGTTGCTCGGCGGGCCCGGAACTGGCGAGCGGCAGACAGCGAACCTGTGCACTCCGGGCACGCATGTGGTCATGAACGGCAAGCTCCACACGCAGCATTGCACCAATTCAAAATCCAAGACCTACCACGGCGACCAATGGGTCACCGTCGAACTCGAAGTCCGCGGCAACCGGATCATCAAACACCTCATCGACGGCGAGACGATTCTCGAATACACCCAGCCGCAACTGGACGAAAGCGACGCCAGCGCCCGGCGGTTGCTCGCCCAGGGCGCCGATAAAATGCTCTCCGGCGGCACCATCTCCCTCCAGTCCGAAAGTCACCCGGTCCATTTCCGCAAAGTCGAACTGCTCAAACTCGAGGAATGAGATGAAACCGGTTCCGCGGTGGTTCCTGCTGGCCGGTGCCGTCCTGGCAACCGTCCATGCCGATGCCCAGGTCGCGGCCGGCGCGTTGCTTCCCGAGCAACCGCCCAACGCCCAACTCTGGTGGGCGTGGTCCAGTGCCGCCAAGATCCGTCCCGGGCAAACCCCGCCGGCGCGCCGGGACGAGGCCATTCGCATCCGCTGCGCGCGGAGCGAAACCGACGCCGCGCAACTCATCGTCCGACCTGCCGGAGCGTTGGTCGGATTCGTGATCGAGCCCGCGCCGCTGGTCGGCCGGGATGGCGCCACCATCGCGCCCGGACAGATCGAGATCCTCGAGGTGGGCCAGGTCCAGATCGCGCAACCGACCGATCGCGCCGGTGCACCGGGCCCATGGCCGGACCCGCTCTTCCCCATCAGCGCGCCGCTCGACCTGTCAGCCAACGCCAACCATGCCTTCTGGATCCGGATCCACGCGCCCCCGGATGCGCGCCCGGGGGTTTACCGGGGAGAACTGCGGCTGCGCGCCCGGGATTGGGCGGCCGTCGCTCCTCTTGAATTGACGGTTTACGACTTCACGCTTCCCGACCGGATGACGTGCACCACGGCCTTCGGGTTTTCGCCCAACAACGTCTTTCGCTATCACCGGCTCCAGACCGAGGCCGATAAACGAACGGTGCTCGAGAAGTACTGGGCGAACCTCGCCGCTCATCGCATCTCCCCCTACAACCCCGCCCCGCTTGATCCCATCCGTGTCCAATGGCCGGACGCGCGTCCGCCGCAAGGGGCGGCGTCGCCCTGGCTGGGCCTGCGCATTGAGACGAACGAGACCCACAGCGGCGCGGGGGCGCTGCTGATTTATGACGACCGGTCCGATCGGAATGTCACCGTGACTTACGAACCGTTGATCCCGATCCCGGCCAAAGGTCTGCGCGTCTCCGCCTGGCACCGCACCGCCGTGCCCGGCCACCGGTTCATGGTCTCGATCAATCACTTCGATGCCGACCGGAAATGGATGTCCGGTCGGAACAACGACATCACGTTGCGGGGCAGTGGCGCCTGGCAGCAGATCGATGAACTGATCACCGGCTTCCCGCCCGGTGCCCGGTTCGTCCAGTTCCATGCCCGCGCCACGACCTGGACCGACGCCGGGGAAGGGATCGGTTTGGTCT
Source organism: Verrucomicrobiota bacterium (assembly GCA_023383055.1). Taxonomy (GTDB): domain Bacteria; phylum Verrucomicrobiota; class Verrucomicrobiia; order Limisphaerales; family JAHDYP01; genus JAHDYP01. The sequence continues at coordinate 61,121 of JAHDYP010000013.1, read as the reverse complement.
GGTTCGACGACATCGCGATTGTCGATGCCGACACGGGCGTGGCGCTGGTACAAGGAGGCGATTTCGAACCCGCGCGCCGGACCGAGCCGGTCCTCCCGCTCGACCAGCTCGAGGTGCGCCTCGATTTTGCCGCCTGGGACCGGGCCATGGACCGGGCCATGAGCCAATACCATTTCAACTCGTTCCAGGTGCACATTCCCGGCATCGGCGGCGGAACGTTTCACGCCATCTCCGAACCGAGCCTGCTCGGGTTCGCTGAGGATACGCCCGAGTACCCGGTCCTGTTCGATTCGTACTGTCGGCAGCTCGAGGCACATCTCAAGGCACGCGGCTGGCTGGATGCCGCCTTTGTTTACTGGTTCGATGAGCCGAGCCCCGACCAGTATCCGTTTGTCCAAAACGGCTTCAACAAACTCAAACGCTCCAGCCCCGGCATCGCCCGCATGCTGACCGAACAGGTTGAGCCGGGCCTGATCGGCGGCCCGAACATCTGGTGCAGCATCAGCGACGCCTACGATCACGAGCGTGCCGAGGCCCGGCGCAAGTTCGGCGAAAAGTTCTGGTGGTACGTCTGCACCGGCCCCAAAGCACCCTACGCCGGCCTTTTCATCGATCATCCCGCGCCGGAACTGCGCATTTGGCTCTGGCAGACCTTCCAGCGGAACATCGAAGGCATCCTGGTGTGGGAATCAACCTATTGGACCAGCGACGCGGCCTACCCCGACCCGCAACGTCCCCAGAATCCGTACACCGATCCGATGAGCTGGACCTCCGGTTACAGCACGCCCGCGGGTGACAAACGTCCCTGGGGCAATGGCGACGGACGCTTCCTTTACCCGCCCATGGCCGCCGCCAACGCCGACAGCGCCGGTCCCGTGCTTGACGGCCCGGTCGACAGCATCCGATGGGAACACCTGCGTGATGGACTCGAGGATTACGAATATCTGGCCATGCTGCGACGGATCCTCGACGCCCATGCGGGCCGGATCCCGGCGGCCCTCGAGTCCGAGGCGCGTCAGTTGTTGATCGTGCCCGCCAGCATCACGGCCAGCCTCACCGAGTTCACCCCGGACGGTGAGCCTATCGAAGAGCGCCGGGACCAGGTGGCCCGCATGATCGAACGACTCGGTCGATCGGCGGGGAGGTGAGAGCCTCAACGGCGGAGCAGATCCTCCTGCGACAGAATCCGGTAGCCAGGCAAACGCCACGAGTGTTGTTTGTTCCTGCCCTGTTTGTGAGAGTTGAAGTCCCTCAGATACCGCACGACCTTGGGTGGCAAACCGGCTCCCGGGGGAGTGGTGGGCAATCGAACGCCCTGACGGACAGGACGTTCCAGAGCGGCGATTCGGTCCAGACTGAGCGAGTATTTTCGTGCGGGCATGTTGCGCTGTGTAAGCTCGGCCAGTGGGAGCAGGCGCAATGCCGTCTCCGGACGTTGCTTGCCACAGGAAGTGGGTGTGTCTATGCTGCGCGCGCATGAGTTCGCTTCTTATCGTTGGAGGGCGGGTCATCGATCCCGCCAATAACGTCGATACCCTTGCTGATCTGCTGATTCTGGATGGGCAGGTCGCGGTTCTTGGGGCTGAGGCCGTCAAGCGTGCGCCGACGGGTGTGGAGCGACTGGATGCCTCCGGGAAGATCGTTTGTCCGGGGCTTATCGATGGTCACGTGCATCTGCGCGAGCCGGGCCAGTCGGCCAAGGAAACCATTGCCACCGGCACCGCCGCCGCCGCCAGGGGTGGTTTTACCACGCTGGTCTGCATGCCGAACACCTCGCCTCCCATCGACAACCCGGGAACGGTGGCGTTGATCCGGGAGAAGGCGGCGCGTGAGGCGCGGGTCAATGTCTACGTGACCGGCGCCATCAGCCGGGGCCTGGCCGGTGAAGAGTTGGCGCCGGTTGGGTTGCTGGCGCAAGCCGGGGTGGTGGCGATCACGGACGATGGCCATTGTGTGCAGAACAATGAGCTGATGCGGCGGGCGCTGGAGTACGCCTCGATGTTCAACCTGCCTGTGATGGATCATTGCCAGGATTACACCCTGGTGACCGACGGGGTGATGCACGAGGGGCTATGGAGCACGGTGCTCGGTTTGCGCGGCTGGCCCGCCGCCGGCGAAGAGCTGATTGTGGCGCGCAACATCCAGTTGGCCGAACTGACCGGAGGACATATTCACTGTCAGCACATCAGCTCCGGCGAGAGCGTCCGGCTGCTCCGCGAAGCGCGCGCCCGGGGTTTGCCCATCTCGGGCGAGGCTTGTCCGCATCATTTTGTGCTGACCGATGCCGCGGTGGCGGGGAGCGCGAAATTCTGGGCCGAGGATGGCCGCTCGTTTTACGCGGGTCTGGAGGCGGGGCAACTCCCGGTCTGGCCCTCCTATGATGCCAGTTTCAAGATGAACCCGCCGCTGCGTTCCCCGGAGCACCGCGACCGGGTGATCGAAGGGGTGGTGGACGGCACGCTCGAGATGATTGCCAGCGACCACGCCCCGCATTGTAACTACGAGAAGGAAGTCGAGTTCGACTATGCCCCGTTCGGAGTCACCGGCCTCGAAACCGAACTGGCCCTCTCCTTGATGACCTTCCACCACACGCGGCGCTTGTCGCTGCCGGACGTGATCAGCCGGTTCACCACCGGCCCGGCCCGGGTGCTACGGATGAAGAAAGGGACGCTCAGCGTCGGTGCCGACGGAGATGTGACCGTGATCGATCCGGAGCGGGAGTGGGTATTCCAACGGGAGGAAACGGCGAGTCGCTCGCTGAACAATCCCTTTTACGGATGGCCATTGAAAGGCCGGGCGATCGCAACGATCGTGGCCGGCAAGAAGGTCTGGGCGTTGGATGACGCCTGAGGGGCATGATCGGGTCGGACTAGCGGTCTCGTCCCTCCAGCCCAGGTTAGATCTCGAGGACAACTTCAGCTTCGAAAGTTGGTCAGCCGGTTCTTGAGCTCGGTCAGCAAGCCAACCAGAACGGCTCTCGAGCATTCGCCCATCAGACAAATCTGCAGCCAGTTCCGATTGCGCAAATAGTCGCTCTGGTAGCTGACCAGAAAGCCCGCTTCCAGGAGTTGATCCCCAAGGGCCTCGGCACTCAGCGAAGGGGGCGGCACCAGCGTAATAATGTTCGGGGCGGCATGTTCGTCCGGCGCCAGAATTCGCAGGCCCAGCTCCCGTAGCCGGGGACGAAGCCAGGCGGAGAGTTCGCGAACTTCGGCAAAGGGTTGCGGGGAATCATAGCGCTTGAGCGCCGTCCACAGGGCCATGAGCAGGTTCGAGGACTGGGTGAAAGGGATTCCGCCGTGACGGGCGTAGAAACCGAGGTCGAGGTATCGCGGCAACCGGTCCGGACGTGGTTCAAGATCGTGCTGGTAAAAAACCATCGAAAGACCCGGGAAAGCGCCCAAGCCCTTGCCGCTGACGCCGGAAGCGAGGTAAACGCGGTCAAGCCGCAGCGGGATGACGCCGATCGCGCTGATAGCGTCGAGGCAGAGCTTGATCCCTCGGGCGACGCAGAGTTCCTGGAGTAGCGGGAGGTCGTTCAGCACGCCCGTTGAAGTTTCACAGGCTGTGGTCCAGAGCCAGCCTGTCTCGGGCCGCGAATCGAGAATCTTTGTTAGTTGCTGGGGGTCAAATGGTTGTCCCCACTCCAGCTCGACCGGAGTGAAGGTTAGCCGAAATCTTCGGGCATGGTCGATCAGGCGTGAGCCGAACTCGCCGTTGCTTAGGACGAGACCGGGAGCCGGTTGGAGGGAGAGCTGGGCGGCGATTGCGTCATTGGCGAGGGTGCCCGAGCCGAGCATGATTTCAACATGTTTAGCTTGAACGAGTTGACAAAGATGCTGTTGGGTCTGGGCCAGTTGTACCTTGAACGGTTCAGCCCGATGCGAGGTGGCCGGGGCGATCAATGCCTGTCGGACTTCCTCTCGGATACTGACGGGGCCAGGCAACAGGCTGATGGGATTCAACGAGCGTTCGGCGGCTGAGACATCGTTCAGTATGGGGGCGGCATTTTCCCGGAAGCCCTCGATGGTGAGGTACATCGGTTGGTATTGGGCTTCGGGCGGCCCCACGAGCGGACCGAACGGAGTGAAGCCAAGGTGCTTATAGAGCTTCTGTTGCCGGACCGTGCCGGAGATGACGGCGAGGTTGTATCGCTTTTTGATGCCGTAATCCAGCAGGAGCTTGAGCAGTCCCTGAAAGACAGAGCCGGTCCGGTGGGTGGGGATGACGGAGAGCAGCCGGATCTCGCAGACACTGCGGCCGGGTGGAAGGTAGGTGTCAATGCTGCCCAGTTTCTCGTCGAGCGAGAAGGGGCGTTGATCGCGCACGGCCATCATGCCCACCAACTCATCGTCGTTGAGGGCGATCAGATAGCTGTTCTGGTGATGAAACCGGTCCACCAGCCGCCGCTCGGCATTGGGCGGGTGCTGGGGTATCTCTTCGACGAACGTCCGGTAATTGAGCCTGAAGATCTGCTCAAACTCGGATTCGGTCGATGCGATCTTGAACGTCAGGGAGCCATCAGTCATGCGCAGTTGGAATTGGCTGGAGCGTTCTATTCCCTGCCCAATCCTTCGTCCAGTCTGATTTGGCATATTCCCGCACGAATGTTGGTGCGATGGGCGAAGAGAATCAGCGTCGCCAGGGCGGCCAGACCGAGGTTGACATCCCGCGGAAAGCCAACCATCCAGAGGACCGCGGGCAGGACCGCCACCGCGACCAGACCGGCCAGGGTTGGATGTCGGGCGATGAGATAACCGGCCAGCGTCAGGGGAACCAGAACCAGTCCGAACCTCCAGTCGAACGTAAGCACCGCACCGAGGTAGGTTGCGGCCCCTTTCCCGCCCCGGAAACGGAGTTGGACTGGCCAGACGTGGCCGGCGACCACGGCGAGGACGGCCAGCCAGATGGCCCAGGAATCCAGTTGACAGTGGCGGGCGAGGAACACCGTGAGCGCGGCCTTGCCCGCGTCCAGGATCAGGGTGACGACAAAGCCGGGCCAGCCCAGGACCCGTGACACGTTGGTGGCGCCGATGCTTCCGCTGCCGGTTTGGCGGATATCGCGGGTAGTCCGGAGCCGGACGAGGTAGTAACCGGTTGCAAAGCAACCGAGGGCGTAAGCGGCGGTTAGGACCAGGGAGGTCTTGAGGGCGGTCGACAGGTCCATGCCCTTGGATCGTAGCAGGGACGGTTACCAGGTCAGCATCCAAATCGAGGGGGCAAGTTTCCATGGCATTTTTAAATGGTTTGCCCTAAAACGCCCTAGCCGCCATTCTTTTGGCAGCTCAAATATGAACATAACTGAGCGGGTTGAAACCCTTGCACAACCTAAGGAGCCACCTAAGAAGGGCGTGGCCCCACAGGCCGCCCGTCCAGCCGCAGCCGGTCCGGGGCAGCATGCGGCGTCGGCCGGCGGTGTGCCGCTGCTCGAAAAGGCGCGGGCGTTTCGGAGTGCGGCCCAAGTGCGGTCCCTGGGGCTCTATCCTTACTTTCGGACGATTTCCTCCGCCCAGGACACGGAAGTGATCATTGAGGGCAAGAAGGTGTTGATGTTGGGGTCGAACAGTTATCTGGGGCTGACGAACCATCCCAAGATCAAGGAAGCAGCCCGGGCAGCCGTTGATAAATATGGGACTGGCTGCGCCGGATCCCGTTTTCTGAACGGGACCCTGCAGATCCACCTCGAGCTGGAAGAAGCTCTTGCGCGTTGGGTCCAAAAAGAGTCGGTGCTCCTCTATAGCACCGGGTTCCAGGTCAATCTTGGGGTGATCAGCGCCCTGGTGGGACGGGATGAATACATCCTGGGGGACAAGAGCAATCACGCTTCGATTGTTGACGGTTGCCATCTTGCCCAGGGCGAGTTTATCCGGTTCCCGCACAAGGATCTCGGGGCGCTCGAAAGCCGGCTCCAGAAGCTGGCTCCCGAAGCCGGCAAACTGATCGTCGTGGACGGCGTGTTCAGCATGGAGGGTGACATCATCCAACTGCCCGAGCTATGCCAGTTGGCGCGGAAGCACCAGGCTGCCGTGATGGTGGACGATGCCCACGGCATCGGGGTCCTGGGTCGACAAGGAGCGGGCACGGCCAGTCATTTCGGTTTGACCGACGACGTGCACCTGATCATGGGCACCTTCAGCAAGTCATTGGCAAGCCTGGGCGGGTTCGTCGCCTCTGACTTCGAGACGATAGACTATTTGAAGCACCACTCGCGGGCGTTGATTTTCAGCGCCAGCATGAGTCCCGCAAACGCGGCGGCGGTGCTGGCGGCCCTGGAGATCATGATCCGCGAGCCGGAGCGCATCGCCAACCTCTGGCACAATACCGAGCGGATGAAACGGGGCCTGCAGTCGCTCGGCTTTGACCTGGGCGTCTCCGAGACCCCGATCCTGCCGGTCTACGTTCGCGATCTGATGCTGACCTTCCGGATGTGCAAACGGCTCGAGCAGGAGGGCGTGTTCGTCAACCCGGTCGTTTCACCGGGCGTCAACCCCGGGCGCGAGCTGATCCGGATCAGCCTCATGGCCACCCACACCGACCGTCAGATCGATTTCGCGCTCGATAAACTCGGTGAGGTGGGCAAAGAGTTGGGCCTGATTTGAGCCCGTGCGGGCTCGGGCGCGATGAAGGTCCTCCTGACCGGGGCGAATGGGTTTGTGGGGAGCCATATCCTGGATGTGCTGCTGGCTCGCGGGATGAGCCTGGTGATTCTGCTCCGGCCCACCGCCCGCCGGCACTGGATCCAGGAGCAGCTGGATCAGGTGGAGGTGCGGGCGGGCAGCCTGACCGATCCCGCCGTTCTCGAAACCGCCCTGAAAGATGTGACCCACGTGGTCCACTGCGCCGGCTGCACCAAGGCGGTCAACCCGAAGGACTATTTCCAGGCCAATCAGGCGGGAACGCGCCAACTCGTCGATGCCATCAACCAACACGCGCCCAAGCTCGACCGCTTGATCTACATCTCCAGCCTGGCCGCCTCCCGTCCGGCAACGTCGGCGGAACCTGCCACCGAAGAGATGGCCTCGGCACCGGTCACGATTTACGGACGCAGCAAGCTGGCTGGCGAACGGGAAATCCAGGAGCACTGCCGCGTGCCCTACGGCATCCTGCGGCCGGCGGCGGTCTACGGACCGCGCGACCCCGACTTTCTGAACCTGTTCAAGGCGGTTGGCAGCCGGGTGACGCCCCTGGTCAGGAAGGGTCGGCAGGAGCTGAGCCTGGTTTACGTGCGTGATCTGGCGGACGCGGTTGCGCTGGGCCTGGAACATCCCCGCGGAGCGGGCGGCGTTTATCATGTGGCGGAGCCGCAGGTCGTGACCTCGCGCGGGCTGGTCGAGGAAATCGCCCGCCAGATGGGCGTGCGCCCCCTCATCCCGCCGCTGCCTCGTCCGCTGTTATGGCTGATCTGCGCCGGACGCGATCTGGTATCCGGGCTGACCGGCCGGCCTCACATTCTCAGTCGCCAGAAATTCGCCGAAGTGGTCGCCCCCGGCTGGGTGTCCGGGACGGATCGTCTGCGGCGGGAGCTGGGTTTCGTTTGTGAGACGGGGTTGAAAGAGGGGATTGGGCGGACGCTGGCCTGGTATCGTGCCCAGGGATGGTTGCGGCCATGACGGGTGCGGTGAAGTGGCCGGCGTGTTTAAACGGCGATGGGAATGAAGAACTATACATTTGTTGATTACGCGACCCAGGGTTATCTGCTGGTGGTTGCGCTTTTGGTGCTCGTGTTTCACAACGAGCGGACGCCGATGGGGCCATACCTGGTGGCCGCGCACGGCATCGCGCTGGTGTTGATCCACGCTCTGATCCGCCGGCATGCCTCCCGTCCGCCGGGCCGGGTGCTGGATTTTCTGAGGTATTTCTACCCGATCCTGTTGTTCACGGGGTTCTATCGCGAGACGGGTTTGCTGCATCACATGTTTTTCGCCGATTTTCTGGATCCCTGGCTGATCCGGCTCGAGGAATGGATTTTCGGCATGCAACCGAGCCTCGAGTTCATGCATCGCCTGCCGTATTTGGCGTTGAGTGAGCTGCTTTATGCGGCCTATTTCAGTTATTACCTCATGATTCTGGGCATTGGGATCGCCCTGTTCATCCGGAACCGGACCCAATTTTTTCATTACATTTCGGTGGTCTCCTTTGTGTTTTACGTTTGTTACCTGACCTACATCATCCTGCCGGTGATGGGACCGCGGGCGTTCAACGGCGGGTCGATGGGATATGACGTCCCCGCCGAGGTCATGCCGGAGCATGTTCCGCCTTACCCGGAGGCCGTTCAAAAGGGGCCGTTTTTCAAGGTCATGCGCCAGATCTACCATCACTTGGAGGCGCCCGGCGCGGCGTTTCCGAGCAGCCACGTGACCATTGCGATCGTGACGGTTTGGTTTTCCTTCCTGTATTTGCCGCGCATCCGGTACTGGCATCTGGCGGACGTGATTCTCCTCTGTATTTCCACCGTTTACTGCCGCTACCACTACGTGGTGGATGTGGTGGCCGGGATGATGACCGCGGCGGTGCTCGTCCCCATCGGCAATTGGCTCTATTACCGGTTTTCGAAACCGTCAAACGACACCGGGCCATTCGCGGAAGCGGCGATGGTCGCTGGCCACAAGGCAAGCCCGCCGGCAGCCCAACCGTAGCTGTTTCGCAGGCTGCTCAGAGTCTGAACTTGGGGCACTGGCTTAGGAACTCGGCCGGGTTGCGATAGATGAAGCGGTCGATCGCGTCCGGCGGATGGCCGCGGCGGCTCATCTCCAGGGCCGTGTACGGCACATTCAAGGGGATGCTCACCCCCCAATCGCAGGCGCTGTTCATCCACAACCGCTCGGGGCCGTAGACTTCGAACATGTCCACCGCGCGCGCCGGGCTGCACTTCGAGTCCGGATAGAGGGTCAGACCCGCCCAGAACCCCCCATCGAGCGCCAGTTTGATGGTGTGTTCCTCGACGTGATCGATGATCACACGTTCCGGCCGGATTCGCGGGTCGTTCTTGAGCACGTCCAGGGTCAGGCGGGTACCTTTCAGCTTGTCTTCGAGGTGCGGGGTATGCACCAGGATCAATTGATCGTGGCGTGCCGCCAGGTCGACGTGCATCTCGAGCACCCGCACCTCGTTGCGCGAGTTCTTGTTCAGCCCGATCTCGCCAATCCCCAGCACGTTGGGCCGATCCAGGAATTGCGGAATCAACGCGATCACCTCTTCCGCCAGCCGGACATCCTCGGATTCCTTCGGGTTGATGCAGAGCCAACTGAAGTGCGGCAGCCCGAACTTCGCCGCGCGCCGCGGCTCGTGTTCGGTGAGTTGACAGAAGTAATCGTAAAACCCATTCGCCGAGGATCGATCGAACCCGGCCCAAAACGCGGGCTCGCAAACCGCCGCGCACCCGGCGGCCATCATGTTGCGGTAATCGTCGGTCACCCGGCTGACCATGTGAGCGTGAGGTTCGATGTAGCGCATACGCTCAACCTCCGTAGGCTCCCATCGCGCCCTTGCCCGGTGCGGCGGCAATTGGTTCAACGGTCGGATCGCTCAAGGCCAGCAACACCTGCCGCGCCCGGTCCGGACCCTCGGTTTCGAGCGCCCGCAGCGCCTGCCGGAGGGCGTCCCGCCGGAAATCCGCCTCGCCCGATCCACGGTCCACCCGGTCCAGGAAAGCGGCCACCTCGATCAATTTGCTCCGGGCCTCGACGAAATAGAGGTCCAATATTTCCTTTTGCGTCATAACGGTTGCCAGGTTGGAGGACAGCTTCATTTTCCCGCTCCGCGCCTGCGCCGGCCTGCCCGGCCCCGGCTCATGAATTCCTCGATCTCGTCGGCCTCGAGCGGGAGATCCGCCATGAGATCGACGGGGCCGTTCCCGGTGATCGCGACGGTGTTTTCGAGGCGAACTCCGAAACCTTCCTTGGGAATGTAGATGGCCGGTTCGCAGGTCAGGACCCAGCCCGGCTGAATCACGTAATGATTGTAGGTGACGTCGTGGACATCGAGCCCGATCGGGTGCGACACCCCGTGCATGAAGTGGGCGCCGACAGCCGGGTGATCCGGGTCTTGCCGGCGGACCTGGGCCCGCGTCAGGAGGCCGAGCTCCAGACATTCCTCGGTGATCAGGGCCTCGCATTCCCGCCGGAGATCACGCGTGGTCTTGCCGGGGATCATGCGTTTGACCATCTCGCGGAACACGCGCAGCACGGCGTCATAGACCTGACGCTGGCGCCGGGTAAACCGGCCGTTGACCGGGATGGTTCGAGTGAGGTCGGACATGTAACCATCCTTCGCGGCGGCCACGTCCAGCAACAGCAGTTGGCCCGACCGGCAGATCCGATCGTTGACGATGTAATGCAGAATGCAGTTGTTCGCCCCGGCCGCGATGATCGGAGGGTAGGCGAAATCCCCGCCGTGCCGGGTGAATTCGTGGGCGAACTCGGCCTGGACTTCGGCTTCGGTCACGGCCGGGCGAACGAACTTCAGCACGCGTCGAAGGCCGCGGCCGGTCAGGTCGGAGGCGGCTCGAATGAGTTCGATCTCGGCGGGGGCCTTTTCCACCCGCAGCTGGTGCATGAGCTGGGCCAGGCGATGGTATTGGTGGAGGGGGTATTCCGCCTGAACCTGGCGGATGAAGCGGAGATCGCGCGATTCCACCTGGACGGTGGCGCGAGGGTGCTCGTTCGAGTTGAGATAGACGCGGTCCATTTCGCACATGAGCTGACGGAAGACCGTCGGGAACTGGGAAAGCCACCGGACGTTGCGGATGCCGGAGATCCGCGTGGCTTCGGCCTGGCTCAGCTTGTGGCCCTCCCAGGTGGTCAGGTGCTCGTTGGGCTCGCGCAGGAACAGGATCTCGCGGTGGCCGGGCTCGAAGGCGTCCGGCGCCAGCACCAGCAGGGTCTCTTCCTGTCGGATGCCGGTGAGATAATACAAATCGGCATTTTGAACGTGCGGCCGGGTGCCGTCCGCGTTGGTGGGCTGGACGTCGTTCGCGTTGAGCACGGCCAGGGACCGCGGTTGCAGCAGTTGGCTCAGCCGTTGGCGGTTGGTGGTGAACAGCCGGGAACCGGCGGCGGTGGAGGCGGCGTTTGGCATAAACGAAGGCGAGCATGCCCGGTCACGGTGATTCCGACAATGGAGAATCGAACGTGCGCATGCGCGTGCAGCGGTGTTGGAGGCATTTCCCCAACTCCCTTGCTTCGGTGCCATACGGTTGGCAGACTGACCCCGGATGAGCGATCGGGTTCGAGCCTGGACAGAATCCCTGGAAACGTTCGTGCTCGAAGTGATCTTCGGGCAATGGCGGGGGAAACGCGCGGCGGTGGTGCGCGGCCTGTTGCTGAGCCTTTCGAAGGTGTTTCTCGTGGCGGTGAAGGGACGCCAGTTCCTGTACAACTTCCGGATCCTGCGGGATCGGACCCTGGGGGTGCAGGTGATCGCGATCGGGAATCTCACCGTGGGCGGAACCGGCAAGACACCGGTGGTCGAGAAGTTCGCGCGCGAGCTCAAAGACCAGGGCCGGACGGTGGCGATACTGTCGCGCGGCTATCGGTCCAAGCCGCCGCCGCTCACGCGCCGGGTGATGAACAAGTTGCTGTTCCGGGAGGACACGACGCCGCCGCGGGTGGTCTCCGACGGCAAATCGCTGCTGTTGGATTCCGAGACGGCGGGGGATGAACCTTACATGCTGGCCTCGAACCTGAAGGACGTCATTGTCCTGGTCGACAAGGACCGGGTGAAGAGCGGACGGTATGCGATCGAGAAGTTCGGTTGCGACACGTTGCTGCTGGACGATGGTTTTCAATACTGGCGGCTGCGCGGCCGGCGGATGGATGTGGTGTTGATCGATTGCCAGCAGCCGTTCGGCAACCAGCATCTCCTGCCGCGCGGCACGCTGCGCGAACCGCCCTCGCACCTGGCCCGGGCCAACACGGTGTTCATCACCAAAAGCGAGGGGGACCTGTCCGAGCTGCGGAAACGGATCGCGGCGTTCAATCCGGCCGCCCGGATCGTCGAATGCGTGCATCATCCGCTCTATTTCGAGGATGTGTTCACCGGCGACCGGTTCGGGTTGGAGGCGCTGCAGGGCCGGAAAATCGCCACCCTCAGCGGGATTGCCCAGCCGGAGAGCTTCGAGCGCAGCCTGACGAACCTGGGTGCGGAGATGGTCTATTCGCGGCGGTTTGCGGATCACCATCGGTTCAGCCAGCAGGAAATCCTGAACGTGATCAACCGGAGCAAGAAGAAACAGGCCGAGGTCATCATCACCACCCAGAAAGATGCCGTGCGCTTCCCGAAGATCGACCGGCGCGATCTGCCGATCTACTTCATGCGCGTCGAAATCAAAATCATCAGCGGCGCCAAGGATTTCCAGGACTGCGTCCGGCAGATCTGTTTCCGCTAGGCCGGATTGCCCATGGGTCAGAGCGCCTTGTGAATCGAATCTCGAAGGGAATGAATCATCCGCGTTCGATCGTCGACCCGCTCCTGAACGGTCTGGCGCACACCGTCATCGGGTTGATCCGCGCGCTGCCCCTGCGGACGGTCGCCCGGTTGGGGCGTTGGGTCGGCCGGGTGGTCGGATGCCTGGATCTCCGCCATCGCCGCATGGCGCGGCGCAACCTCGAGCAGGCCCTGGGCGGCGAACTCACCCCGAGGGCAATCCGGCGGACGGTTTGGGAAAACTTCGGGCGCATCGGCGAGAACTTCGCCTGCGCCGTGCGCACCGCTGACATGTCCGCCGCCGAGGTGCGCGACATCCTCGAAGTCGTGGGGTCGGAAAAGATCCTGCCGCATCCCGAGGTGCAACCGCCCCCCAGCCGCGTGGTGGCGATCGGTCATTTCGGCAACTTCGAGCTGTTTGCTTCGGCCTTTGGATTCGCGCCCGGCTACCGGTTTGCCACCACGTATCGCGCGTTGCGCCAGCCGGCTTTGAATCGGTTGATGCAAGACCTGCGCGAAAAATCCGGTTGCGAGTTCTTCGAGCGCCGGCTCCAGGGCGACATGCTGAGGGCGGCGATGAGCCGGGGCGGGCTGCTGCTCGGTTTGCTGGCGGATCAGCACGCCGGGCGCAGCGGCGTCTGGGGACCGTTCTTTGGGCGACGTTGTTCGACGACGCCGGCGCCGGCGGTCATGGCTTTGCGTTATCGTTGTCCGCTGTTCACCGCGATCTGCTATCGCGCCGGCCTGGCCCGATGGCGGATCGAGGTGGGCGACGAGATCCCCACCCGGGTTGAGGGAAAACGAAGATCCGTCGCCGACATCACGGCCGATATCAACCGCGCCTTTGAAGCCGCCATCCGTCGCGACCCCGCCAACTGGTTCTGGGTGCACAACCGCTGGAAACAGCGGCGCCTGAAAGCCGGCGGCACCCCGCGACCGTCCGTCGAATCAACGCTCACCTCGACTTGAAGCCCATGCCCGGCCCGGACCCCAAACCCGCTGCGCCAATCCAGCACCCGCCCGGCGGACGAACGCCCGGCCGGATCCTGGTCCGCGGCGTCAACTGGCTGGGTGACGCGGTCATGAGCACGCCGGCCCTGATGCGTCTGCGCGAGGCCCATCCCCAGGCGCGCATCACCCTGCTGACCGCGGCCAAACTCGCGGAGTTGTTCCAGGGTCATCCCGCCCTCGATGAGATCGCCGCCTTTACCCCTGCCGACGGGGTCTGGACCCTCGGGCAGCGCGTGCGCCAGGGGCACTTCGATCTGGGCCTGGTTCTCCCCAATTCCCCACGGTCCGCGCTCGAGCTTTGGCTGGGCCGGGTATCGCGCCGGATTGGCCTCGCGCACCCGTTTCGGAGTGTGTTCCTGACCGATGCGGTGCCGGCGATGCCAGACGCGACTCCCATGGTAAAGCGTTCCCTTCACGAAATCCGCGCCCGACTGGCCGATCCCTTGAGGCACCCGGGCTTGGTCCCGCCCACCCGCGCGCATCACGTTCATCATTATCTGCACCTGGCCGCCGCCGCCGGGGCCTCGCCCGAGCCACTGGCGCCGTTTCTGTCGGTGACCGAGGTGGAGCTGGCGGCCGCCCGGTCGCGTTTTGGCCTGGATGGCCCTCGCTGGTTTGGATTGAACCCGGGGGCGGAATACGGTCCCGCGAAACGCTGGCCGGCGGAGCGCTTCGCGGCGGTGGCGGTGGCGGCCCAGCGGCGATGGCATTGCCGATGGGTGATCCTGGGGGGCGCGGGCGATGTGGCGGTGGCGGAGGATATCGCCGGACAGATCCTGCGCGAGAGTCGGCGTGATTCAGGCGGCGCCCCGGCAATCCCGCCGCTGGTTCTGGCGGGACGCACCTCCCTGCGCGAACTCTGCGCCGTTCTGAAGCTCTGCCGGGTGGTGCTCACGAACGACACCGGCCCGATGCACCTGGCGGCGGCGGTCGGCACGCCGGTGGTGGTGCCGTTTGGCAGCACTTCCCCCGAGTTGACCGGGCCCGGTCTCCCGGGTGACACCCGTCACGCCTGGCTCCGGGCTGGCGTTCCGTGCGCGCCTTGTTTCCGGAGGGCGTGCCCGATCGATTTTCGCTGCATGCGGGGCATTGAGGTCACCGCCGTGCTGGAGAGCCTCGCGCGAATCACGGAGTCTGACCGGTAGCGGGGATCCGCCCCGGCGCTCCGGTCAAGTCCGGGGATGGTGAGCTGGATTGATTTCGGGGCAGGCCGGAGTGGCGGATATCGCGGGCTTCGTGGAGGTAGACGGCATCCTCGGCGATGTTGGCGGCGTGGTCGGCGATGCGCTCGAGGCTCTTCGAGATGACCATGAGATTCAGGCACCGGGTGATGGTGCTGGGGCGTTCGACCATGAAGCTGGAGAGCTCGCGGTGGAGTTGTTTGTTGATCTGGTCGACTTCCTTGTCCCGGAGGACAACGGCGCGGGCTTTCTCGGTGTCGCGGGTGACGAAGGCATCGAGCGCGTCCCTGAGCATTTCGAGGCCGATGCCGGCCATTCTGGGGATATCGACGTAGGGTTTGAGCTGGGGTTCCTGGCCGAGCTCAATGGTGCGCCGGGCGATGGTGGTGGCTTCGTCGCCGATGCGCTCGAGGTCCCGGGAGATCTTCATGACCACCGTGATCAGCCGCAGATCGGTGGCCAGCGGGGCTTTGGAGAGGAGCTGGATGGCGGAATCGTCCAGCTCCATTTCGAGCTGATCGAGGACCGAATCCCGTTCGCGCACGCCGCGGGCGAGGTCGTCATCGCGGTCGACGAGGGCTTTGACGGCCTGGTTGACGGCCTGTTCGGCGGTGCCCGCCATCGTCAGGAGCCGCTGTTTGAGCTGGTGAAGTTCGGATTCCAGGTGCTGCATAATCAGGGAATTTAACCAAAGCGGCCGGTCACGTAATCCTCGGTCTGCTTCTGGGTTGGGTTGGTGAAAATCTTCCGGGTCCGATCGTGCTCGACCAGCTGGCCCAAGTAAAAGAAAGCCGTGTAGTCCGAGATCCGGGCGGCCTGTTGCATGTTGTGGGTGACGATGACGATGGTGAATTGCTTTTTGAGATCGAGGATCAGGTCCTCGATCCGGGCGGTGGCGATGGGATCCAGCGCGGAGGCCGGCTCGTCCATGAGGATGATCTCGGGTTTGATGGCGATGGCCCGGGCGATGCAGAGGCGTTGCTGCTGGCCCCCCGAGAGTCCCAGCGCGCTGGAATGGAGCCGGTCCTTGACTTCATCCCAGAGGGCGGCGCTGCGGAGGCTCTGTTCGACAATCTGATCGAGGTCGGCGCGGTTGCGATGGCCCTGGAGCCGCAGGCCGTAGGCGATATTCTCGTAGACGGATTTGGGGAAGGGATTGGATTTCTGGAAGACCATGCCGACCCGTTTGCGGAGTTCGATGACATCGACGTCCCGGCTGTAGATATCGTACCCGCTGATCCGGACCGCCCCTTCGATCCGGACATTGTCGATCAAATCGTTCATCCGGTTGAAACAGCGCAGCAGCGTGGACTTGCCGCAACCCGACGGGCCGATGAACGCGGTGACCAGACGGGGGCAGATCGGCAGGGTGATCTGCGTCAGGGCCCGGGTGGCGCCGTAATAAAGCGAAAGATCGCGGACCTCGATCAGGGTCTCCTTCGCGGAGTCGTCGGGACCGTCGGGGGCCGAAACCGTCACATTCTTCAGAGGTGCAGCAGGCATGGATTCAAGGTTCTGAGCTAGCCCAGGGCGCGCAGTTTCTTCCGCATGCGGGCGCGGATCAGGATGGCGGTGAAATTCAGGGCAAAGGTCAACATGAGCAGGACGAGGACGGTGGCATACAGGATGGGCCGGGTTTGTTCGATGTTGGGCGACTGGGTCGAGAGCACGTAAACGTGGTAGCCAAGGTCCATGAATTGGTCCGTGAGCTTCGAAGGCAGGTTCGCCATGTAATACGCGACCCCGGTGAAGAGAATCGGGGCGACTTCGCCGGCAGCCCGGCTCACGGCCAGAATGCCGCCGGTCATGATGCCCGGCAGCGCCTGGGGCAGCACGACGCGCAGGATCGTTTGCAGTTTGGTGGCGCCGAGGGCCAGGCTGGCCTCGCGCAGTCCCGGCGGGATGGCCCGCAACGATTCTTCCGTGGCAACGATGACCACCGGCAGGGTCATCACGGCGAGGGTCAGCGAAGCCCAGAGAATCGCGGGTTGCCCCCAGGTGGGCCCGGGCGAATCCAGCAGCGCATCCAGGTTGCGTCCGACGAAGTTGATGAAAAAGCCGAGACCGAACAGACCGAACACGATCGAAGGCACACCGGCGAGGTTGTTGACCGCGGCCCGGATGAAACGGGTGAGCGGCGAGGTGCTGGGGGCGTATTCGGTAAGGTAGATGGCGGTGATGACGCCGACAGGCAGGACGAAGATTGTCATGACGAAGACACGCCCGGTGGTGCCGACGATCATGGGCAGGACGCCCGTGGACGCGGGGTCGAAGAAATTGTCCTTGGGTATGGTGGAGATAAAACGCCAGGAGAGACTCTCCCATCCTTGCACCACGATGTTCAGGAGAATCACCGCGAGGATCGCGACGATGAGCAGGGTGGCGAAGCCGGTGAGTCCCGTGAAGAAGAACGACGCGAAATCGAAGCGTTCCGAGCGAAAGCTCTTCGCGGAATCGGGGGGAGCGGGATTCGGCGGACGGTTCACGATCGCCCTTCGAGTTTGCGCTTGAGCCGGTGGATGACGATGTCTCCGACGAGGTTCGCCACGAAGGTGACCGCGAACAGCACGGCGCCAAGCATGAACAGCATGCGATAGTGATGCCCGCCCGCGACGGCTTCCGCCATTTCCGCGGCAATGGTGGTGGTGATGCTGCGGGCGGAGTCGAAGATGCTCCAGGACATGACACTGGCCGAACAGACCATCAGCACGATCATGGTTTCGCCAATGGCCCGGCCAAAGCCGAGCACCACCGCGGCGAACACCCCGGGCAATGCCGCGGGGAGGACGATATGCCAGGCCGCCTGCCATTTCGAGGAGCCGAGCGCCAGTGCGCCCTGGGTGTAGCTGCGGGGGACACTGGTCAGGGCGTCTTCGGCGATCGAGAAGACTACCGGGATCACGGCGAATCCGAGGGCGATGCCGGCGACGAACGCGTTGAGCCGGGTTTCGTATTGGAACACCGCCTGAAACACGGAGGCCATCACCAGTAGCGCAAAGAAGCCCACCACCACGGAAGGAATCCCTGAGAGCAGTTCGATCGTCGGTTTGGCAATCTCGCGCACGCGAGGGCGGGCAAGCTGGGAGACATAAATGGCGGCGCCAACCGAGATGGGAACGGCGAAGAACAGGCCGATCAGGGTGGTTTTGAGGCTGCCGACGATGAGGGGGACGATGTTGTATTTATGGATGTTACCGATCGGCTGCCAGATGTAGCGGGGGCGGTCGTAATCCGACCATTGGTGAGGGAACAGCAGGTAGCGCCAGGCCGTGGTGTTGGCATGGGCGTCCGGGTCGTTGAGCTGCTCCGGTGGAATCTCCTCGAGAGC
The DNA here is from genome assembly GCA_023383055.1 of Verrucomicrobiota bacterium. Taxonomy (GTDB): domain Bacteria; phylum Verrucomicrobiota; class Verrucomicrobiia; order Limisphaerales; family JAHDYP01; genus JAHDYP01. The sequence continues at coordinate 43,178 of JAHDYP010000013.1, read as the reverse complement.
TTCCTGCCTGACTTCCATGAGCATCTGCAGGGTATCACGATCCATCCCGGCGAACTGCCGGGGGCTGAGATCAAGATACACCCGCAGTTCCTCCGGATCGAGCTCGTTCATCCGCTCGGGCGGAATGGTCTCCTGGATCAGGGCGCTGTCCATTCGGCCCAGGAAGATCGGCAACGCCTCGCGCCCCACAAAGATGAAAATCAGGAGGATCAGCATGATGGCCGAGAGCGAGATCGTGAAGATCACGCGCTCGGCCAGCCACTCGAGCGGACGGGCGCGGTGTCCGCGCTGGATCCCCATCCATCCTGCCGTCCGCTTGCTGGGGGTTGGAACTGAGGATGGCATGGTTGATTACGGCGTATGTCTAAAACATCGCGAGGCGGATCACGCCGCAGGCCAAGAGACTTCGAACGCCCGCGCGGGCCCCGGCCGGGATGAGCCTTGCGGCCGGGGCGCCGGCGGGGCGTCTGAAATCAACGCCGGAGGTTTGCCGGCAGGGGGAAATACCCGACATCTTTGACAACGGCCTGGCCTTCATCGCTGCGAATCCACTTCAGATAGTTGGCGACGTCGCCTTTGTCGAGCGCGGGATTCACGTAGATGAAGAGGTGACGGGAGATCGGATAAGCGCCGTTCACGACGTTTTCCTCGGTGGGTTCAAAGGCCGGGGAAGCCTCGTCCTTCTTGATGTTGAGATGCTTGGCGCCCGCGCCGTAGGCGGCACCGCCATAGCCAATCCCCTTGGGGTCCTTGGCCACGGCCTGGAGCACGGCGGCGGTTCCGGGCATGGTTTGCGCGCTCGCGGCGAAGTCTTTGCCCTGCAGCACGTGTTCCTTGAAGAACTCATAGGTGCCGGAGCTGTTCTCACGGCTGTAAACGGTGATCGGCAGGTCCGGTCCGCCGAGCTCTTTCCAGTTCCGGATCTTCGCGGTGAAGATCAACTCGAGCTGCTCCACGGTCAGTTCGCTGACCGGGTTCTCTGCGTTGACGTAGACCGACAGGCCGTCCAGAGCCACCCGGTATTCCGTCGGGCGTTTGCCGAAGGCCCGGATGCAGGTTTCGATTTCTTTCGCCCGGATTTTCCGGGAGGCGTTGCAGAGGTCCGTCTGCTGGTTCTGGAGGGCGGCGAAGCCGGTGCCGGTACCGCCGCCGGTGACCTGGATTTTGATGCTGGGGTTATTGGCCATGTAAACTTCGGCCCATTTCTGGGCGAGGATGACCATGGTATCCGAGCCTTTGACGGTGATGTCCGCGCGCGCGGGCAGCAGCAGGGCGGCGGTGCCGAGGCACAGGCCGATTCGGGTGATCAGGTTCTTGGCTTTCATAATGTGTCTGTCTTGAGTGAACGGGTTGACTGTTACATTCAGGTTACCGCCGGGTTCCGTTTGAGTGAATCGCGGGCCCGGGTTGGCTCGGGTCAGAATTTGAAGGCGGCATCGGCCTGGATCCGGATCATTTGGCTGTCCGGATCCGTGCCGACCGCCACCGTGGGGAGATCGATGAGCTCGGTGATGATGGCGGTGAGCGTCAGTGTCACCGCGTCGTGCGGGCTGTAAGCGGCCTTGGCCACGTGACCTTTGGTGTTGGTGCCGGCGCCATAACCGCTGAATCCCATCCCTTCGGCGGCCGCGGCGTAGTAAGCGCCGAAATCCGAATCGACGAATTCCTCATACCAGGCGTCGCCCTCCAGATACTTGTAGCGATAGGAAAGATCCCAGAGCCCGCGCTTGCCGGATTTGCCGAAGGAGATGCCGACCGAGTAGGCCCGGTTGCGGTCGGGCGCGCCCGGGTTGTAGATGTAATCGCCGCTCAGCTGGATGGGGAACGGAGCATTGTGGAAGGGAAAATGGGGCAAGGTATAGGTGACGGCGGCGTCGGCCACGATGGGGTTGTAGTGGTAAGCGAGGGCGCCCTCCGGCAGCGGCGTGCGGGTATTGCCGGCGTTGATGTTGGGGACATCGGAGTTCTTGAGGTTTTCCTTCCCGCCGATGACCAGGCCGGCCACGCCGGCCGTGGTGGCAAGCTTGGGCGACCACGCGGCATTCCAGCGGAGTTGCGCGCCAGCCAGATGGGGATCGTCGCTGTCGGCGCTGATTTCATCGAGGACATAGCCGCCGGCGATCAGGACCAGCGCGTGTTGTTCATTGATTGCGTGGGTGAGGCCCAGGGCGGCGCCTTCGGGCGTGTAATCCCGATCGAAGACGCCGTCGGAAAAGACAAAAGGGTTCTCCATTTTGCCAATGGTAAGGCTGCCGGACCAATCGGGGGTGTTGAGCGGCGCCCATTTGGCGTAGGCGAGATCAATAAACACTCCCTTCTTGGAGGCGTTGTTCTGCAAGGACTGATTGCTGGAAATCGGGTCGGTGCCGGTCCGCAGGTCGCGGATGCCTTCGAGATCTCCCGAGCCGAGACGCAGACCGACTTCAAGCTGGTCTTTCATCACGGCGGTAACTCCGAGGCGCAGGCGGTAGCGAAACCGGTTGCGATCCACGAATGCGGGGTTGTCCGAGTAAAAACCCTCGAAACGCCCGCGGAAATCGCCGTTGATCTTCAAGGAAGTCACCCATTCCGGCATGCCGCTCTTGACCTGGTATGCCGTGGTGAAGTTCTTGTCCGTCTCTTCCCGGAGTTCGTTGGCTTCGTCCAGCGTGAGAATCCCTTTATCGAGCAGCTTGTCGATTAGGGCATCGGCGGATTGGGCCTGACTGCCGGTGGTCAAGGAGAGGCTGGCAGCGGCGGCAAGCAGCGTGAGCGTCGCACGGGTGGCAGGGGGTAGATTCATGTCAATTCAAGGTCCATGATTTCTCCTGAAGCTGAGCGCGGGGCGTAACGTTCATGTGTCTTTCATGTTACAATTGGGTTACGAGCAGGACCGGCCCGGCTTCGACGCCTCTGGTGGGACCCGGCGCTCCCTGACTCACACCGCCCGCTCAAAGGAACACACTCTTCACCTGGCCGTCACACGTTCGCCACATGGCTGGGGTCATGATGATCATAGGATATGAATGCGAATCTCATGCTGATGAATCAGAGGTACCGGGCAGCCGCGGGACCCGCCTTGCCGCCCCGCACCACTTTGGCCACGCTGCCTGCCGATCTGCGGCAGTGGGTGAGCGAGCCCACGCTGGTCGGGTGGGTCCTGGAAGAGGTGGCCGATGCCCTGGATGGCCATTGCCCGGCGCTTTCGCCGAGTGAGAATGGCCCGCCGGTCGCCACGATGCTTACGGTGCTGACCTATTGCTATGCCACCGCGCGTTACGGGTTCGACGAAATCGAGTCGGCCACGGCCACGGACATTACCATTCGTTACCTCTGCGCGAAACACTTCGTGACGAGCAGTGCCATCCGGCGCTTCCGCCGGGTTCACCGCGCTTTATTGCATTCCTGCCTGACCAGCCTGCTGCGGCGAGCGTGGTGGCACCGCTTTGGACGCCTCGACCGCGGGGGTGGGGGTTCGGCGGAGTTCGCGCGCGCCGAGGGCGGCCACGACGACCGCTGCACCTATCGGCTCGCTGCCGTCGCCGAGCAGCAGATCCAGCAAGCCATCCTTGCCGACTCGATGGCGTTGGACGTGTAGCCCGGGCAGCAGCCCCGCGGACGTGCGTCCTGGACTGTTCCGGGATCAACACCAATCCCGATTGCCCGGAAGCGTCCGCGGCTTGCCAACCGAGGTTGGAACCGGCATCAATCGTCGGGGTGAACGCCGTCACATCTTCAAACCAACCGCAAGATCCGCCTTCCGCCGGCCCCTTGAGCGGGCCACCTCCGCCCGCTCCCTCGTTGCGCGACCGCGCCCTCCGTCTCTTTCCCGGAGGTTCGAACGGCGAATTCGGGCTCCCTCCCGAGCTGCTTCCGGTCCTGGCCCGCGGCCGGGGTTGTCAGGTGTGGGACACCGATGGCCGGGAATATCTCGATTTGACCATGGCCTGGGGATCGGCATCCGATGGGGACCAAGCTCTATTTGTCGCTGGCCCATGACGAGAACGCCTTGAACCAATTTTCCGAACGCCTCGGTCGCGCCGCCGCCCAACTCCCTCCCTCCTTATGAAGATCTTGTGTCTCGGCGGCGCCGGCCGCATTTGTCGCGAAGCCGCTCTGGATGCGGTCCGGTTTTCGAGTTCATGGACGGGACCACGATCAAGTTGAACGGCATTACGACCGCAGCCATCGCGGCCGCCGGCTGTCATGGGATCAATCTCAACGGCTTTGGTGAGGAGGAAGCCTCGGATCCCGTGTTTCGCGCGCACCACCGCGCGTGTGTCCCCGGGAAGGGACCGAAACCGAGCTGTACGGTTACGCCCTCCATGTCGAGGTGATCGGGTTTCGCAACGGGCAACGCCGACAGCACACCCTGGTGCACGCCCATCCCCCGTCGGACGGCACCGTCCTGATCGGCGCTCAATTGCTCGCCGACGGGGCGGTGCGGCTGGCCGGCGTGCTGACTCCGGAGGAGGCCTTCGATCCCACGACGGTCTTTGCCGAGCTCGAGCGTCGCGACCTGCGCATTCACGAGACGGTGGAGAGCTGAGACCTCGCGGGCGTCGCAAGTGTCGGCCCCGTGACAGCGCGGCAACAATTCGGCTTCGACGCGAGGTTGCGCTTGCCGTGCCCTTCCCCTCGCGGTGATAAGCGAGGCGAACGTCATGGCGAGGATCTTCATCAGCCTGTCGGGCGATGGCCGGGGGCACGCCACACGGGTGCGGGCTTTGACCGAGCGCCTGCGCGAACGGCACACCGTCGTCATCCACACTTCCGGTCAGGGCTATGACTTCCTGGCGCGGGCGTATGCCGGCACGGAGGTGCAAGTCCGGCGAATACCGGGGCTGCACTTCGGTTATGGCGCCGAAGGAAACGTGCGTCTCGGTGCGACGCTCCGCGAGACGGCGCGATACCTTCATCGGTTGCCCGCGTTGCTGGCTCGGCTGCGCGTAAGCCTGGCGGTGGAACAGCCCGAGCTGGTGATCGGCGATTTCGAGCCCGCCCTGCCGTGGGCGGCGCGGCAGCTAGGGATCCCGCATGTCAGTTTGGACCATCAGCATTTCCTGTTGACCTATGATCTGCGGTCGCTGCCCGGCTGGCTGCGGCTGCACACCCTTTACATGGGCCTGGTGGTGCGCGCTTACGATAGTCCGGCCGTGGCGCGGGTCGTTTCCTCGTTTTACTTCCCGCCGTTGCGAAGGGGTTGCAAGCACGTCACTCAGACGGGGGTGCTCTTGCGCCCGGCGGTGCTCGCGGCGGAACCCTCGAGCCAATCCCACGTGGTCGTCTATTGGCGCCGCCAGGCGCCGCCCGGCGCCCTGGACGCCCTCGCCCAACTGCGGCGTGAGGTGCGCGTTTACGGTCTTGGACAACAGGAATCCCGCGGTCCACTGCGGTTCCAGGCCGCCGACGAGGAGCGCTTCGTTGCGGATCTGGCCTCCTGCGCGGCGCTCGTCTGCACCGCCGGCAACCAGTTGGTGGGCGAGGCGATTTATCTGCGCAAGCCCGTTCTGGCCATTCCGGAACCGGGCAACTACGAACAGTTGGTCAACGCCCATTTCCTCGCCCAAATGCGGGCCGGCACCTGGATGGCGTCCCACGATTTCACCGTCGAGCGCGTCCGCCAGTTTCTGGAACGTGCGCCACAGTTGCGGTCGGACGTGCCGCCGGCGCGTATGAACGGACTGCCGGCGGCGCTCGCCGCGTTGCGTCCGCATCTGGGGCTGGCGACCGACGGGATCCCGACGGGCACGCGGCAACCGCAACCCGCGATCGCATGAGGGCGTTGCGATTACTTGGCGCGCTGGCGGGCGCCCGGGCCCGGCGCCGGTTCGAGGCCGGGATGCCGCGTTATCTGACCTATATCGTCAGTTTCACATGCAACGCGCGCTGCGTGATGTGCGACAGCTGGAAGAAGCCGTCGCCCGACGAGCTGACGCTGGCGGAGATCGAACGCATCTTCCGCCAATTGCCAGCCCTCGATTTCGTGCGCTTGAGCGGAGGCGAACCGTTTGCGCGGCCGGTTCTGCTCGAGATTGCGCACCTGGCCCAGGATCACCTTCGGCCCCTGCGGTTGCATGTGACCACCAACGGGATTTTAACCGACCGCATCGCGCGCTTTTGCGAGCAGCGGCGGACGCGGGTTCCCCTGCAGCTCCTGATCTCCCTCGACGGCATGGAGGCCAAGCACAACCAGGTTCGTGGACGCGACACGGCCTGGGCCGCGGCCACCGCCACGCTGAAGGCGTTGGCCCCGCGTCGCCGCGAGCTTCGCCTGGAGCTGGCGGTGAACCAGACGATCGTGGATGCCGAGGGTGCGGCGGATTACCGCCGGCTCAATGCCTTCCTCAGACCGCTCGGCATTCGGCATCACGTGGTGCTGGCCTACGATCTCAGCGCCACGTACAGCCTGAAAGCCGAGATGGACGCGGCCCCCAAGGCCATCGGCGACTTCGCCACTTTCGGCGACTTCCGAAACGGGCAGATCGCCGCTTTGTGGGATGAGGTCGAACGCGATGTGGCGACGTGGCCCTGGCCGGAGCGACTCGCCAAACGCTATTATATCCGCGGCATTCGCGATCGGGTCCTGCTTGGCCGCGGATCCCCCAACCCCCCTTGCGTGGCGCTTAACGCGCACCTGCGCATCCTTCCGAACGGCGACGTGCCCACATGCCAGTTCAACACCCGCAAGGTGGGCAACCTGCGCCAACAGTCCTTCCGGGAAGTGTGGTTCGGCGCCGCGATCGGCGCCCAGCGCGATTGGGTGCGGAAGTGCCCGGGTTGCTGGGCCGAATGTGAAGTATTGCCCAATGCGTTCTACACGGGAGACCTGTGGCAACATCTTCCGGCGGACACACGCTCGGCCTAACCACCCGCCAGCAGGTAGCTCGCTCCCAAGAGCACCAGCAGTCCACTTAACGCCCGGCTGACGCGGGAGGTTGCCACGTCACCCCAGCGCTGGCGCAGTCGCAGCAGCAATTCGGCGAGCCCGATCCACAGCGTCATCGCGCCCAGTCCGATCGCCGTCACGAACCCCACGGCTCGCATCGCATCCAACTCGACGCGCACCAGACCGATCGCGCCAAAGACCGCGGCGAGCGTGACCAAAGTGACGGGGTTGGTCGCCACGCCACAGAACGTCATGGCGAACCCTCCCCAATCCGAGGCGGAGGCGGACGGAATCGCTGTCCGAGGCGGTGGGCGCCGAATCCCGCTGGCGCCGGCCGTGAGCAGGGCAATCCCCAGGCCGTAGCGCACCCAGGGTGTCCCGGCCACGAGCCAGCCGGACACAAACTCCAGGCCGTGGACAACCACCCAACCCCACAGACCCAGCGCGGCGGCGATTCCCGCCGCGGCAAGCAGGCCGGCGCGGCGACCATGCCCCACCGTGCGCTGGAGGCACCAAATCCCCATCGGCCCCAGCGGCAGAGCGGCCACCCCGCCGGCCAGAAAGGCTTTGATCAACACCACCTGAAAGGTCAGCACGCGAAATCCTCTCGCATCAGGCTGCCTTCGCAGACCGAGGTGACATCCCGATGTCAGGTCGATGACAATTGTGTCAAGTTCGTGCCGGTTCCGCCTCGCGGTTGTCAACCGCCTGTCACCCACTCTTCACCAGACCCTCACTGGTGTTCGGTCGCGCTTCGCTTACGCTGGGTGCACCCGCATGACGTTCACCGCCATGGGCCGCCAAAAAACGAACGGGCTACCCACCCGCACCCCCGCTTCTCCCTCTCACCCGCGTTCGCACTGGCTCGCCAGGAGGCCTTTAATGCTTCTCCCCGGCCTCTTGTTGGTCCTCTGGGGCTGCGTCTCCCCCAACTCGAGTAACGTCCAAATCCGTCATGCGGCGACAGCCGCGCGGTCCGGACCGGGGCAGGAGGGACAGACCGAACTGCGCGTCCTGACCTACAACATTTGGGGTCTGCCCGCCTGGATCAACGGCGCCAATCCCAGCCGCTATGCGAGGATTGCCCGGGAACTCGAAGCGCGGGCTCCCGAATTCATCCTGCTGCAGGAGGTCTGGTCCGAGCACGCCAGGGAGGCGGTGCCCGCCGAAGCCGGATGGTCGGTGGCCAGCAGTCCGGCCAGGAACCTCTTCTTGCGCCGCAGTGGACTGGTCACGCTGTCGCGCCATCCGATCGTGGACGCCGAGTTCCACGCCTTTCGCGCGGGCACCTGGCCGGATTCCCTGGTCGGCAAGGGTGCACTCCGGATTACCGTGGAACTCGCCGGCTCGCTCCGGCTCAATGTCTGGAATGTGCATCTCCAAGCGGGTGACGCGCGCGACATCCGCTTGCGCCAGATTGCCGAGTTGGCCGCCTGGGTGCGGCAGGCCGAGCAGGGTCAGGGGGCGGATATTATCGCGGGTGACTTCAATTGCACGCCCGACAGCGAGGAATACCGGCAACTGACGCGGCTGTTGGGCACGGACGCACACCCGCCCGAATCCCAACCGCACTTCGTCACCTACGACGGCTGCCGGTCGGACGCGGCCGACGCGCGAACGCTGGACTATGTATTCCTGCGACTGCGCCAGTCCCACGTCAGCTGCACGGCCTCCGTGGCTCCGGCGATGGACGCCGATCGACCCGAGGACCGGCTCTCCGATCATCTCGCCGTTGAGGCGGACTTGCGGCTCGAGATTGCGCCGCACCGTCGTTACACGGTCGAAGCTTCGACCGATCTGCCGTCGTGGGGAGCTTGGATCAGCGGCGAGTTCAGTGCCCGCGGCGTGAGTATTCCCGTCCCGGTAAACCTCTTCGGTGAGCGGCAGTCTATTCGTTGGTCGCGCTTGGAGCCGTAACGCCCGGCGTGCCACGAAGCGAGGTGTCTTGCCTCCCGGCCACTGGACTCGGCGTGGCGATAACCCGTGCCACCGGCGAAGCGCCATTCACCGGGGGGGCCACCGCCGGCCGCGCCGGTTTGGGTTGATGCTTTGGCTTGGACGACAGCTGTTTGCCGGCAGCCTTGACGGCCTTGGCTTTAGTGGCCGGGGCGGAGGGCTTCTTCGACGCTCCTTTCCGAGCCGCGGGTTGCTGGGGCTGACCGGAGCCTTTGCGCTCCTTGCTTGCTGTCTTGCGGGCTTTCTCGAGTTGTGCTTCCAGTCGGGCGACCTCGGCACTGGCCTTTTCGAACGCTCGCGAGGCATCGGCCGAGGCTCGCTTGGCGTCCTTGGCGACCTTGCGGGCCTGCCTGGCTTGCCGCTTTGCCACCTTGAGCTTGCGTTTGGCGAGTCGGGCCTGGTCCTTGGTGCCCACGGCAACCTGGGCCAACATGTCGGCTTTGCACTTGAGGTTCAGCGCTTGCTTGCGAGCGGACGCGACCGATTTTTCCAGAGCTTCGACTTTCATGGTTTGGTGGTGATTGAGTTGGCCCGAAGTGTCTCGGAAAAGAGAGTCTACGGCAAGGTGAGATGCAAGTCTTGTCAGGCATAACCCAGCTCCGATGTAGGGGAAATCCCGGCGGCCGGACCCCGTGCTTCGTCAACCGTCGGCCGCCGAGCCAAGGCTACGCTGGCGGACTGGAAAGCTTGAGCCAGCCTTGAAGCAATGCGTAGCGCACGAGCGTCGGATGATCGTCGATTTGCAGCTTGCGCCGCAGTCGGGCGCGGTAGGTCTCGACGGTTTTGACACTGAGTTGCAAGCGTGCGGCGGTTTCCTTGCTGGTATAACCCCAGGCAACGAGCCGCAGGACGCTGGCTTCCTGCTCGCTCAACGGAGCCGAGTGCCATTCACCGCGCGGGTCTCTGCCCAAGGCCTGCCGGCCCAACAACTGACCGGCCAACAGCGGATCGCAATAACGTTCGCCGGCCCAGACCCGGCGAATGGCTTCGACCAATTCACTGCGGGAAGCACGCTTTAGCAGGTACCCCCCGGCCCGCGCGGCCAGCATGGCCTGCAGGGAGACGGGATCTTCGAGTCCCGTGAAGACTAGAACCCGCAGGCCGGGTTGCAGCTTGAGGAGTCGGCGGGTCAGTTCGACCCCGGTGCAGTCTGGCAATTGAATCTCCGTGATAACCACATCCGGTTTGTGCTCCCGCACCAATTGGACCGTGCGCTTGTAAGTTACGTTTCGGTGACGGCACAGGCCGAAGTTCACCAAGTTTTCACCTGACCTCCATCAGATGCGCACAGGGCCGCGCGGTGGAGAACGGCTGTGACCGAAACGTTGCCGGGCGCGGCATTACGTAACTTGGCCGGGCGCGGCGGTTGTGCTAAAGGATTCGCGTTACGCAAAAGGAGGACTTGGGCTATGACTACCGCCGAGGCCGCTCTGGGCGTCCACCCCACCACCCGGGTGGGCGCCCTTCTTCCCTCCGCGAGCCCGGAGCGGCGCTCGCTTGACGACGATTTGTAACCAAGATCTTCTTGGCTGGCCCGTCCGGCGGTGTTAGGCAGCGGGCCGACTATGGCTGGCAGACCCTTCAAGACCCTTTTCTGCGAGCGGTTCGATTGCCCCACCGATCGGTTTGCCGAAGCCGTGTTTCTTCGGTGCCTCTACCGCCACGCCGTCCCGCTCGCCCTGCTCATGGGGCGATTGCATGCCGCTCTCTTCGCGGAGGACCGCCGGGCCATCGAACAGCTCGGCATCGCGACCGAGCTCAACCAGGTCCGCGCGATAGTCAAGGACCTGGCCTATGTCAACCGCCTCAACCGGCACTGGCTCAGAACCGGATTGAGCGTTCGCGTTTCCGGTCGCCGGTTGTATGCCCTGGCGGAGCAGTTGGCCCGACCGGAGTAACATCGAGCCTGCCTCCGCCGGTCGTCGGAGCTGGAGCCACTTCGCCGGCCCGCGCCGAATCGTACGCCCCTGGAGCCCGCCGAATCCTGCCCGAAAGAATTGCCGAGGAAGGGCTTGGATGATTCGTAAAGCATTCGTAACAAATTAGTTGCATATCTGTCGCTTGTCGGCAACCCCACGCCCACCTAGTCTCGGCCGCGCAACGGTTGGTTGGTCCAAACAAACTCGACCCGCGTCGAGTGGTTCACGGTCAATGCCGACGGCAGCGCCGCACTGGTCAATGGCGAACAGACCGGCGCCCTCAAAGCCTTCCGCACCCGCACCGTCCCCGAGCCGGAACTCCCGGCCAGCGAACCGGCGGAGTTCACTTCCATCGTCAATAATGTCGACGGCAGCATCACGGTGACCTGGACGGGGGCGGGCGTGCTCGAGATCTCCCAGAACCTCACGAACCCCGACTGGCAACGGGTCGAGGGTGCCACCAGTCCCTACACCTTCACGCCCACGGCGAACCTCCTGTTCAAACGCATCCGGACGGGTACGAACTGATCGTTACCGCGCGGACGAATCCATCCTTCCGACAATCCAGGAAGAGACCGGACGCAAGTTCGGTCTCTTCCGCTTGACCCTCCCCCGCCCCACCATAACCTCTCAATTCTCCACGACCATGGCACACTCCAGCGCGATGCAAGCCAGGATCCAGGGCCACACACCCATCCCCACCGCCCGCTCGGTCATCGGGGTGGGCGCACGCCCAGCCAATCTGAACGCCCGTTCCTCGACCCCTGTCCCCATGCCCACCGGCGGCTCCTCGCGCAAGGTCAAAATGCCAACGCGAGCCCCGCTCCCGGCCGCCACCCGGCCCAAGCGCGCCTTCACGCTGATCGAGTTGCTCGTCGTCATCGCCATCATCGCCATCCTCGCCGGCATGCTGCTGCCCGCGCTCGGCCGGGCCAAGACCAAGGCCCAGGGCATCCAATGCTTCAACGACAGCTTCTTCGTCGTCGACATGGCTGGCTACCGCGACAACCCCGCCCGTCAGATGCTCAACGACGTCCCCGCCAGCTACCATGGCGGCGCCGGCGCCCTGAACTTCGCCGACGGCCACGCCGAGATCCGCGCCTGGATCGATCCGCGCACTAAACCTCGAGTGACGGAAAAGTCCATTGCCCAGCACATCAGCACCCCGAACAATCCCGACGTCACCTGGCTCCAGGAACGCACCACCGCGGAACGCTGATCCGGCGCGGAAATAAGTTTCCGCAAATTGACCGAACCCCCACGGGATCGTCACAAGTCCTCGATAATCTCAGGCGCTGTTTCTGAACCGGCGCCGCGTCCACTGACCACTTCCCACAATCCGTCGCCTCCGGCGATCCCCGGCCTGACAGCGTCATTCTCTGGACACGTCTGGTTGATGCGGCGCAACCGGACCTCGATCTGGGCCTGAAATTGGAACTGGCCAGTGATCCCGACTTCTCCGCGGTTGTGCTCGTCCGCGAGGATCTCGTGGCCCGCGCGGCCCACGACGGCTGTGTCAAAGTGGCCGCCGCCGGCCTGCAACCGGCGACCCACTACTGGTATCGCTTCGTTTACCAGGACACACAATTCTCGCCGGTCGGCCGCACCAAGACCGCGCCCGCGCCTGATCAGTCCGTGGCCGTGCGCTTCGCTTTCCTGAATTGCCAGGACTATGTGGGGCGCTACTACAATACGCTGTCCCACCTCGTCGAGCACGAGGCCGATTCCCTCGATTTCATCGTGCATCTCGGTGATTACATTTACGAAACCACCGGTGATCCCGGCTTCCAAACCACCAGTGGCGATCGTTCGATCGCGTTTCAAGACGACGCCGGCGCCATCGACCTCGGCGGATTCCAGGCCGCCGCCAGCCTCGACAATTACCGTGAGCTTTATCGGATTTATCGCACCGACCCGATCCTGCAGCGACTGCATGAGCTGTTTCCGATGCTGGTCATCTGGGACGACCACGAGTACTCCAACGACCGCCATGGAGCTCACGGCACGTATCGCGACGGGAGGACCAACGAACTCGATCCCGAACGCCTGGTTTCCCGGACGAACTGAAGCTCCGCCTTCAGCTCAACGCCGATCACTGGGACGGTTTCCCCCAGGCCAAACAACAAGTCCTCGAACTGCTCGCCGCACACAACGCCGCCATTATTTCGGGCGATATCCACGGTTCCTTCATCACCCGGCACTTGACCCCGAACGGACGGATCGTGCCCGAATTCACCGGACCTTCCGTCTCCTCGGAAACGTTCCGCGCCGCCATCGCCGAACAGGCGGCCAGCAATCCCGCCCTCGCGGGAATCCCCGGTCTCGACCAACTCGTAGCCAACACCGATCTCTTGATTCGCGATGCCGTCAGCCGATTGCCCGAAGCCGATCTGGTGGATCTCAACACCGCCGCCCAGGGCTACGTCGTGGTCGAAACCAGCGACCTCGAACTCCGCGCCCGCTATGTGCTGCTCGAACCCGGCAACGTGGCTTACGATTACACCGGCGGCCGCTTCACCGAGCTCCTGGATGCCCTGGCCCAAACCTCCGATTTCACCACCGCGTTTGGCGCCACCGGACTGACGCTCGAAAAACAGGAGTCCAGCGCAGCCCACATCCGGCTTCAGCTCCTTCATTCATCCGATCTTGAAGGCGGCGTGGACGCCATTGTCGACGCGCCCAACTTCGCCGCCATGGTGGATTACTTTCTCACCGCGGAGACCAACACCCTGATCCTCAACGCCGGCGACAGCTACATCCCCGGCCCCTTCTTCTCCGCCGCCGGCGATGCCTCGCTACGCTCAACCCTCGACACCGTCAACGAATCCTTGTTCGGTCTGCCCGGCCTGGACATCCGCGAAGGCGTCGGTCGCGCCGATCTCTCCCTGATGAACATCATCGGGTTCGACGCTTCCTGCCTGGGCAATCACGAGTTCGACAGCGGCACGGCGGTTATCCGTGAACTCATCCTTCCTGATATCCGAGGAGCCACCCCCAACACCGTGCGCTGGCTTGGCGCCCAATTCCCGTATCTCAGCGCCAAACCTCGGTCTTCATCGAAGGCCGGCGCGCCCTCGTGCGCACCGAGGAAACCACCCTCGGCAACCTCACCGCCGACGCCAACCTGGCGGTGGCACGGCTGCACGATCCCACGGTGGTTGCATCGATCAAAAACGGCGGCGGCATCCGCGCCGAAATCGGGCTCGTGGATGGTTACACCGGCGAGCTGAGACCACCGGTAGCCAATCCCCTCGCCGGCAAGGCCGAGGGCGAAATCTCTCAGCTCGACGTCGAAAACAGCCTCCGCTTCAACAACAACCTGAGCCTGCTCACCGTCTCCGCCGCCGGTCTCAAGGATATCATGGAACATGGCGTCGCCGCCACCGGACCAACCCTGACCCCCGGCCAGTTCCCTCAGGTCGCCGGACTTTGGTTCGTCTTCGACACCAACGGCACCGCCATCCGGTTCGACACCAATGGCGTGGTGGTTACTCCCGGCACCCGCATCCGGCATCTCGGCATCGCGGACGCCCTCGGTGCCATTACTGATCTTGTCGTCTCCAACGGCGTTGTGGTGGGCGACCCCACCCGTTCGATCCGCATCGTCACCCTCGATTTCCTTGCCAACGCCCAAAGCGCCAGCCCAGGTCTCGGTGGCGACGGTTATCCCTTCCCGGCCCTGGCCAGCGATCGCGTCAACCTGCGTGATGTCCTCGCCGACGCCGGCCTGGCGACATTCGCCCTGCCGGGCTGTGCCTGCCTGCCGTAAGGGCCATTCGGGTCAGATCCGCTTAAGGTTAGCTGCGGCCCAACGGTTGATGGACCCATTGCCTGCAATACGGCCGGTGGGCGGCATTATACAATAAACGGATCTGACCCCTCGAGGGGATCACGGTTGCTCCAATTGCGCCTTCAGGTCATCCGAGAGGAGCGCCCAGAGCTCGGGGTGGGCCTCGATGAGTCGCGCTACATCACCCAGATCCTTGATCCGCTTGCTCTGCCTCCCTTTTGGGTCGGCCCAAGCCTTCATCTTGCCCTTCAGGGTGTCTTCCAGCGACGCGACGCGCAGCAGAATGCCGTGGACATCGGCCGCGACGGAGCGCTCAGGGTAATCGCGATAGCACTCCTCGGTGCTCAACTGGATGCTCACTTTCGACCGCCCCTTGAAGTTAATGGACCACTGAAACCGTTCGGCAGTGAACCCTGCGGCCTCCATGGCGGTGACGGCACGCTCGATGGCATCCGTCGCTACCACGAAGTCAACGTCCTAGGTCACCATCGGTTCCGCAGCCCAATGGTTGACGGCGACCCCGCCAATGGCGCACCACAGGATATCGGAACGTTCCAGACAGTCCACGAGGCGCATGACGTCATCCGTGCCGCCGGCGGTCTGCCAATCGTAGAACTGCTTCGCCGTCATGGCGGGAGCTTATCAAAGTAAGCCCGTGTCGCGACACTTTTTGCCGAACGACTGTGCAGCTTGCTTGGGCGGGCTCGAGCGTCGCCGGGGCGGTGGGAACGGCCGGCGAAACCGGCACGGCCAGCGCGGCGGGCATTTCGTCACGGTAAAGCGTGATCGAAATGTGTTCGTTGCGACGAATGCACTGCTTGATCGCCTCGGGATCCTTCTCGCAATGGAGCAGCGTCTTCCAGGAGTAGATATGTTTCGGCTTGTGAAAGTCGCTGTTCGCGATGAACGGCAGGCGTTTGAGGCTGATCGGGGCGAAGAGATTGTTGCGGTTGGCAATTTCCCAGGCGTCCAGCAGCGGCGCGAACCGGTCGCAGTTCTCCCACAAGTATAGCGTATTATGTCCCCACTCGGACCGCATGATGTGCGGGTGCGACGCTACCGCCAGGCCGCCCTGGGCATGAATCGCCTCGATGGTTTCCGGCAGATCGAGGGCCGCGTCGATCGGAAATCGCAGGTCAATTCCCAGCAGATGCGCCGAGGCCTTGCGCGTGTAGCCGTCCTTGTTGAACTCGAGTCCGGTCAGGAGAATCATGCCGTACCGTCGCCAGGCCCGCTGCCGTTCCCGCCGCAGCACCGCAAAATACTCGTCGATCTGATGGGGGCTGAGCGTCAACCGCGACAATTGCTGCACCCGGCCAATCAAGCGCCGGGGGTCGGCCAGGTGATCGGTCACGCAGACACAGTCGAACCCGCGTTGCCCGTAGAAGTCGACCAGTTCAGGCAACGAAAGCTTGCCATCGGAGTAATTCGTATGCGTGTGGAAATCGCAGAGCAGTCCCGGGCCACGGGGGCGCGGCGGGGGCGGTTTGGCGGTCGCCACGCCGGGCCGCAGCAACCCAAATCCGTTGCGCTTGGACCGCGGCCGCGGGAGGTCGCACTCGGCCAGCACGAGCTCGGCCAGGCGCAGGGAAGCGTCCGGCCGGCTGATCTCAGACAACCGCGCCCGCCATTGCTGCCAGAGGCGGCCCCAATGGGCGAAGGCGCCTTTGACGGACTCGATCACGGCCTGCCGATTCGGGGCGACGGCCCCGATCCCCAGCTGGCGGATCAGTTCGGCGTTGCCCTCTTCCTGGCCCGGAATGATCTGATTCACGATCATCGGACAGCGGGCAGCGATGGCTTCCTGGACGATGGCGCCGCCGGCCTTCCCGATCAGCAGATGGCTTTTCCGCAAGAGGCGGGGCATCTCGTTGGTCCAGCCGATCAGCCGCACCCGGTCGCCATGGGCGGCCAGGCGGCGCGCCAGCTTTTCGCGGAGCATACCGTCGCGGCCCACGGCAATCGTGAGGTGGAGATCCGGCAGCCGGAGCAGGCGATCGATGGTTTTGCCGGACTTTTTCTTGCCGGTGTTGATCAGGTAAAGCACGCGGCGAGGCAGACCGGGCTCGGGGGCCCCGAGCTCCTCTTCAACCGGATCGGCGAACTGGAGGCTCACCGGAAAACCGAGCGGCTGGATTCTGGCGGCCGGCACCCCGGCGGCCGCCAGCACCTGGCCGGTGGCCGTGTTGGGCACGACCCACCAGTCGTTCGCGGCTCCCACCCAGGCTGAGTTGATCGAGATCGAATCGGTCACCACGGTGATCAGTCGGAAAGGCCGCGTCCGCGGTTCCGGATAAAGACCGGCGATGGCGTGGGCGTAAAGCGGAAAGGTGGAGATCACGCAGGCGGGTTCATGTTCCGCCAACAAAGACCGGAGCACCTGCTGGAGTGTGCGCAAGTGCGGGTAATGGGCGCGGGTCCAGCGGGAATGATCGAGCAGCGTGTAGAGCCCCCGCCACAAGATGGGGGCGTAGCGCACCAGGCTCAAATACGTCTTTTGCGCGAGGGCATTCCAGCGCGGGTAGCTCTGCTGCAGAACGTCGATGACTTCCACCTCGACTTCGGCGGCGAGACACTCGAGGGCATCGTGCAGGTTGCGGGCCGCCGCGTTATGGCCTTCGCCATAGCTGGCGGTGAGAATCAAGACCTTGTTCGCCATACCCCGCTTGTAAGCAAGCGGCATGGCGCGTCTGTGACGGCCAGGTTAAATTCTATTCACATCCGCTGGGACATGAACTGGTCGGACGAAACTGCGCCGCCTGCCGGATACCCCTTCGTCTCGGGAAAGTCTTCGTGTTTCCCGGGGTAATGGCGCGCAGCCTGCAACTCCGTCAGGAACTCCCGAATGACCGTCTCGCATTCAGTCCGCAGCGGGTCCGGAACGGACCCGGCCAAGTCGCCGTGCAGCGCCCCGGCAATGTCGGCGGCCAACTGGCGGAAAAAGACCCGTTGCCGCAGAGGATGGTAGGTCTTCCATTCGCCGCTGTGGACTTTGAGGAGGAAATCGGCCACGCGCGTGAGCAGCCAGAGCGCTCGCGTCCTGGCGGGTGAATCAACCAGCGCATGGCATAGGAGACTCAGGGAATCGCAGCACCGTGCGCACTGTCGCTCCAGTCTCATACGGGGGAGCCAGTATGTGCCGACGATGGCGGGCGGCAAGCCGCCATTTGTTACGATTGGGTTACATCGCAACTGTCGGTTCCCCAAATTGTTGTGGAGTCTCACGTGGACCGGGCGGGTCGCGGACCGGCGACACCGTTGCTGCCAACGTGTCACCGAATCGTCACGTATTCGCCGACAAGCCGTCACATGAAACCGTCAGAGTGGGACAGTTATGCGAGTCCGACTGCTGTCGATGACGGTCTGCTTGGGTTTTGCCGGCCTGGCTTGGGCGGCGGAAAACCCGCTCGCTGAGGCGCGGTCCGCCCTCGAGCAGTGGGTCCAAACGCGGCAACTGGTGGCGAAGACCCGGTCGGATTGGGCGGCGGAGAAGGATGTGCTCGAGGCATCGGCACGGATGTTCGAGCGGGAGTTAAAAGATTTGGACGCCAAGGTGGCTGGATTGGGGGAGGCCAGCGGGCAGGTGGCGCGGGAACGCCAGGGATTGGAGACCGAGCAGGAAGCGCTGGGACAGGCAACGGCCCGCGCCCGGGCACTGGCGACCGGGTATGAACAGCGGATCAAGGCCTTGAATGAGCGATTGCCCGCGCCGCTGCGGCGACGGATCGCGCCGTTGCTCGAGCGCTTTCCGGAGGATCCGGACTCGACGCGGATGTCGGTGGCCGAGCGACTCCAGAACCTGGTCGGCGTGTTGAACGAGATCGACAAGTTCAACAGCGGCGTCTCGGTCGAGAGCGAGATTCGTACGAACGCCGCCGGCCGGGAGGTGCAAGTCGAGACCCTGTACGTGGGCCTGGCCCAGGCGTACTTTGTCGGCGAAGGAGGCGAGTTTGCCGGCGTGGAACAGCCGGGAGACACGGGCTGGCAGACGACGCCCCGGAACGAGCTGGGGCCGACGATTACCCGGGCGATCGCGATGTATCGGAACCAGTCGCCCGCGGCCCTTTTGGTGGTGCCGTTTGAAGTCAGGTAAGCGAACCATGCGACCGCGGATTACAGTGGGATGGATGGCGATGTTGCTGGCGGGACGCCTGTTGGGGGCGGACACGCTGGAGGGTTTGAGCGTCTCCGTGCAGGGCGAACTGAAACAGGCCCTCGGAGAACTGGCCGCGGTCCAGGAGGAAGTGGGCGGGGAGAAAGTCCCCTTGGCCCGGGAGTTGAGCCGGCTCGAGGATCAGGTGCTGACCCGCCGGGTCGAGTACGAGCGGGCTCAGCGTGCCCAGGACAATCAACTCGTCGATCTGGGCGTCTTGCGCAAGGAAGTCGAGCGGGCGCGGGAAGAGCAGAAATTCGTGGGGGCGTTGTTGGGGGAATACCTGAGCCGATTCGAAACCCGGGTGCACATCAGCGAGGTGGATCGGTACGCCACCCTGCTGGCGGAGCTCAAGGCGGCGCCCACCAAGCCGGATCTGACGCCCGTCGAACGGTTCGAGCGCCAGGCAAAGCTGCTGGATGCGTCACTCGACCGACTCGAGCGGGTGATCGGCGGCGAGATTTTCGAGGGCAAAGCCCTGACCGCCGCGGGGCGGATGGAATCGGGGAAGTATCTTTTGGCGGGGCCGTTGGCGTTGTTCGCAAGCGACGAGAGCGATGCGGCGGGAATGGCGGAGCTGCGCGTGGGCTCGCCCAAGCCGCGGGCGATCGAGATCGGCCGTCAGCATCCGCCGGCGATTCGCCAGTTGCTGGCCGACGGGCGCGGGGAGCTTCCTTTCGATGCCACGAGCGGGAACGCGCTGAAGATTGCGGCCACGAAAGACACCCTCTGGGGACACATCCGCAAAGGCGGGCCGGTGATGGCGCCGATCTTGTTGCTGGGGCTGGCCGCTTTGGCGATCTGCGCCATCAAATGGTCGCAGATCTCGAAGATCCGCCTGGTCACACCGATGGACCTGCAGGGCTTGCTGGGGCACTTGCGCAAGGGTCAAAGCCAGGATGCGCTGGCACAAGCGCAGGCGATTCCCGGTCCGGTGGGCGAGCTGCTGACCACCGCCGTCGAGCATGTGGAAGAGCCCAAGGAATACATCGAGGAAGTGCTCTACGAGAAACTGCTCGACACGAAACCGAAGCTCGAGGCCCTGCTCCCGATCATCGCGCTGACGGCCGCCTGCGCGCCGTTGCTGGGATTGCTGGGCACCGTCACGGGCATGATCAACACCTTCAACATGATCACGATCTTCGGCGCGGGAGATCCGCGGACGTTGTCGGGCGGCATATCGGAGGCGCTGATCACGACCGAGTTCGGTTTGATCGTGGCGATTCCGGCGCTGCTGATCCACGCGTTTCTTTCGCGGAAAGTGAAGGGGGTCTTGGGAAGTATGGAGCAGACCACGGTGGCTTTTATCAACGGGGCGCCGGCCCCGGAACCGGAGAGGAGTTGAGTCATGATCGAGCTATTCATCGAAAAGGTATGGAACGTGTGGCTGGCCGGGGGCTGGACCATGATCCCGTTGGCGATACTGAGCCTGTTGATCTACAGCCAGGCCCTCCGGCTGTTGCTCTATTTCTCCGCCCGGCAGCATCGCCAGTTGCCGCGCGATACCTGGCGCCGTTGGGTGAGCCGGCCCCAGGAGGCCGAGGGCGAAGTGGGTGAGATCATTCGCTACACCCAGGACGAAGTCCGTTCGCTGGGGGACATTCACAATCGCTTTGCCGAGGTCGTGGCGACCAAGCTGCCGGTCATCGATCGGCGGCTGGTGTTCCTGAACATCCTGATCACCGCCGCGCCGCTGATCGGGCTGCTGGGCACGGTGCTGGGCATGCTGGTGACCTTCCAGTCCATCGCGCTGGGTGGCGGGCAGATGTCCGAAATGATGTCCGCCGGGATTTCCCAGGCGCTCTTCCCGCCCGAAGTCGGCTTGTGCGTCGCCCTGCCGGGCCTGGCGATGGTCTATTTGATCAAACGCAAGCGCGCGGAGTACGAGGCGTTCCTCGCCCGATTGGAGAGTGTAACGGTGCAGCATTTCCGGCGCAGTTTCACGGTCGCGCCGGTCGCGATCCCGGCGCGGTCGGAAGCGGTGGCGCCGGTGGGGGCGAGCCTGGTGCCGGCCTAGCCCGCGCGTTTCGCACCGCAGCAAAGCCGCAGCCATGGAAGCGCCAACACCAGCGATGTGCGGGTCAATATGAAGTACCGTCGCGCCATCACCGATACCGAGGAGGTCACCGACATCAACATATCGCCGTTGATCGACATGGTGTTCATTCTCCTGATTTTTTTCATTGTGACCACGACCTTCGTCGAGGAGACCGGGGTCGAAATCGACAAACCCTCCGCGGCCTCCGCCACCGCGCTGGACAAGAACAGCATCCTGCTGGCGGTCACCGCGAAGGGCCAGGTCGTCTACGGCGGGGAGGAAATCGGCGTGGGCGGCGTGCGTCCGCTGGTCAAACGCCTGGTCGAACAACAGCCGATGCCGGTGATCATCCAGGTGGACCGCACCGCCGAAGCCGACACCGTGCTGCGCGTGATCGACGAATCCAAACTGGGCGGCGCCAAGAACGTGAGCCTGGCGGCCCGCGCGTCGGGCGCGTGAGCGACGATCGGGTCGTCGGCACGTGAACCAGCCAAGAGCCCGAGCGCATGCGCCGAGTCTACTCACCGCCGCCGTCGAATGCCTGGACCGGGGTCCGATTGGCGGGCGCGGTCTTGATCACGCTGGTGGTGTTCCTGGTGCTGCCGCTGACGCAGCTCGTCTCGAGCTATGCCAAGCGCGATTTGTTCATCACCAAGGTGGACTCGACCGTGATGCAGGCTCCGCCGTCGATGGACGAGGCGCCGCCGCCACCGCCGGAAGACGAGCCGCCGCCCGAACCGCCGCCGGTGCTCTCGGACACCGCGCAGCCGATGGCGATCACCGTCGATCTCGAGGTGGCGGTCGGCTCCGGCGGCGCGCTGGCGATGAATCTGTTCGGCGGCAGCGCCGACGCCGCCCGGGACCTCGCCCAGGCGCTCGACGTGTCGGACCTGGACAAGCCGCCCACGTTAATTGCGGCGGTGCCGCCGGCTTACCCGCCCGAGTTGCGGAAGGCGCGGATCGAGGGCGTGGTTTCGGTGGTGTTCCTGCTGACGGAGAACGGTGCGGTCGAGGACGCGCGAGTCGAATCCTCGAGCCGTTCCGAGTTCGAGCGACCCGCGCTCGAGGCGATCCGCCGCTGGCGATTCAAGGCCGGCATGAAGGATGGCGCGGCGGTGAAGACCTATATGCGCCAGCCGATCCGGTTTCGGGTGGCCAGCTAACCCGCGGCTTTTCGTGGCCATTCGTATGAAGCACAGCCTGTCAATCGCCAGCAGCAGCGGCAGGCACGGACGTTGGCGTTGCGTTCGGATTTCGGTTTTGGGATTTCGCATTTCGGACTTTGGATTTCGGATTTTCCAGTTGGGATTTGAACATCAAGTGAACAGACCATGACGCGATTGCAGCGAACTCTCGGTTGCTTCCTTTCGATCACCCTGGCGGGCAGTGCCCTCGCCGCGCGGGCTCCCAAGGCTCCGCCGCCGCCGGACGAGCGGCCCCTGGCCGCCATCTGGAACGATCCTGATTTTGCCCGGCGGTTCTTCGGATACGAGGCCAGCGTCGAGCCGAGGCTGAGCCTCGAGGAACAGACCCTGTATCGCAGCCTGGACGAACGGCGGTTGTTCACCGAGAACCCAAGTCAAGCGGCCGCGGAACTGGCGGGAAAAATCACACCGAGCTCGAGCGCGCTGCTCGATTTCTCGGTGGCTTCGTTGCTGTTGGGAGAAGGCGACACCACAAATGCCGTGCGTCACTATGAGGTGGCGGTGGCCAAATTCCCCCGGTTCATGCGGGCGCACCGGAGTCTCGGGATGTTGCTGGCGCGCGAGGGCCGATACGCCGAGGCGAGTCCGCATCTGACGAAAGCCATCGAGTTGGGCGGGGCGGAAGCCGTGACTTACGGGTTGCTGGGATTCTGCCACCTGAACCTGGGGAATCACGTTTCGGCCGAGGCGGCCTACAAGAACGCCGTGTTGCACGACCCGGCCAATCTCGATTGGAAACTCGGGTTGATCAAGAGCTTCATCGAAGTGGGCCAGTACCTCCCGGCGACCGAACTGCTCGACGAACTCATCCAGAGTCACCCGGACAAGGCGAACCTCTGGGTGCTCCAAGCCAACGTCTACCTCCAGCAGGAACAACCGTTGCAGGCGGCGGTCAATCTCGAGGCGGTGCGGCGACTGGGGCAGGCCACGGCCCAGGACCTGGCCCTCCTCGGGGATCTCTACATGGCGCAGGAATCGACGGCACTGGCGCTGTCGGCTTACCGCGAATCGATGGAGCAGGACGATGGCAGCCGGAGCGGCCGGGCGTTGCGCACCGCGGAGATCCTGGTCACGCGCGGGGCGTTCCAGGAGGCATTGGCCTTGTTCGAAACCATTCGCGCCACCTATGGCGCCACGCTCGGCGAGGAGGATCTGGCGAAGTTGCGGCGGTTCGAGGCCCGGGCGGCGTTGGGGCTGGGCGACGGCGAGCGGGCGATCGCGATGCTTGAAGAGATCATCCGGAGCAACCCCCTGGACGCCGAGGCGTTGATGCTGGCGGGCGATTACTACGCGCGCCACGATCAACGGGAGAAGGCGGACTTTCGCTATCAGACCGCCGCCAACGTCGAGGCGTTCCGGGCCGAGGCCTGGATCAAACAGGCGGAACTCCGGGTCCAGGCGCGCGACTACGCCGAAGCCGCGGAACTGCTCCGCAAGGCGCAGAAGCTCCGCCCTCGCGATCATATCCAGCGCTACCTCGAGAAGGTCGAACTCGCCGCGGCCCGCGGTGTCCGCTCCTAGCAGCCCCGGGCGACCTGCGCATGAACCGTAGTCCTTGCCGCCGGGTCCTGGTTACCCTCCTGATTTGGGCGGGATTCCTCGGCATCGGCACGGTCGTTTCCCGGGCTCAAGACTCCGCCAGTGCCGGAGCGGTGGCGGGAACGGTCATGGACGAGTGGCACGGGGTGCCGCTGGCGGGGGTGGTGGTCAGCGTGCGGGGCACGACGCTGGCGGTGGCGACCGGCAGTGATGGTCGTTACCTGCTGGAGGGGGTGCCGGTGGGCGATCAGACCGTGGCCTTCTCGAAATCGGGTTACGCCCGGGCCGTCGTCACCGAGGTGCGGGTCGGTCCCGGGCAGGCTTCGACCGTGAATCTGCGCTTGCGCCCCGAGTTCTACGAGATGGAGGAATACGAAGTAACGGCGGCTGTGCTGGAAGGGCAGTCCGCCGAACTACTCGAACTGCGGCAGCGGGCGGCGGCTATGCAGGACGCGATCGGCTCGGTCCAGTTCAGCCGAGCGGGTGCCAGCGACGCCGCCGACATCGTCAGCAAGGTGCCGGGCATCACGGTGGCGGAAAGCAAGACTCCGGTCGTGCGCGGCTTGAACGAGCGTTACACGGGCTTGCAGTTGAATGGAGCCGAGGTGCCGTCCGCGAATCCCTACTACAAGACGGCGCCGCTCGACTTGTTTCCCGCCGGTTTGATCGACCGGGTGGTCGTCAATAAGACGTTCACTCCGGATCAACCCGGCAACTTCACCGGAGGCGGGATCAACATCATGACGCGCTCCTTTCCCGAGCGGTTTACACTCTCGTCTTCAGTTGGGGTGGGTTACAACACCCAGGCCAGTCTCAACCGAGACTTTGCCTCGTACGAAGGCGGTTCGAGCGACTGGCTGGGCATGGATGACGGCACGCGTGCCTTGCCGAGCGCTCTCGACACCGCAGAACTCGACGCCGCACTGGTCCAGCGGGCTCCGACCACCGCGCGGCCGAACCAGCCGGAGCTCATCGCCCGCGCCGATCGGCTGGACGAGTTGACGCGGGAGCTCGGGGTGACGCAGTTTCAGCCGACCACGAGTCGCGCCCCGCTCGATCACAATCTCTCGCTGAACATCGGCGACACCATCCAACTTCTCGAACGGCCTTTTGGCATGTTCGCGGGCCTGACGTATAGCCGCAAGTTTCAGTACTACGACGATGGCAAGTCAGATCGTTACCTCTTGAATATCGACCAGAATCCGCCTTTGGCACCGAAGTTTCAGTACGACGAGGTGCGCGGCGTGGAAGAAGTGCTCTGGGGGTCGGTCGTCAATCTGGCGTGGCAGGTCAGTCCCGACCATGAGCTGGGTTTCAACTTTCTTTACAATCAGAACAGTGAAGACACTGCCCTGCGGCGTTACGGTCCCGATCTCCGGCCGGGCGAGCAAGGTCACAATTTCGACCTCAACACCCTGCACTTCATCGAACGCAATCTGCAGAGCTATCAACTGCGCGGCCGCCACGACTTCCCGGAGGCGCGCGGCATCCGCCTGGACTGGCTGGGGTCGATGGCGCGCACCACGCAGGACGAACCCGACCTGCGATACTTCAACTTCCTGGTCGAAACCAACGGCGGCGCCTACGCGCTGGGCGCGAACAATATTCCGCAGCCGAGCAATCCCACTCGGTACTTTCGCGAGCTGGAGGAGCAGAACTGGAATTTCAAGACCGACGTCACCGTGCCGTTCGATAGTTGGAATGTGGGCGAAGCCGAGTTCAAGTTGGGTTACTATTTCAGCGGCACCACGCGCAGCTATTTTGACCGGAACTACTACTACCACACCTCGGGATTCGTCTTCGACGGCAATCCCAACACTTTCCTGACCGAAGAGAATCTCGGCTACCACCCCACGACGAACGCGGCCGGCCTGATCACCTACAACTGGGGACGCTACCTCCGTGCCGAACGCACCTCCCAAGGCTTCTATGACGGCCAGCAGGATCTCCAGGCGGGCTACGGGATGGTCGAACTGCCCCTGCTCGAGCGCCTCCGGTTCATCGGCGGAGCCCGACTCGAGCACACCGACCTGACGATCGGCGCCCGCGCCCGGGAGGTGCCGGTGGAAAGCGAAATCGACCAGCTCGACGTGTTGCCCGCGGCGAGCTTGATTCTTGAAGTCATCACCAACATGAACGTCCGGTTTAGCTACAGCCAGACGGTGGCGCGGCCGACGTTCCGCGAGATGTCGCCCATCCGTTCGTACGACACTGTGCTCAACGAGTTTCTGGACGGCAACCCGAACCTCCAGATGACCTCGATTCAGAACTTCGATTTGCGCTGGGAATGGTTCACGACCCCCAGCGCGCTCCTGGCCGTGAGTCTTTTCCACAAAGATCTCGAAAACCCGATCGAGAAGACTTTCGTCGATCTCCAGCGGGACATCGTGAGCTATGAGAATCGCGAAAGCGCCCGCATCTATGGCGTCGAATTCGAGGTGCGCCAGCGTCTGGACTTCGTTTCGCCGCTATGGGCCCCCTTCAGCGTGGGCGGCAACTTCGCCTGGATCGAGTCCGAGGTGCCGTTGACTCCGGAGGAGTTGACCGCCCGGCGGCGGATCGACCCCGGAGCCGACGACACGCGCCAGCTGTACGATCAATCTCCCTACGTCGTGAATGCGGACCTGACCTACGAACATCCGCGCTGGGGCACGGTCGCCACCGTGCTCTTCGGTATTTACGGGCCGCGCATTTTCATCGCCGATCCGCAGGGGTTGGATGTCTATGAACAACCGGTGCCCGTGCTGGATTTCGTGCTCTCCCAGCGGCTTGGCAAGCACTGGCGACTGCGGTTTTCCGCGAAAAACCTCCTGGATCCCCCCTACGAACGCACCTACTCCGAGGAACGCACCGAGTACCTGCACACCCGTATCACCAAGGGGCGAACGTTTGGCCTTACGGTGGCCTACGATTGGTGAAGCCCAGCTGCCCGAATCATTTCGACCCATGCAACCCGCCTTACGCAAACCGCTCCGTTCCCCTGCGACCACACTCTCCGGGCTCCGACTGCATAGGCGCCTCTGCGGGAGCTTCCTGCTGGCAGTGCCGCTTCTGGTCTGCACCAGCAACGCCCTGGCGGCCGACTCCCTGGCCAATCACGCCGGAGCGGCCGCGTGGTCCCCGGTGGGAGCGGACCCTGCGGGACGATTCCAGATCCTGCTGAGCGGCAGTCACGGCGATCCCTCACCGCTCGCGGGTACCGTTCGGATCCGGATGCTCCCTGGGATCCATCTCGACGCGCCACCGCCCCAACTCGGAACCGAGGTCACCGCACTGTGGACCGGCGAGTTGCTCGCGCCGGTGGCAGCGGAAGGCTGGAGCTACTTGGGCGTAGCTCTGCGCGCGAAGACCGTCGCCGGGTCAAACCTCGCCGAGCGTCATGTGGTTTGGGTCGAGCCGGACCTGATCTTGATCTGCGACTTCCTGCTGCCGGCGGAGCCGGCGACAAGCCGATTCCTGCTGCGGGCGGCGGATCGCTTCGAGTGGGATGCCGCGAGGGAACATCATCTTCTCGAACTGCCGACCGCCGGTGCCACGGTGCGCCATCTATTCCCGCAGCCGCTCGAATTCTCACAGCGGCAAGACGATGCCGCCTCCGGAGAGAGCCAGGCTCGACCGAGCTGGACGCTCGAGGGTGTCACCCCCAAACCCGAAGGCGCCCTGGCCATGCTCACGGTGTTGGTGCCGCATGAGGCGGGCGCGCGGCGGCGCATGCTGGCCTTCAAGCGGCTGGAAGGCACCCTGGCCATCGGCGCCCGTGTCCATCGCGACGGTTATCCCACCCTGGTCGCTTTCCGCAAACCCGGCGTCACCGGGCCTGCCAGCCTGACCGGCCTCGATTTCACCGGTCCGGTGGCGGTTCATGTGTCCCGTCCGCGGAAACGCTAAACGGGAATCGGGCCGCTTTCACGGGATTGTAACTCAATCCGCATTTCTCCGTAACCTGCGCTGTCCACGATGGCCAGCGCTTCGCGAGAAGACAAACAACGTAACATTCGAATAGCCAATCATGAAAAGGACAATTCCATTCCGGTTCTGCTCCTGGTCGATCGGGGCGATGTTGATGCTGGCCGGCAGCACGCTTGCCGACACGATCCAGGTGACGGCGCCGCTGACGGGTGTGGTGCAGTGGTATCGGACCAACGAGTATGTGTTGAACGGGTTCATCTATGCGCTGGAGGGGGCCGAATTGCACATCGAGGCGGGCACGGTGATCAAAGGCACGGCCGACCCGGTGGGCGCCCTGGTGGTGACGCGGGGGGCGAAGATCTTCGCCAACGGCACCGCGCAGAACCCGATCATCATGACGGCCCTTGACGATGACGTGAACAACCCGGGAACGCTGGGCATCTACGAACGGGGCCTGTGGGGCGGGCTGACCTTGCTGGGTCGGGCCCGCATCAACACCTCGTCCAACGTGGCGGGCGACGCGGCCACCCCGAAATACGATGTGTATGAGGGGTTGGAGGACATCGTGGTCAATGGCCAGAATGTGCATCGGCTTGGTGGGGACGACGACCAGGACAGCTCGGGAGTGTTGCGCTACTTGTCGGTGCGGCACGCCGGGGTGGTGTTTGCCGCCAACAAGGAGTTCAACGGGATTTCCTTCGGCGCGGTGGGCGAAGGGACGGTGGTCGAGTTCTGCGAAGCGTATGCGGTGGCGGACGACGGGTTCGAGTTCTTCGGCGGCAAGGTGAACACGAAGTACATGGTCAGCGCCTTCAACGACGACGACAGCTTCGATACCGACCAGGGTTTCCGGGGCAAACATCAGTTTGTGTTTGTCATCCAGGAACCGGGCAAAGTGGACAAGAGCGCGGAGTTGAATGGCGAGCCCAACGACATCGGTGTGGGCGCGGAGCCGGTTGCGAACTTCACGGTTTACAATGCCACCTTCATCGGGGCGGGCCAGAACGCGCCGGCCGGTCAGGGCGCCAACAATAACGCCTTCACCGTGCGGTGGTATGCGGCCCCGCGCTTTTACAACAGTATCTTCACGGATTTCTCGCGGCAGGGCATCTCGATCGACAGCCGGTCCGACGCGCATTTGCAGAGCGGGCTGCTGGATTTCCGCGACAACCTCTGGTGGGGATTCAACAACGACAACACGGTCGCCAACCTGGCGGTGACGCCCAATGCTGCGGTGCTGTTCGAGGACGCCGCCCGCAACAACCGCATCGAGGATCCCAAGCTGCTGGGCATCAGCCGCGTGGGCGACGGAGGCCTGGATCCGCGCCTGGCGCCCGACAGCCCCGCCTGGAATAGCCCGCGCACCGCCCCCGCCGACGGCTTCTACACCCCCGTCAATTACATCGGCGCGTTCGACGATAACGACCTCTGGATCGCCAATTGGACCGCCCTTTCCGCCTACGGTATTGTCGCGCCCCGCGCCGCGAATACGATCCAGGTGACGGCGCCGCTGACGGGTGTGGTGCAGTGGTATCGGACCAACGAGTATGTGTTGAACGGGTTCATCTATGCGCTGGAGGGGGCCGAATTGCACATCGAGGCGGGCACGGTGATCAAAGGCACGGCCGACCCGGTGGGCGCCCTGGTGGTGACGCGGGGGGCGAAGATCTTCGCCAACGGCACCGCGCAGAACCCGATCATCATGACGGCCCTTGACGATGACGTGAACAACCCGGGAACGCTGGGCATCTACGAACGGGGCCTGTGGGGCGGGCTGACCTTGCTGGGTCGGGCCCGCATCAACACCTCGTCCAACGTGGCGGGCGACGCGGCCACCCCGAAATACGATGTGTATGAGGGGTTGGAGGACATCGTGGTCAATGGCCAGAATGTGCATCGGCTTGGTGGGGACGACGACCAGGACAGCTCGGGAGTGTTGCGCTACTTGTCGGTGCGGCACGCCGGGGTGGTGTTTGCCGCCAACAAGGAGTTCAACGGGATTTCCTTCGGCGCGGTGGGCGAAGGGACGGTGGTCGAGTTCTGCGAAGCGTATGCGGTGGCGGACGACGGGTTCGAGTTCTTCGGCGGCAAGGTGAACACGAAGTACATGGTCAGCGCCTTCAACGACGACGACAGCTTCGATACCGACCAGGGTTTCCGGGGCAAACATCAGTTTGTGTTTGTCATCCAGGAACCGGGCAAAGTGGACAAGAGCGCGGAGTTGAATGGCGAGCCCAACGACATCGGTGTGGGCGCGGAGCCGGTTGCGAACTTCACGGTTTACAATGCCACCTTCATCGGGGCGGGCCAGAACGCGCCGGCCGGTCAGGGCGCCAACAATAACGCCTTCACCGTGCGGTGGTATGCGGCCCCGCGCTTTTACAACAGTATCTTCACGGATTTCTCGCGGCAGGGCATCTCGATCGACAGCCGGTCCGACGCGCATTTGCAGAGCGGGCTGCTGGATTTCCGCGACAACCTCTGGTGGGGATTCAACAACGACAACACGGTCGCCAACCTGGCGGTGACGCCCAATGCTGCGGTGCTGTTCGAGGACGCCGCCCGCAACAACCGCATCGAGGATCCCAAGCTGCTGGGCATCAGCCGCGTGGGCGACGGAGGCCTGGATCCGCGCCTGGCGCCCGACAGCCCCGCCTGGAATAGCCCGCGCACCGCCCCCGCCGACGGCTTCTACACCCCCGTCAATTATATCGGCGCGTTCGCTGATTACAACTGGGCGGGCGACTGGACCGCCGTGGCCGCCTATCACGTGTTCAGCAACGAGGGCGTCCGGAACCCGCTGCCCTTGATCGCGCCCGTTACCGAGCCCGATTTGGTCGAGCTCCTGGCCTCCCGCGAGGACCTGAGCACCCTGGTCGCGGCGGTGCAGGCTGCCGGTTTGACCAACGCGCTGGCCGGTGAAGGACCGCTCACGGTTTTCGCACCCAACAACGCCGCCTTCGCGGCCTTGGGACAGGAACTCATCGACGAGCTCCTCCAGGATCCGGAGAGGTTGACCGCCATTCTGCTCTACCATGCGGTGGCCGCCCGGGCGCTGTCGTCGGATCTGACCACCGGACCGCTCACCACGGTGGCCGGCGCGGATGTCCAGATCACCATCACGGGCGATACCGTCAAGGTCAACGAGGCCACGGTGATCGAGGCCGACCTGCTCGCCTCCAATGGCGTGGCGCACATCATCGATCAAGTGCTCCTGCCGCCGACACCGCAGGCACCGACTTTGGTCGCGGGGATTGAAGAAGGGCAGATCGCCATTCAAACGCCAACCGAAGCGGGACGGAGTTATCAACTGCAGTCCACGGCGGATCTCATGGCCAACCCGATCGAATGGGTGAACGTGGGCGAGCCGGTGACCGGAACGGGAGAACCGATCGGCTTCCGCGACGCGATGGATGCCGGTGCGAAGTACTATCGCATCGCCGTCGATTAAGACTGGGTATTGGTTGAAGCACGCGCAACCGGAGGGTTTTCCCTCCGGTTGTTTTTTTGTGCGCCCGGCGCTGAGAATAGGGTGGCAGTTCGCTATCGGAACGGCGGCTGGGGGGTTCTCACTTCTCGATGATGCAGTAGGGTGCGTCAGCCCGGAGCGCGATGTGGGTCGCCGCCGCCGGGGTGACGCTCAGGCGGTAGCCGTTGAAGTCGAGCGGCGTCACCGTCAGTGCGGACGCATCCGCCCGCTTGAGCTGGACCGTGCCGCTCAAGTTCTTTACCAGCAGCGGCACGGTCCCGCGACGGGTGAGCGTACGCACTCCGGACGGGCCGCTCGTTGCTCATTCGTAAGGAATCTCTTCGCTGGCGACCTGGAGAAGTAACTTCGCCGAGCTGGCGAGGGGCTGGCCATCCATCGCGACCAACAAGACCGAGCCGTAATCCAGGCCAGACTGGATACGGATATCATCGAGCTCCACGGTCCCAAACGCATTGAGAAAACCGGTGACGCCTTGTGCCGCGGGCGCGTTGATAGTGAGTTTCCCCATGCCCCAGTCCCACTCGAGTTCACCGGTGTGGCTGCGGACTTTCTTCCGCGTTCGATCAATGTAGGGTGACAGGTTCACTGGACGTGGGCCCTCAAACCGCGAACCTGTCACCCTATCGTCGCCATCGCAACACTGGTGGCGGGACCTTCACCAAAGTGATCGATGGATTCATGGCAACCTGTTACGGTCCAACGCTCGGAGGAGTATGGGGGGGGGGACTTCCACAACCACAGAACCTTGGACCTGTTCGTCCCCAATGAGGCAAGCGTCGGGATGGTCAGCCACCGCGGCGGAGGTCCGCCTATCCGAACCCGACGCAATTCCAACAAGCCCGTTCGTCGCGGCGCTGTGCGGATTGCGCGTGTCCTGGCACTCGAGGCACGACCTGTTGTGGCTCAACGCCGGGATTTGGAGAGGTCCGGCATGCGCTTGAACCGATCCAAAGCGCCACGTTTCCAGTCGCCGGGGGCCGACTCTGCTTCGACGGTGGTGAGGGACAGCCCGGGAACGGCGGCGGGAACGAGCGTGGTCGATGCGGGGACGGGCGTGGCGGGGGGAACCACGGCCGCGGCGGGAACCGCGGGAGCGGATTCCGAATGCGGAGCCTCGCGAGGTTGAAAGAAGGAACTCTTGCCCAGCAACGACGAGGTGGCGCTCAAGACCGGCGGCACCGTCGCCGCCGCCGCCGCGGGTCTGGTCGCCACCGGTTCCTCGTCCACCACGACCGCGTCTGGTCGCCAGCAAACGCGGACCGTCGGTGCCGGACCGACATCCACGATCAACTGCCGATAGGTCAGGTCGGGCAAGTCGACCTTCGCCGCCATCTCTTCCGCTTTGATGAGGGCGTTCAACAGTGCCTGAACGGTGAAGCGTCCCGCGCTCGAGGCGTGGATCGCCCGGAGTCGCGCCAGCCCCACGTCCTCGAGCTTCTCGAGTCGCACCACGATGCGCCGGAGCAGCCCCAGTTCGACATCCACGCCGCCCAACGCGTACCCGGCCTCTTCCAGGAGCTCGGTGCTGGTGCCGACCTCGCGCAGCGCGGCGAGCAACCGGTCTTCGTCCTCGACGCGCAGGCCGCTCACGCCGGCCTGGACATCGGCCCGCAGTTGCTGCAGTTGGCCGGCGGTCACGGCCACGGCATCGCGAATGCCCGTCGCCACCGCGGGAGCGCCCTCGACCACGTGTTTGAGTTGGGCGGCTTTCTCGCCCAAGGCCTGGATCCGGTGGATGACTTTTTTCATGGTGTGGGGGGGGTGGGGGGCGGTTCCGGCTCGCGCTGGGCTTCCGCCAGCACCTGGTGGAAGCGCTCGAGGAAGGCCCGCTCGTTGGTCAGCATTTCCTGGGTCAAATCGATTTCAACGGTGCCCTGCTTCGCCCGGGTGGCGAGCAATTCCTGCGCGGAACGCAAGTGATCGCGTTGCTGGGCCGCGATGTCCTTGAGCGTCGCCAGGGTGCTGTGGATCATCTCGAGCTCGTGCGACAGGCTGTCGACCTTGTCGGCCATCGTTCCCGAATGCACGGCCGTGATGGCCCGGCTCAGATCCTCGCGCAGCGCTTTCAAGCCCTCGCCCAACTGGGCCGCCAGCCCCTCGCCGGCGGGCGGCGTTTCCCGCGCCGCGGGTTCCGGCGCGACTGTCCGGCTCCATCCGTTCTGAACCGCCTCGCGCAAGGCTTCGAGACCGCTGCTGACCGGGCCGAGGTCCACGACCAGCGGCGCGGGCGCCTTCGACAGTTGGGTCTGGAGGGCGGTCTGGATGCCTTCGAGTCCGCTCTGGAAGGCCGACAACTGGGTCACCACCCGCCCGACCGGATCGGATGGGTCGGCGCCCCGGGCGAATTGATTGCGTCGGAAGGTTTTCTTGATTTCGTCCCAGCGGGCCTGCTCCTCCGGCGTTTGGGCGCCGATGAGTTCCTTGAACTTGAGCAGGTTCGATTCGGCGCCGGTCGTGAGCGTCTGGGCTTCGCTCCGGTAATGATCGAGGATGAGGGCTTCCACCTCGCGATCGTCCATGATCGACACCACTTTTTCGGCGAGCCGATTCATATTCCGGTAGGATCCCTGCAACCGGAAGGGCGGCTCGGTGCGATACTCGTCGGCCTGGCCGGCGGAATGGATGTACTCCAGGTTCACCCGCAACACCACTTCGCGGATGCTCACCAGTTTCCGCAGCACGGACTGGATCTCCTCCGTTTCGCGGGCGGAGTAACTGCCATCCAATTCCGCCCCGTCACGGTCGCCGGTCTCGGCCATCCGGATGAAAGCGCGCACATCCGTCTGGCTCTTGTTGGCCAGCGGCGCCAGGACCGGGTTGGAGGTCACGGCATTCTCGAGGTAGCTGGCCTTGAACCGGTCCGCATGTCCGCCGATGATGTCGCCCAGGTTGTAGGTGTCCGCCCGGTTGGCCAGCATGTCCGGCAGCTTGAACCGTTGCCCGCTCTCGGTGTAGGGATTGCCAGCCATAACCACCACCACCTTGCGCCCCCGCAGATCGTAGGTGCGCGGTCGTCCGCGCCAGACACCCTCGATCTTCCGCTGCGCGTCGCAGAGCGAGATGAACTTCTGGAGAAACTCCGGACTGCAATGCTGGATATCGTCCACGCACAACATCACGTTGTCCCCCATCTCGAGCGCCAGGTTCAGTTTCTGGATCTCCTCGCGCGCGGCCGCGTTGGGGGCCTCCTCGGGATCGAGGGAATTGACCCCCTGGCCGAGCGCCGGGCCGTTGATCTTCACGAACACAATCCCGAGCCGGTTCGCCAGGTACTCGACCAGCGTGGTCTTGCCGTAGCCCGGCGGCGAGATCAGCAACAGCAGCCCCATCAAGTCGGTTCGCTTGCGATCGCCGGCCGCGCCGATCTGCTTGGCCAGGTTGTCGCCGATCAACGGCAGATACACCTCGTCGATCAGCCGGTTGCGCACGAAGGAGGTGAGCACCCGCGGTTCGAACTCTTCGAGGCGCAGTCGGGCGCGTTCCCGTTCGACCAGGGCGGCTTTGCGGGCATGGAACTCCTCAAACCGCGGCACGACCTCGCGTTCGAAACGACTGAGCCGCTCCTGGAAATCCAAATAGTCGAACGTATAGGTCCCGTTCGTCAGCCGCGGATGCTGGCCTTTCATCCCCTCCAGCACCTGCGCGCTCGCGGCCGCGACCACGGATGGCTTGAGCCGGTCGCCGCAAAACAACAACGCCGCCATCTCCTCCGCATACGCGCCATCCCCCGGCCGGCCGAGCAAAAACCCGCGCACCCAGTCGCGGATCAATTCGAGCTCGCTGACGGGGTGCGCCGCCAGGGCGCCGCGGGCCTGCCGCAGGCCGGTGTCGCTGCCCTTGGCGGTCAGCTGCTGGTTCAACGCCGCAACCAGTTGCTCCGCCTCGCGACTGACCACCACCACATCGCCGGCCACCAATTCATGAAACAGATACTCGCCTGCCGCTTCGGCCAAGTCGGCCGGGTACAGCTTCGACTCCTCGGCGAAGGCCTGGACCAATCCCCGCAAGGCCTTGACGTAATCGCCCTGCACCGGTTCCCCGGGAAACCACCGGTTGCCTTCGGCGAATCCCTTGAGCTTGGCCAGCCACAAGGCGCGGGTTTCGTCGGGACAAAACCGGTGCCAATAGACCACCGCGCACGCTCGCGCCGCGGGATGATACCGCGCCAGTTTTAACGCCACATGCGCCGACAGCAGCGCGTGGAAGATCCGCGCGCCGTCGAGGTCATGGATGCCCTTCGTATAACCCTCCCGGTAGCGCGCGCCGGCAAAGTCCCGCACGAACGCCTGCCGGTCGGTTTCCGACATGGCCAGCACCTCGGCCGCCGCCGGGACCGCCCCGGCAGGGCGCGCTTCGAGGTGCTGCCAGAGGCGATAGGCCAGGTACTCTGCCCGGTAGACCTCCGCGTTTTCGGACACCACTTCCTGGTCCCAGACCTCGCGTGTGGCCAGGTAGGCCTCGTCCCGGATCTCCTCGAAATACTTCGTGCCGCTGAGATGGAGAAACGGGACCCCGTCGCGGTTGACCACCGTGAGCTCGAGCGGCTGCGTGTTGACGTTGAAGCGGTGCTGGCCCAACCGGATCACGCCCGGCCCACCCTCGAACAGCTCCTGGCGATCCTTCAGTTGGCGGGTCGCCTCCTGCTGCGCCGCCTTCAACCGCCCCTGCAGATCATCCGCTTTGACCGAGTCTCCGAGCTCGAGCAGCTGGCCGATCGTCTCCCGCACCCGGGCGACCATGAGGTCCGAGGCGACATAGGTGTGGATTTCGTCGATCGCGGTGAAACCCGCCAGCCGGTTGCGGATCACCTTGAGGATCCGTTCGCCCGCGCTCATGAGCGCGCCGGCCCGGCGGTTGCGCTGCTCGACCAGGGCGACCTTGCGTTGTTCGAACGCCTCGTAGAGTTCGGTGCGCCGTTCGGCGAGTTGAACCAGATACTCCTCGAAATCGGCGAAGCTGCCTTCGAGTTCCTCGATCTGAACGGTGATCCGGTTCAGATACTCGTCGCACTTGGACGGGGTGTCGCAC
Organism: Verrucomicrobiota bacterium; assembly: GCA_023383055.1. Lineage (GTDB taxonomy): Bacteria > Verrucomicrobiota > Verrucomicrobiia > Limisphaerales > JAHDYP01 > JAHDYP01. The sequence continues at coordinate 7,283 of JAHDYP010000013.1, read as the reverse complement.
AGGTCGAGGTAACTGGCCGCCGACTGGCCCAGGAGCTTCATCTGCGCGCCAAACTGCGCCGCGCCCTCGGTGGCGATCAGGCGGTGCAGACGCTGTTTCAGCGCCGCTTTCACCTGGTTCAACGTCGAGTACACCGCCGTGATGCCGTCGATAATCCGCGTCGTCTCGGTCGCGTCCTCGATCCGCAGCCCGTTCACGATCTCGATCAGCATCTCAAGCTCGCTCCCGGCCGCGAGCGCGGCCTTCTCGATCTCGCGGCCCTCGGCCACGCGGGCGACTTTCTCGACCGCGGCGAGCTGGCTTGCGGCCCGTTGCCGGTAGGGCTCGAGCGCCGCCGGGTTCAACAGGAACTTGACGCAACCGCGCGACCGTTCGTCGATCCGACCCACGACCGCCCGTTCCAGTTCGTCCACCTGCGCGAGCTCGACATAGCGGATCTCCTTCAGCGCGATCAGTTCGCCGCGCAACTGCCGCAGCCCGGCCAGGTCCCGCACATAATCGTCCAATTGCCCGAAACTGGCGCGGCGCGCGGCCTGAAACCGCTCTTCACAGCGACGCCGGGCCTCGGCGACGCGCTGGACCGCTTCGCGCTGCAACCGCCGCACCTTGTCGAATTCGTCCACGGCCTGGTCGGCCGTCTGGCGCACCTGGCGCAGGGCTTCGTCCAGGCCGAAACCGTCCTCGCTCGAGAGCCAGGGGTACGCGTCCAGAATGGCGCCGGTCCGTTTGACGACATCGGCATACAGTTCGGCATAGGGGTGTTCGCGCCGGATCAGGGTGAGCACCTCGTTGGACTCGGCGAGGCACCGCACGACATCCTTGTTCCCGACCTGGTAAAGGAATGCCTCCCGCTGACCGGCGGGCTCATAACCCGCCTGATGGAACGGGGTCTGCCGCAGCTGGATCAGGTGATGTTTCTGCGGCTCGTCCGTGCCGCGAAACAGCAGCAGTTGCCCGTTCGGGAAAAGCGAGAAGCCGTGGCACACGATCCGTTCCTCGACCCGCTGGGCGATCAGCCGGTAAGGCATCAGCACGTACTGACCCGTCTCCCGGCTGTAGAACACATAGAGCGAATCCTCGCCGTTGGGCGCGTGCACCATCCGCTCGAGGACCATCCCGCGCTCGCGCCCGTCAAACCGCTTCAGCTCGCCGGTGGCCAGGTAATAGCCGTCGGGAAAAATCAGCCCGTGCCCCTCGGGCAGCAAGGTGCACGATTGCCCGATCGAATCCACCCGGACCGCCGACTGGGTTTTCTCGTTGAAAATGAAATACCGCGCGCTCGGCTCCTTGTACGGCCGGAGCTTGAGCATGATCAAATGCCCCAGCGCCGCATACGCGATCTCCGCATCGTCCACCTTCTGGTTCCGGTCATCGACCGCCTCGGAATACACCCCTTCGCCCGTCGAGGTGTTGTCCTCGACCTTGATCGTCAGATCGCCACCCACGCACTCGACGAACACCCGGTCTTCGATCGAAACGTGGGGATGATCCCCATACCGGAACGATTCGCGGTCCGGCGTGCGCCAGCGCAACTCGGACGCGGCCGGATACACCACCCGCCGGTATTCGCTTTCCGCCCGGCCATCGACATACCGCAAGCCGCCGCCGTCAAATGCCCACTTGAAAACCGCGATGTCACCCGCGCCGGTCCCGACGCGGAATTTCATGAACAGGTTGCTGCCGACAACCGAGAACTTGTGAAACGCGGTTTTCTCGTAAACGTTGTAGAGCCGCTTGAAGTCCGTGATGAAGGTCCGGTCGGCCAGCACCTCGAGGTCCGCCTCCCGAAAAGTGCCCGCCGCCTCGTCCCGATGATACACCGCAAAGACATCCCCCAGCTCGATCTCCTTCTTCAGACCGAACCGAACATTGAACCCGAACAGGAACCGGCCCTGGCCCAACTGCACCATGTCCTGCGGCACGCAGTTATGGGCGGTGACCACCCGGTCGGCCTGGAGCAGCTTGTATTCGACCGACCCGAACACCTCCTGCCGCCGCGCATCCAGCCGGCTCATCCGTTCCCGCAGCGCCTCCCCCTGGGTCTGCAGCCGCTGGCGGATGATCTCGTAGGTCGCGCTCCCCAATACCGTCGCCGTCGCCGTCGCCGTCGCCGTCGCCGCCCCGGCCGCCGCCAACGCGGGGCCGCCGCCGGTCGCGTTCGCCGCCGGTGTCGGTTCTGCCCTTGGTTCCTGGGCCATGCGTCACTCCCGGGGCCGCTGGGCCGCCGTTCAAGCCTCGACCGTTGGAGTTGCCACGAGCGCGGCCGCCGCGGGGACGTCCGCCACGCCACTCGCCCGGGCCATCGCCTGCGCCGACTTCAACAGGTTCCGCAACGACGCATCCTTCGTGGACGCCAGCAGCCTGGCGAGCAGGGCCGCCACGGTCAGGTTCTTCAGGTCCTCCGAGCCGATCCCGAAGTCCTTCACCCACTGCCGCAACTGCGCCTTGAAATGCTCGGGATCGCCGTTGAAGAACGTCTCCTTGATGTCCGCCAGCGTCGCGCTGTTCGCGATCAACCGGTCGACGGCCTTCCCGCTCCCGACCGCCCGCACCACCTTCTCGAAGAAGTCGTTCTCGCCACCCACAATATCGATGTTCGCGTGCTTAAGCGCCTCGCCCACGATCCGCGAATGGGCCTCGGCCACATCTTTCTCCACCCGGATGGCGGCCAGTTCGACGTCGCGTTCCTTCGCCAGTTGCAGCCGGAATTCCTCGTGTTGCCGGCCCGCCTCGTGCAGGAGCTTCATCGCCTTCGCCTTCTCCTCGATCCCCTTCGCCTCGGCCACCCCGCGCGCCTCGATGCCCGCCGCCGACGCCATCTCCTTGTCCTTGTGTCCCTCGGCTTCGGCCTGGGCCTGTTTCTCGGTCACCTCGGCCGTCACATTGCCCTTCGCGTTGATCACCTCGGCCTCGGCCAGGCCCATCTCCCGGACCGCGGTCGCATCGATCTTTTTGGCGCCCGCCTTGGCCGTGATCACCTTGGCCTCCGCCAATCCCGCCGCCGCTTCCTGCGCCGCCCGGCCTTCGGCCTCCTGTTCCATCGCATGCCGTTTCTTCTCGGAAGCCCGGGCCTCGGCTTCGGCCAGCGTCAGCAGCCGCTCGGCGTCGCGCGTCGCCGCCTCGCGTGTCGCCTCCGAGGCGGTGACAATCTTGATCTTCCCCGCCTCCGCCAGGTGGCGGTCGGCTTCCTTCTGGGCCTCGGCGGCCACGACCTTCTCCACCTGGTCGCGTTTCGCGTTCATCTCGGCTTCGATCAACGTCACCTCGCGAACCCGCTCGGCCGTCATCCGCGCCTCGATGTTCAATTTCTCCTCCTCCTGCTGGACTACGGCCTTCTGTTCGGCCACCACGACGGCGCGCTTCCGTTCCACCTCGACCCCCGCCTCGGCCACCTTGACGTTCTTGTCCATCTCGGCTAGCGACACCGTGCGCTCGCGCCGCACGCGGGCCTCTTCGCCCTCCTGAACCGCTTCCTGCTCGAGCCGTTGTTTCTCTTTGCGGACGGTGAACTCGCGTTCCTGCACCGCCCGGTTCATGTCTTCGGTCCGCAGCCGGATCGATTCCTCGGTTTGAAGCCGCCGGGCTTCGACCTCCTGGCGGCGGGCTTCGATCACCTTGCGGGCTTCGGCTTCCTCGTTGGCCTTGGCTTCGGTGATGGCGCGGTCCTGCTTGGCGGTGTCCTCCTCGTTGCGGCGGCGCTGCTCGCGTTTCGCAATGTCGGCGTCGGCGTTCTCCTTCTCGACCTGCACCTGGGCGCGCTGGGAGAATTCGTTGGAGAGGACGCGTTCGCGCTGGGTGATTTGGGTGATTTTCTTGATGCCCTCGGCGTCCAGGACGTTGCTCGGGTCATGTTGGTCGAGCGGCGTTTGCTCGAGATAATCGATCGCCACGTCCTGCAACAGGAATCCGTCCAGGTCCTTGCCGATCGTCACCTGGATCTGATCGCGGAACTTGATCCGTTCGGTGAACAACTCGTGGAACTCCATCTGTTTGCCCGCCGTCTTGAGCGCCTCCGAAAACTTCGCCTCGAACAACTCCCGCAGCTGGTTCAGATCGGATACCCGCTCCGGCGTCAGCATCTGCGCCACCTTCCGCACGCTTTCCACCGTCGCGTCCACCCGGATGTAAAACGCCACCGCGATGTCCGCCCGGATGTTGTCCTTGCAGACCAGGCCATCCTTGCCTTTCCGCTGGATCTCGAGCTTCTTCACCGAGATATCGACGATGTGATAGGTCTGGACCATCGGGATCCGGACCATCCAGTCAAACGAGACCTTCAACCCGCCCCAACCGGTCTTCACCCCCGCGCGTCCGGGCTGAATCTTGCGAATACAGAGGATGGAGATGCCCAGGGCGACCAGGGCGGCCATCACCGCCAGCACGATAAGGAACGTTTGCATAGGGTTTCGGGTGAACGTTGGTTGTTTCCTTCGGACCGTAGGCCGCGCCTTAACCCAAGCGTAAACCGACGGACTGGATTGCCTAGTGAGGTACCAAAACCAGCATGCCCGGGCAAATATAATTCCCGCGCCGCTCCGTAATCCGCCGGCCGGCGGGGCAGCGTAGCCCATGTGAACACGCGGCGGTATCAATGGCGGCAGGGGAGAATGTAGCTGATAACAAGAGCTGACCTGTTCTCCATGGGTTTGTCTGATTGCATGCCGATCGAATTGTGGAGCTGCCAACCCCTGGATACCCGTTGAGCGAGGAACGGAGCATAGGCCGGACCGGCACCGGTGCGAGGCGGCCCGACGGGCTGTTGTACGCTTGCTTTCCGAGGTCGTAAACTCCAGATTTCAGATGTGCTATCGTGCGGCTTACGGCCAGGAAATCCTCGGTGGACCCGGATGGCGTGGCCGTTTTGCAGCTGGATCCCACGGCTGGGGGTGGGCGTGCTGATGGCGGGGCTGGCGCAGGCGCAACCGGTGCATTTCGCCGATCCGAATCTGGAAATGGTGATTCGCGAAATCCTCCAGTTGCCTGACGGTGAACTGACGCGCGCCGACATGCACGGACTGGAGATCGTGTCGGCTCGGCGGAGGGACATTGTGACCCTGGAAGGCTTTGCGGGCGCAATCAATCTCAAGGAACTGGATCTCGGGTTCAACCGGCTGACGGATGTGCAGTTGCCGGACGATCTCTCGAGCCTGGAGTATTTGAATCTGCAGGGCAACCCCATCACCCGGCTTGCAGCGGCAGGTTTATTGCCCGCGCTGCGCGAATTGAACGCTGCGGAATGTCTGCTCACCGACACGGCATTTCTGGCGCAGCTGCCGGGACTCACCTCGGTCAACCTGCAAGCCAACGATTTGGCGACGGTGGAGCTGGATGGCGTGCGGCCGGCGCTTCAGATCCTTGATCTCGGGTACAATCGGATTCGTGACTTGTCATTTCTTGGCCTTCTGCCCGGGCTGCAGAAGCTGCTGCTCGACGACAACGGCTTGACGGAATTGTCGTTGCCCGGCCCGATGCCGGAGTTGCGGTTTCTGAGTCTCGCCGTGAACCGGCTGACCGATTTGTCTTCTCTGGCGCAGGCGCCCAATCTGGAGACGCTGGAGCTGGCCTCCAACCGATCGACCGGTTTTCATTTCCCGTCCGGGCTCAGCCGCTTGACGTGGTTGAATCTGGGGGAGAACGAGTTGGCCGAGGTGGCATTTCCGGAGGACATGACGAATCTGCTGGCGTTGTATCTGGACGATAATCGCTTCACCGAGGCGCCCTCGCTGTCGCGGATGGGGCGACTTCAAGCCCTCGATCTGGGGATCAACCTGCTTGCTTCCTTTACCGTTGCCCACACGCTGACGAATCTGCAGGTGCTGGAATTGCGCTTCAACCCGGTGCAAACGGTGGTTTTGCCCGACGTGTTGGCCACCAACCGACTGGCTGCACTGGTGACCGCATTCGAAGCGAGCGGCGTGGCGGTTTACCGCTATCCGGTGACTCCGCGACTGGTGGAACCCCGAGTAAGCGAGGGAATTCTCCGCGGCCTTCTTGAAGGTCCCCCGGGAATTCACGAAATCCAAAGCACCGAAGATCTGGTGAGCTGGACGGTCATGGGCAGCGTGACGAACGAAACCGGGAGCGCGCCGGTGGCTTCCGCCGGGACATCATGGTTCGGTGGCATGCGGACCGTGCTTGTGCAATTCGAATGAAGCGCTTCCGGGCACGGTGCAATCGTCTGGCACGGCCAACGCCGGGGGTGGCACACAGCCGTCTGGCGTTCACTTTGATCGAACTCCTGGTGGTCCTCGCAATCATCGGGATCCTGACGGCGCTGCTGCTGCCGGCGGTTTCTATGGGTCGCGAACGCGCCCGGCGAGCGGCGTGCCAGAGCAACTTGCGTCAACTCTTGATGGGTGCCCAGATGTATGCCGGCGATTTTCTGGAACGTTTGCCCACCGGCAAGTCCGACAACAGCAATCCCGACGATGCGCATATTCCGGTGCTCTCGACCAACACGCGATCGAGTTTCGTGACTTACACCGGTGACCCGCGATTGCTCGAGTGTCCCGGTTTGCCCAAGCCGTTCCTGCGCGAAGGCGGCTGGGTCTATCCGGATTACGGATATGTCATCGGATACAATTACCTCGGCGGGCACCGGGATACACCCTGGCCGCAGTTCCGCGAGTTTGCAGGCTGGATTTCCCCCCAGAGAAGCACGGATGACCCGCGCTTGATCCTCTTCACGGACCTCAACGACTGGTCGCCGGGATATGGCAGGACCTTCGCCGCGCACATGCGAGGGGGGGCGGTCATCCGCGATGGCGAACAGGGGGATCCCGAGGCGGCGGGCCTGACCAGTCGCGAAGTGGGCGCGCAGGGTGGCCACGTGGCCATGCTCGACGGCGCGGTGCGGTGGAAGGCCATCGAACAGATGAAGTCCTATCGCGGATCGCGACTCTGGGGGAGTGGCGGCTGTTTTGCCGTCTGGTGAACGATCGTCGGGCGGTGATTCCTTCAGCCCGGGTTCGAGCCGTCGGCCCCATGACCGAGAACGGAAAAGGGTTCTTATGATTGGCTAGTTTGGGTTGCCCGCTACCTTTGCCGGCATGGCGCGCAAATTGAGAGTGGAGGATCCCGGCGCGATTTATCACGTGATGAACCGCGGTGACCGGCGGGAACCTTGCGTCGGCGGCGCAACGCCGTTATGATCCGCCCATGCCGCTTTACGAGTTTCATTGCGAGAAGTGCCAAAAAGAGAGCGAAATCCTGGTTCGTTCCTCGAACTGGAAGGGCGCAAAGTGCCCCCATTGCGGGTCCACCCGCCTGGCCAAGAAACTCTC
>JAHDYP010000012.1:69101-75660 GCA_023383055.1 Verrucomicrobiota bacterium | reverse complement strand
CGGCTGTGTCGCAGACCAGCCGCAGCAACGTCCGCCCGGTCAAGGGGTCCGGAACCGTCCGAGCGCCCCCGAGCGCGCGAGCTTGCTGCGACTGACCCTTCGGGCACAGTCGCGTTCCCAGACCGGAACCGCCCGCTTCAAAAACTCCCGCCTCGACATCTCCATAACTCCGAAAATGACAAACGGAAATTAGGACGTGACATCCCTCCACGACCCGAGTTCGTATGCCCCCCGCACTTGGCGCGCGGAGTTGAAGGCCCGGGGCCGCCTACCGGCCGCGGAGTGCGTCGGCCTCGGGTTGGTCTGGCGCGGGCAATGGCACATCTGCATCAACACGGGTTGGTGCATCGCGAAGTTCAACCCTCGAACATCATCAGCCCACGCGCAAACCAAATCCCTGGTGACTTGGTTCTTCCGGGCTTCCTGGTTCGCGTCTTGCGGGTCCGAGACCTTCGCCGAGAATGACATTCGGGAGATGGGTTTTGCAGCGGGTTTCACGGAAAGGCCGTGGGGCGCTAGCGCGCCCAGTCTGCCGAAAGTCGGTAAAGGCGCGTTTCCCGGACGGTCTCCGCATCGACCAAACGCACCCGGCTACCGACGGTCGTCGGCGGCAGGTTGGTCCAGGTTTCCCACAGTGCGTCATCCCGAAAGGTCGTGGTCTCAACCCGATAAGTCCGGCCGGTCACGGTGTCGAACTCGAGACGCAGCCCGTCTGCGGTGATGCCGCCGACCTCGAGCCGCAGGCTGCTGGCGGGGTTTCGCGGGTCGGTGCCACAGAGATACTCGGCGGAGTTGTCCAAGCCGTCACCGTCGCTGTCGGCGTGGGCATCCGCCGCCTCGAGGGGCTCGAGCCCGTGCAGTTCCTCCCACGGATCCGGAAGGCCGTCTGCGTCCGAATCGACCTGCGAGCTGCCCACCGGCAGCCGTGCCCCCATGTCCGCGCCGCCGCGGCCCTGTCCGAGCACTGAGGAATTGGCAGTGAGCCTGAAATCAGACCGCGCCGGATCGCGGAAGACCGGGTCGAGGTCCAGGTTACCCTCACCCGACCAACCGCCGGTCACATCGCTGAAGGTAAGGTCGAGCGACGACAGGGCATCGAGCGTTACGGCCTGGGCGTTGTCCCACAGGATGTTGTTCCATGCCACGGCGTGGCCTCCCCCCTGCCCAGCCACCTTCTCGAAGAGGTTCAAGGCATGCCCCGTTGCGACGATTGTGTTGTGATAAATTTCGGCCTCGGCGGAATCCTTGACGGCCACGCCGGATTCAACGTGGTGGATCACGCAATCGCGGACCACGATGCCACGGGCGCGCTCGCCGATGGAGACGCCCTTGTCGAACGGGAAATCGCGGATCCGACAGGCCTCGATCACCACGGCCGAGGAGACGGTGCCATCGGCGTAATTGCCAATGTCGATGGCATCGACGTTGGCCGCCACGCCGCGGGCGATGGTGCAATGACGGATGACGGATCCCGGAAGTGCGCCATCGAAATCGATGCCGTCGCCCGAGATGTCGTGGAAGTAACAGTCTTCGATGGTATTCAGGGCCAACTGACTGAGAATCTCGTAGTAATGGTGGACCTGACAACGCCGCATCGTGAACCGCCCCGGGCGCTGCGTCCGCACGATCGCTCCCGTCGGCAGATCGTGAAGCACACTGTCCTCGAGCAAGGCCGCCGCGCCTTCGCGGATGTCGATCGAGCCGGCCGCAACGTCGGCATGCGCCAACTCGAGCACCCCGTTCGTCCCCTGAATGGCGATCGGCCCCCAAGTGTCGCCGATCTCCCGCGGGCCCAGCGACACCGGCGCCGCGGCGGAACCGAGAATTCGCAGCACCGCGTTGGTGGCGCGCAACGAGATGCCCGCGTCAAATCGCACGCGCGTGCCGCCCTCGATTCGCAACTGCACACCCGGGGCCAGCGCAAGGTCCGAGACCACGCGCACCTCACCCAGCGCTGGTGACCAGGTGGTATCTGATGCGATCTGACCGCCCACCACCGTGACTTCACCGGGAATCGACATGGTCCAACGGCGCGAAACCGTGGGCGTCTCCTGCCAATAGCCGGCTGAATTCTTCCCCAGAACCTCGACGGTAAACGCGCCGGGCGACAGGTCGGCAAGCACGATGGGCGGCGCGTCCGCGAAGAGGTTCGTGGTGATCGCATAGCTGTTGGTGAGCGGCACCTCGACGCTCCAGGGCCCCCCGTTCAACCGCCAGCGGTAGGCGACCACGCCCGGACCGGCGACGGTCAGCACCGCCTGACGATTCGTGGTCACGCCGACAGGCTCGCCCGCGATGCTGGCGCCGCCCGGAACCAACGCGCCCAGGTCGAGTCCGTTCGGCCCCGTTCCACGGGCGGGCGACTCCGGCTGCAGGGCGAGGATCGACGGTATGTTGTCCGGCGTGACCGTGGCGGGATCGAGGTCGGGGGAATAACCCGTGAAGAGCGGGTCACCCGTGAGGTTGCCTTCGCCCGCCGGGAATGGCAGGTCGAGCGTGGCCAACAGGTTGCGGTCGAAACGGACACCCGACAGGCCGTTGGTGTAATTCAAGGCGAAACGGTCACCGTCCACATCCCACAGGATATTCCCCTCGACCAGCGCGGTGTCGCCCGGGGTCACCCCGGACCGCGCTTCGTAGAAATTGATGACGGCGGCGGCCGCCCGGTCGAGGGGATTGTCGCGGAGCCGAACGATGGTGTTGTTCTGGAGCACGACCGAGCCCCGGTCCTTGAGCAGGAGGGCGTGGTCGCAGTTGAAGAAGATGTTGCGAGCGACAAACAGTTCGGAAGTATTGGCGCCATCGGCGCCGGTGGCGATCGGATTGGAGGTGCTGTCGCGGCTGGCTTCCTGGCGCACGTTCAGGAAGAGGTTGCCCTCGATGTGGGCGTCGGTGCCGTCCATGTCGAAACAGTCGTCCACTCCCGCGGTGAAGACGTTCCCCACCAACAGGGGGATGGGGCCGGGCCGGTTGCCGCCGGTGAAATCGATGATGTCATTGTAGCCGGAGGTGTTGCCAAACCAGTTGCTGACGATGAGGGCATGCCCATCTGGCGGCATCGTGTGGAAATGAACCAACTCGTCATTCTGAATGGTCGGAAAGACACAATGCCGGATGTCGATCGCCGTGTCGTCGACCGTGACGAGCTGCACCGTGGTGTTCGTGAACACCACGTGGTCCAGGGCGATCACGGTGCGATCGGCCGTGACGTTCCCCCGGCCCGCCGCATGGGCGATGGTGGCATGCGCCATCCGCGATTCGCTCTCGCCCCCCACGATCGCGATCCGGTTCCAGGAACCGGCCCCCGGGGCGCGGGTAAAGGTAATGGGCGCCGCTGGGCCGCCTTCAGCCAGGAGCCGGCCGTTGACGGTCAGGCCGAGCCCCTGGTTGAATTGGACGGTGACGCCCGGTTCGACGGTCAGGGTCACGCCGGGGTTCACGGTGACATTGCCCACCACGGTGAACGGGCTGTGGCTGGCCGCCCACACGGTATCGGCGGCGATCGTGCCACTGACCACGTTGGTGCCGCCGGCGGCCACGCGCTCGAGATAAAGATCCGACACCAGGATGCAGTCGCTGCTGCCGACGGACTGGTTCAAGGCCATCAGCGCCAGGGTGTGCGTTCCGGCCGCGAGCCAGTTCGTGCCCGGGCCGAGATCGATCACCTCGGCTGGCTGGGGCGAACTGTTGCCCCGGGACGATTCGTGATTGCCCAAGGCGGTGTCGGTGCTCTCCGGTTCGCCTGGGCTGGCGGGAGCATTGCGACCCGCGGCATAGACTCCATTGAGCCACGCCACGAACCCGTCGTCATAGTCCACCCGGAGAAAGAGGCGTTCTTCGGGGTCGGGCTCGACGTCGAGGGTGAAGCTGCGCCGAAGGTACAGCGTGGTGTAGGCATCCTCCATATCGGGGAGCAAGGTGCCGCAGTCCGCGGTCTCGATCGGGTTGTCGGCATAACCGAATCCGCCCGGCCCCAGCAGCCAGGTGGCATCGAGTTCGGCCGGGGCGAGCGTCTGCCATCCCGCCGGCGGTGCGCTGTCGCCACGACGGTAAGACCACACGTCCCCATGGTTGACCAGCGGCGTCGGCGCCGCGGCGCGCGCCGCGGCCAGGCAAGCCCCCAGACCAGCCAGGACGCCCAGGGTCAGCAAATATCGGTTCATCATACCTTCTCAGGGCTGGGCCGGAGTAACGACCCGATAGAAGCGGGCGCCGGACCCGGACGGGTCGGCGGGAACGGAAACGACCCCCGAGTCCACCACCGGTCCGAAGTCCATCGACTTGATCCAGGCGCCGCTCGAGAGCCGCTCGCGGTGTTGCAGGGAGTAAGTTCTGCCGGTCACCGCTTCGAACTGGATCAGCACGCGGCCGCGGGTATCCGCCAGCGACATGACTCGCAAGGCGCTGCCGAATTGGCTCGGGTTGGTGCCGGCCAGATACTCGTCGGTGTTCGACATCCCATCCTCATCCGGATCGGCCCCGGGTGCGGCCTCGGGCGCGGTGGCCACGCCGAAGTACTGCGACTGCCAGGCGTCGGGCAACCCGTCACCGTTGGCATCCGGGTTCGAGTTGCCATTGGACGGACGCCCGGCGGTAGGTTGCGCGGCAAACCAGTTTAACGGCTCGTTGCCGTAGGCGGTGGCGTCCGCGCGCTGCAGGGTCAGGCCCGTGGCGACAGTGCCCGCGGGCCAGGGAGCCGCCACCCCGTAACGGACCGACTCCACGAGCACATAAGGCACCAGGCCGGCGTCGGGATGCGGCGCCACCTGGGGTGGATCCGGCTTGAACAATCTCACGGTTTCCCCCCCGTTCCCGAGTCGACCCTGCCAGGGCCCAAAAAGGCGAACGTTGTCCGGAACCCCGTAGCGCGCGCGAAAGCCGGCCAGCACCACCGGCTCGGTCACCGGATCGAACGGCACGACCAGCAAACGCTCGCCCGCCGCGAGTGTCACCTGCGTCGGAAAGCGAAAGTCGATCGCCCCCGAGAGCCGCCACGTATTCGTGGGCGCGTCCGGATCATAAAGAGGTTGCGCGACGGCGAGCGTGTTGAACAGCTCCACAAACTCCTCCAACGTGTTGTCGTTGGTCCCGGTCACCGGCGGCGGACAGAACATGAGTTCGGTGAGCACGACCGGGCTAAACAGCGGGGCGACATTGGCGGCGCCCAGGCCGGCGCGAAACTGCGCGACGTCGGCGGGCGCGTCCACGCCAAAAGTGGGGCGAGCGAGCGGGACAAAATCCGTTCCCACCGTGGTCCGATGGCGGCCCATGGAAACGCCGTTGGCTGAGGGTCCGAACTCGGCGAACGCGCGCCAGCCGGTGAGATCCCCGAAGGCATCGGCCGCGCTGAGGATGGCTGCGTCGCCGCGGGCGGAATTGAACGTGAAGGCCCTGGGGGAGCCGGGTGGATTGAATTGGTATTCGTAGAGCACGAGGTAACCGCGGGCGGGCAATATTGTTCCGTCCGCAAGACGATAGCGGCGCGGCTCGCGCTCGCTGTTGCTGAGGAACCATCCGCCCAGCGGCACTGGCGAGTCGCCGGAGTTGTAGAACTCGACGGCGTCCTCCCACGGCGGGTCGGTATGAGCGAGCACTTCGTTGACCACCACGTTCGAGAGTGGCAGCCAGTTGGCGGTGCCGCGGCTGACGCTGCTGGAGAACGCCACCACCGTTTCCGAGCCATCCGGGAATCGACCCTCGGAAAACTCGTTCTGCTGCGGGCCAAAGGAAACGGAGTCCAACCGCTCGCCCGCGGCATCGTAGAGCCCCAGGTAACCGCCGTCCGCGTTCAGCTTGAAGTTCACGTGGCTCGGCCCCCGACTCGCGTTGTCATCGGCCACGAAAACCACCCGGGCATCCGCGCCGGCGCCGAGAAAACTGAGCGGGGCAATGGTGAACCGGGTGCGGTCGCCGGGGTTGTCGGACAGGTGAAATCCGCCGAGCGCCACCGGCTGGTTTTGGGGGTTGAACAACTCGAACCAGTCGTCGGCATTGGGACTCGCCGCCAGCCACTCGTTGATGCGCAGGGCTGAGGCATCCCCCAAGGTTGCCGCCAGGTTCCCGGCCAGCGGGGTCGGCTGCGTCAGTGTCCACCCGCCAGTGCCGTCGGGCACCCGTCCCAGCGACAGATCTCCAGCCTGCGGGCCATAGGTCAGGGAGTCGATGAGCCCACCGGTGCGCGCCGGGCTGTCGAACAACTGCACCGTGCCGCCATCGGCGTCGAGGGCAAAGCCGGTATTCGTGAGGGAGGCAGGAAGGCCGTCATCGCAATCCACCGCCCAGCGGCCGCCCGCGGGCAAAACCGTGTCCGGAGGCAGGACGAAGCGAAGCGGGTTGAAGGGGTCGTCGGTGAGGCTCATGCCGCCGACATCGAACGGAACGGTCCCGAGGTTGCGCAACTCGATGAAGTCGACCACCCGGCCAGCGCGGTTGGTGACCGTGCGGCTGTGGGCGAGCACCTCGTTAAGGACGAGGGGACGATCGGGGTGACGGGTGACCTGCCGGATGGCCTCGAGCTGAAGCGCGAAGGCGACATCTCCGCTGTTGCTGCCTGCCTGAT
>JAHDYP010000012.1:0-69091 GCA_023383055.1 Verrucomicrobiota bacterium | reverse complement strand
ACGGCAACCACATTCTCTCCCGCGCGAAGCGCGCTGTTGGAAATGGGAAACGGCCCCTCCACGGCCGCGTCATCGACCGTCGAAGAGGCATAGGTGTCGTAGTCGATCGCACCCGATACCGGCATCCGCAGCCGATACAGCTCGGTGCCGTTTAAATGAAGCACCGCCCCGTCATCGACAAACGCCAGGAACCGCAGGGCGACTTCCGCGGGGTCACCCTCGAACTGAAAGGTCGTGCGAAAATAGTAGGTCGTCCGCCCCAGACTCAGCGGCGTGTTGGTGGGTCCGGATACATCGTCCGCATCGTGCCAAAACCCGGCCTGCCCCCCGGGCCACGCCGTGTCGTCGTAATCGCGCTCGGTCCAAGCCGCGCCGCTGAGATCTTCCGTGGCGTTATAAACCCACAAGTTGGTCAGACTGACCAGCGCCACCGTTTCCTCGACCACACTCGGTCCGGCGACCGGATTCAGCGCGCCCGGCGACGGTTGCGCAAACACGGCCAGGGTATCCGCGCCGCTCGGCTGCCGCCCTTGGGAGACATCGGTCCGTTGCGTGCCGTAGAGCACCAGGTCAATGGCCGTGCCGTCGGCCGCGAACAAACCGATCTCGCCCTGTTCGGGGGCGAGCTTGAACCCGAGGTGGCGCGGTCCCTTGGCCGTTTGTCCGTCGGCGAGGAAAGCCAGACACGACCGGGGACCCACGAATGTGAGCGGGGCAATCCGATGTCGGTCCACGGCGGAGGTCACATTGTCCGTCAACGAGAGCCCCCCGAGATCCACCGGGGCATCCCCCGGATTGTAGAGCTCGATGAAGTCGTCGGTGAACACGGCCCGTCCGTCGGCCAGCCACTCGTTGATCCTCAACCCGGCGACATCGGCGAGCGGCAAGGCCTCATTCGCCGAGCCTGGGGACACCGCCACCAGCAACCATTCGCCGCCTCCCCGCAAGCGACCGATCGCCCGGTCGGCAAGCTGCGGACCAAACTCCACCTGGTCGAGCAGCGCCCCGCCGCGGGCAACCCGGTCGTAAAGGTAAACACCTTCGCCCTCCGCACTCAGGGAAAAACCGAGATGGATGCCCGAGGTGCCGTCACGGTCGTTGGCGTGCAACCGAAGGAACCCCCCCGCGGCCAGCGACGTGCCATCAGGAAAGCTGAACTTGTCCGGTTCTGTGGGATCGTCCGTCAGCCGAAGTCCCGCGAGATCGACGGCCGCGGATCCCTCGTTGAACAACTCGATGATATCGGGGAACGTCCCCTCATGCGGGGCGGCCGTTTCGTTGCGGGCCAGAACCTCGTTGAGTCGGACCGCGGGCCACGCGGGTGACACCACCCAGAGCACCATCGTGGACGCGGTTTCATCCTGCCAAACCCCGTCCGCCGTGCCCCCCACAACCCGGAGTTGGTGGCTGCCGGCCGGCAGCGCCGGCAATTCGATGAGCGCGCCAACGGGCAGCGCCGGGCCGAACGGCGCCGCATCGAGACTGTAACGGTACTCGGCCACCCCCACCCCGCCAACCTGGATGCGGACCGACGTCGCGGGCGTCGGGGACCGGGGCACGCCCAGCAGAGTGGCCCGAACCGTCACCTCGGGCGGAAGGTCCGCCGGGATCTGGCTCTGGACATAGTCCCGGCGCGCGGTCATCCAGGATTTGATGCTGTCGCGGGTCGCGCCCGGCACATACCCCGACAACATCTGGTCCGCCAAGGCGTCAAACCGCTCCGGGGCAAAGCTCGTGGCCAGCAGCCGGCGCAGGGTGCGATAGTAGGCGGCGCGGAATTCGGGTTCCTCAAGAATCCGCTGGAACGCGGGCTGCCCCACCGCGCCAAACAGGGAGTTGGTCGTCGAACCGAACGCGTCCCCCTGACCGAGGATGGTGTCGAGGTCGTATGGCAGCAACTGGAACCTCGGGTCCAGCACCCCGGCATACAGCAAATAGTCGTCGTTGTAGCCCCGGTTGGGGCTGGTCTCGCGGTTGTTGAGGAGCGCCATCACGGCGAAATATCGAAGCCATTGCTCGACATCGGCCACCTGGCGCGCGGCGGCGGCCGAGTAAAGATCGTTGGTGCCCAGCACACGCGCCAGTTCGATGAGATCGGACCAGTCGTCTTCGCTCGCGTTGGTGGTCTTGAACCAGGTGTTGGTATAGGCCGAGGCATTCGTGCCGCGCCAGGTGAAATCCGATGGCGGCAGGTCGCGTAGCGCGCGGTACAAATTCCCGGAACTGTCGGCCGGAAATCGATGGCCGGCAAACTCGCTGTTGTAGACCTCATTGACGACGTAGGTCGTGTTGAACATCCGACCGCTCGTCAGGCCGAGATTCGCGTTGTTGACCCGCAACTGGGCCGGACGCGCCTGTGCCGCCGCCAGACCGGAAGCCAGGCTGAGGGCGGCGCCGAGGTGCTGGAGATGGGTGTAATGGCCGTTGAAATTCAGCGCGGATACACCGCGCCAGGGTTCGTCGCTCCGAAGATTGACGCGCCAGTTGTTGGGTTGAAGGTTGCGGGTGCCGTGACCGCGGTTGCGGATGCCAACCGCATAACGACATTCCTCGCCCGTGCCGTCCAGGCTCAGGAAGGTCGCGTTGAACTGCGCGTCGCTCCGCTGGTCACCGTTCGAGGCATGACCGATCGCGTAGAGTTCCGCGTAGTCCGATTCCCGCAGAATCAACTTGTACAAAGGTTGTTCTCCCGCGTAGCGCTCGTCATCGACCTGGTAGAGGGCGTTGGCCACCTGGGCCGGAGTTCCGACCAACTCCCGGACCGGGCCCGGCCAATGGCGGACCAAACCTTCGGCATCCGAGGCTTCAATGTAGAACTCGACGATCGCATCGTGAGCCTGCGGCGGGATCGCGCCGGCGAAAACCCCGTCGGCCGGACTGCCGTCCTCGTGCAACCCATCGTCGAACATCGCGACGCTCGCGAAAGCCTCCGGGTCGACTGCATCCAACCGCCAGAACAGACGGGCGGACAGTCCGTTGGTTCGCTCGTCGATCAACCGCAGAGTCACCACCACCCGGTCGCTCGACCGGGGCACCAACGGAAAATGACGCGGCTCCACAATCAGCGGAGGGATGTTCACCGCCTGGGCACCGTTGACCGTTCCCGGAGAGCCATGGGGGGTGGGACTCGCCGCCCAGTTGGCGCCGTAATTATTCGATACCCGCGGGTTGATGAGTTCGAGCGAACGCCCCTTCCCATCGTGATCCGCGTCCCAGACCACACCCCGGTGATTGCGGTCCAGCGGGCCACGACGTCGTTCGGCCCAATCACCTTCATCAGCATACTCGACGCTATCCACCCGGGCCCCGGACGCGTCGTCCAGATCGAGATCCTCCCGGCGGTTGCTGAGGATGCCCTCCCAGTTGCCGACCACGTTGGTGACCCCAGGATACCGGTTGGCGAAAGCCTCCAGATCGGCGGCCACCACCAAATACCCTCCCGCACGCAGCGTCAGGTTGCTGAAGGAATACCGAATCCCCTTCGAGAACCTCCATCCCTCCAGGTCGATGTCCGTCGTCCCCAGGTTGGCCAGTTCCACATACTCCTCACGCACATCCTCGGACGCCGGATGGTACATGATCTCATTGATCAGCACGGTGCTCCCACCCGCCGACCACGAAACCCCAAGCCATGCCAGACCGACCCACCATTCAAATCTCATCAATCTCGTGTACAGAATGGCCTCACTCTACCACGGTTCTCGCCAGAAGAAATCGGGAAATGCGGACGCCCCCCTGAGGCAACCTCGGCCCGCCACTCCGGGATCAACCACCCGGCTGCTTTCCGCCACCAATCAGGGTCCGGTCCACGCTCAGGAACAACAAACGCAGGCTGTTGAGCACGACCACCACCGTGCTCCCCTCATGCCCAAGCACACCCAACGTCAGCGGAATCCTTCCCAGAATCGCGAACCCGACGAGCACGGCCACCGTGCCGAGCGACACCACCAGGTTCTGGCGGATGATTTTCCGGGCCTCCTGGCTCAGACGAAAGGCGGCCACCACATTCTCCAAACGATCGTGCATCAACACGACCTCGGCTTGCTCGAGGGCGGCATCCGCGCCACGGGCGCCCATGGCCACACCCACGTGAGCCACCGCCAGGCTCGGCGCATCATTCACCCCGTCACCCACCATCGCCACTTTCTTGCCCTCAGCCATGTAACCGCGAATCGCCGCCACCTTCTGCTCGGGCTTCAGCTCCGCGCGCACGTCGGGCAGGCCCAGCTTCCGCTGCAATGCTTGCGCCGCCGCCGGACGGTCGCCGGTCAGCACCACGCAATGCACTCCCAGCCGACGCAGCGTCTCCAGCATCGGCCCGGCTTGTGGCCGGATATCGTCCCTCAGCAACAGGCGCCCGAGCAGATCGCCGTCGCCTACCCAGACTTCGGACAGGCCGGGTTCCGCCAATGCGACGCTCCCCTTGAGCGCCGACCAGCGGGGGTCGTTGGGCAGGTGCTCCTCCAACCATTCCCGACGGCCCAGCCGAACGCCGCGTCCTCCCCCTTCGGCGCGAATGCCCAGGCCCGGCACGGACTCGGAGTGCTCGAACTCGATCGGTTCCAGGCCATGGTGTTTGCCATGCCGCGTGATCGCGCGCGCCAACGGATGCGTCGAGTGTCGTTCCACGGAATAGGCCAGCCGCGCAACTTCCGACTCTCTCCCAGGGGGAAAACTTTCCACCGCCTCCACCTGCAACTCGCCGGTGGTGAGCGTGCCCGTCTTGTCCAACGCCACGACACTGACCTCGGAGAGTTTCTCCACGGCCGCCCCGCCGCGGAAAAGGATCCCCCGCCGGGCACCCCACGCAATGGCCGCCAGCACCGCGGAGGGGATCGACAGTACCAGCGCGCAGGGTGACGCCACAACCAGCAGCGTCATGGCGCGATAAAAGGCGCTCCGGACGGTATCCGTCGACGCAAACGCCGGCAATCCCAGCCCCAGCCACCAGACGAAAAACATGCCGAGCGACAGTCCCAGGATCGCATAGGTGTAGCCGGTGCCAAACCGGTCGGTAAACCGCTGGGCTGGCGCCTTGAGATGCTGGGCTTCGTGGATCAACCGAATCACCTTCTGCAACGAACTCTCCGACGCCGGCCGGAGTGCCACCACCTCGACCACCCCCCACAGGTTGATCGTGCCCGCCAACACCTGATCACCCGTGACCTTGTCCACCGGAGTCGATTCACCCGTGAGATTCGATTCGTCGCTCGCCGTCCGTCCCTTGACCACCTCGGCATCAACCGGGAACTGCGCGCCGGGCTTGATCCGCAGCCGCTGCCCCGCTCGCAAACCGTCCACCGCCACCTCGCGCTCGCGGCCCTCCGCATCCACCAGCGTCGCCACCTTGGGCGAAGTCCGAAACAAGGAACGGATCTCCCGTTGCGTCCGGCCCATGGCGTAATGCTCGAGCGCGCCCGACATCGAGAAGAGAAACAACAGCATGGCTCCCTCCCCCCAGGCGCCCACCCACGCGCAGCCCCCCGCGACGGCGAGCATGAGAAAATGCACGTCCAACGCCCCCTCCTGGATCCTTTCCAGGGCCTCGCGGGCGGCAAACCAGGCACCCGCAAAATACGAACACAGGAAGAGCGGCAGCACCCAGGCCGGCTGCGGCGCCAGATACGCCGCCACACCCAACCCGCCGCACAGTCCCGCCGCCAGGGCCTGAGCCTTCCATTCGTCCAGACCCGCCTCGTCTTCCGGCAGGCTGATCTCCCGCGGCACGAGCTTGGGCAACGGAAAGTCGCGCCAGCGCCAGAACTTCGGCGCCGTCGGACACCGGATACGCGCCACGGTGACCGCCCCGTCGCGGTGCGTCACCGTGAAACCCCGCTGGCGAACCGGTTCGAGAACCTGCGCACACCGCACGCAACTGCCCTCGGATTCGAGCAGCCCGCAGCGTTCACCCTCGGCGGCCGACTGAACCAGTGACAGCGCCTCCTTGATCTCATCGCCGGCGTGCGGATCGGGCTGACCCAGCGTTGCCACCGAAAGCTTGCCCTCCCCCGCCTTGATCGAAATGGCTTCGACCGACTGATGCTTCGCCAGTTCCCGCACCGCCGCCTGCACCAGGCACTCGTCCTTTCCGGCCACTCGAGACGGAGGCTGATCTTCCGGTTTCATCCCGCGGGTTGCGATGGGCGTCCGCTCACGGCCCCAATACGGTCCGAATGAACTGCCGCACCTCGGTTGCGTAGCCGGGCAACTGAACCTGAGTCGGACTGGCCGTCATCGTCACATTGGTCAGCGTCTGCCAGGAAGCCGTCGCAGTCGCATCCGCTGAACCCTGTACGGTATACACAAAACCCGTCGGCCCCGCCAATCCCACAAGTCCGTTCGCTCCCATCGTCAGGGTCACCTGCGGTGCCAGCCGGTATACCGTCCCACACCCGATCCCACCGTTCGGACTGGTCCCGTAGTACACCCCATCGCCGCCGTCAACCAGCTCCCCACTCGGATTGCCGCCATCGCCCGAGCTCCCCCGGAAATGGTGCGCCACGGCAAAGCCAGTCCCTTCACGATCCAGCCGGAACAAGGTTCCCTGCCCCCATTGCCCGCCCGACGCCGTCGCCCCGTAAAGCAATCCGCCCGGCCCCTCGCTCAGGCCACCCAAAGCGTTGATCCCTTCGGCTGACGATCCATCAAACTGGTACAGCGAACGATAGTCGGCCCCATTCCGCGCGAGTCGGAACACCATGCCCGAATCCGACCTGCCGCCAAAGCTCGTCGTGCCATACAATACGCCGTCACTCCCGATCAGCAGGCGGGCATACGGGTTCCGGCCATCTTCGCTCCCGGTGAACCGCCGCAGCACCGCGTAATCCCCGCCGCCGCGCTTCATCCGGAACACGGTCCCCCGATCCGATCCGCCGCCATAAGCCGTGACCCCGTAGAGCAGTCCGTCGCTGCCCTCGACCACACCCGCGTACGGGTAGGCGCCATCGGTGCCGCCCTGGAAATTGCGCAGCACACTGTAGCTGCCACCCCCCCGGTTGATCTTAAACACGATGCCAAACCCGCGCCCGCCCCCTTGCTGGGCCGTGCCATAGAGCACCCCGTCGCTGCCCTCGAGCAGGCTGCCGTAAGGATAATACCCCCCGCTGCTGCTGCTCACAAAGCTGCGCACAAGGGCAAACCCGCTGCCGTCCTTATTCAGTTTGTAAATGACCCCCAGGTTGGCCGTTCCTCCCTGCACCGCCGTGCCATACAAGAAACCGTCGCTCCCCTCGATCACCCCCCCATACGCCGTCTCTCCATCGCTCGTGCCACCGGCAAAATGATGCAACACCGTGGTCTCACCGTCGGCGGGCGTCACCCGGTACACCGTCCCCTTGTTGAAATTGCCGCCATGCCAGCTCGTCCCGTAGAGGGCGCCGTCGGTGCCGCGAGCCAATCCCGCGTAAGGTCCGACGGCATCCCCGCCGCCGCCGGTAAAACTCTGCAACAACGCGAAATTACTCCCATCGTTCTGGAGCCGGAAAATGGTTCCCTTGTCAATGGCACCTCCGTAATAGGTGGTACCATACAACAAACCATCCGCACCCTTCACCAGCCCGGCGTAGGCAACGCTACCGTCCGTCGCGTCACCCGAAAAAGTCCGCAACAACTCGTAGCCCGTCCCGTCAGTCTGAAGCCGGAACACCACCCCCAGGCCATTCGTCCCGCCAAATGAGGTCGTCCCATGCAACACCCCCGCTTCACTCTCCAACAAGGGCCCATACGGTACCGTCCCGTCCTCGCTCACCCTCCCGAAGCTGCGCAATCTCTCGTAACCGCCCCCGTCCGGCCGCAATCGAAACAGCGTGCCTTTTTTGGCCAACCCGCCGTTCGCGGTTGAACCGTAAAGCATTCCATCCTGTCCCACCATCAGCTCCGCGTAGGGATTCGCCCCCTCGTCATCCTGGCCGGTGAATCGTCGCAACGCCACATGGCCGGTGCCATCCCGGTTCAAAGCGAACACGGTTCCCTGGTTGGTCACCCCCCCTTCGATCGTGGCCCCATACGTGGTCCCATAGAGCCGGCCGTCCGGACCTTCAACCACGCGCGCCGTCGGCCCCGCACCGCCGGCGTGCGTCCCCGAAAAGCTGTGTAACACCCGATAATTCGCCCCGTCGGGATCGAACCGGAAGACCGTTCCTTTGTCGGCCCCGCCGCCATAGCGCGTCGTGCCATAAAGCAATCCGTCACTCCCCTTCGTCAACCCTGCGAACGCTTGCGCCCCGTCCCCGCCCGCTCCAGTGAAACTGCGCAGCACCCGGTAAGCGCTTCCATCCCGGTTCAGGCGAAATATCGTTCCCTTGTTCGAGATCCCGCCTTCTCCGGTCGTCCCATAAATCACACCGTTGCCGGCTTCAATGACACCGCCGTACACCACCGCGCCATCGCCCTCCAATCCCGTGAACCGGTGCAGCACTTCCAGCTTGCTCCCGCCGCTGCTCAGCTTGAACACAGTCCCACGAATGCTCCCTCCTCCCGCATAAGTCGTCCCGTAGAAAACCCCGTCGCTCCCCAAAAACAAAGGCGCCGACGACTGCGCCCCCACCGAGTCCGGCACGCCGAAGTCTGCCACCGTTGAAACCGCATACTGCCCCACGACCTCCGCCACGGTCATCACACCGGCCAGCGCCAACACCGCCAGCGGGCTGAATCCCCAACCGGGCCGCACCCCCACAACCGAACCAGATCCATCTGTCATAGTGGCCCCGAGGAAAGGGGAAAGGTCCCGGTCTGGCAACTCCGAACTGCCGAACGCCTCAAGGCAACTCCATCAACTGGAAGAATGCGCTCGGTTCCGCCGAACTCCAGGCCAGGGTAACCTGACGCGGGTCATTCACCTCCGCCGCCGGAATCGTCCCCCACACGAACCACTCTCCTGCCAACTCGCGGCGCGTGCGCACCAGATACGCCTTGCCCGCGCGACCACTGAATCCCAAGGTCACCCCCGCCGCGTCCCGCCTCACGTAGTCAATGCGCAGCGCTCCCGGCGGTTCCACCCGTCCGGGCGTGCCGCCCCACACGTCGCTCGCACTCCAACTGCCCGCGATCTCGGGGTCCCCCTCGAAATCCACCAGGGTCAGGGAAGTCCCGTCCCCGTCCGGGCTGGCCGGCCAGGGAGCATCGGTCCCAAACGTGAAGGCGATGAGACTGCGCCCGGCGGCATCAACCAACTCGATACGCTCGCCGGCATTCGATAACCGGCCGACATACTCGCCCGCGATGGCAAGCCCCGTCCCGTATCGGAACTCGAACGCCGCCCGGTTCTGAACCAGCAGCAGGGCTTCGCCCGGCGCCAACCGAGTCATACCCGAACCCGTGAAATCGAATTCCATGCCATCCACCAACCGCACCCCCCGCAAATCCAGGGTGCCGGTCCCGGCATTGTACAGCTCGATAAACTCGAAATCATCGTCGTTGCCAAACCCGGCCGCCAGTTCCGCCGCCGTGGGATTCGCCGGATGATAATGCAATTCCGATATCACCAGCCGCGGCTGCCCGGCCACAAAGGTCGCCTCACTCAGAGCACTCCATTCGCCCCCGTTCAACGCCCGCGCCTTGAAGGTCGTCAGATCGGTCACCGCGATCGGCCCCGCATACGGTTCCGCCGTGAAATCCCCGTGCACAATGCGCTGCGCCCCCGCTTCGAGTTCGACCTCCACCAGGAAATCCGAGCTGCCAGAAGTCACGTTGAACCCCTGAATGGCCAGGAGATTCGCCCCCACGCGCAGCGCCGGCAGCTGCGCCGCCACATCGAATGCCCGATACTGCACCGCCGCCTCGTCGGCGTTGCCAGCCGTGGCCAGCGAATTCCACGTCGGACTGGCCGGCGCGTTCATCGACGCCATCGCCACCCCGTTCAAGTAAGCCACAAAACCGTCGTCCACCCGCACCCGCAACGTCATCGTGTTCAGCGCCACCCCGGCGTCGCCGGCGAACTCGAACGGAATCCGAATGAACACCGAGCCGTTCTTTCCGTAAAACTCCTCCTCCACATCCATCCCGATCAACCCGGTATAGAAAGTATCCGTGTCATATCCCACCCCGCCCGTGCCCGACCGCCACCCGCTGTCATCAAATCCACCCGCGCCCGACCGCCAGGTGTCCCCCAAAACACTGCCGCCGTTCGCGACCGATGGCACCAACACCCGCCGCGGCGTGGCGCCGGTCACCAGCAAGTGCCGCGACAATTCCTCGACCTCCACCGGCTGGCGCGGGTCGCTGCCATCCCGCGTGTAATAAATCGTTCCCGCCGGCGCGCTGAGCGTGACTTGAAACCCCTCCGGCACCACGCCGCCACGCTGGTTGAACACCGGCGCCTCGGTGCGCGGATAAAGCCCCGCCGCGCGCAACTGCTCGAGCACAATCGCCGCGCGCCGCGGAAAATAGTCGATCAACAGACTGTCCCGCGCCCGCGCCCAATGTTGATCGCGGGTGTACGGCCCCGCCCCCATCTGTTCCCCCCCACGCGCGGTTTCCCCGACCAGCGGCGCTTCTACCGCCGCGGCCAGCGCCGCAAATCGCGCCGCCGACGGGTTATCCCACGGCCGCGCCGGATCCCAAGTCGGTTGCGCCGCATTCACATAAAACACCCCGCCCTCCGAAAAATGCCGATGCACCCGGTCCGCAAAACGCATCCGGAAATCCGCATTAGCGCGCGCGGCGGCGTAGGGCCGCGCCACGGCCCCGTCCACCCCCGTTCGATCGGCGGTCAGGCCGGTCATGCCCAGCGCCGTCTCGCTGTCCCACGGATAGAACTGGAAGCCCTCGCCCCCCGCCCGCTCACGGCCGACCCAGTAATTGCGATGCGGCCAATCACCGTTCCCGAGGTAAAGATTGAGCGTGATGTAGTCGATCAAGTTGTCGATATCCAGCAGGTCCGCGTAAGCGGGATCGCGCGTGCCATCCGGGTTCAAACCCTGAATCCGCTGGTAAACCTCGTTGTCACTCATCCCCTCACCCAGAACACCCAGCATCCGGTTCCAGGCTTCCACCGTGCCATCAACCAAACCGTCCTGGTTCAACGCATCCCAACTTTCCCGCTCCCCGCCATGATAAGTGGCCGAAAAGGCGGCGTCCGGACGTTCCACCGGGTTATACAACCCCCAATACAGGCCGTTGATATAAAGATGCATGAACCGCGTGTGCGACGACACCATCCCCATCGCCCGCGCCGTCTCCATCGCGAACGCGTCCCGCACATACAACGCATTGCCTCCACCCCACGGCCAGGCATCGTTGCTGTTGGCCCGCAAAATGAAGTTGTTGAACTCCTCGGCCGCTTCCGGCCCAAACAACCGATGCTTGAGGGTTCCCGGCCCATACGCCTTCCGGAATACCACGCGAAACGACTTCTTCTTCGTCAGGTCAAACCGGCGAAACGCCCCGCCCTGAATCCGCAACCCCGCATTGACCTGCAGCCCCCCACCCGGCTCCCCAGGCTCGATAACCTCAAACGACACCGCCCGCTCCCAGGCATCACCCCGGTTCTCCGGGTTGGAGTATATCCCCGACGGACCAAACCAGTCGGCCAACGGCATCACCAGCGAGATCGAAGGCAACGCCAGCAAATCGTCCCGCACGGTCCGCGCATACACCCCGCCATACGCATCCTGACCGTTTGGCGCCACCACGCGCGGGTCCATGTCGTAGTCCGCATCCGTCGATCCCCACAACGCCGGAAAACCCCGCGCCACGGCGTCCGCCGTGCTCTGCCGCACAATGTCCTCCACGAAGAGATAAGTGTGCGTCACCGTCGCCGAAGGCAGCCATCCCGCCTTGTAGGCCATCGCCCGCACCGGCCCCGAACGCGTCACCCGCACCGGCCCCGCATAAACTTCGCCCACCGTCGGCGACGGTTGCCGCCCGTCCGTCGTGTAACGGATCTCCACTCCCGGCGTGGCGCTCGACCAACTGACCTCGATCGGACCGGAATAGAAACCCCGCCCTGAATCCGGCACCGGTTCCGCCACGCGCCCCTGGCTGCTGCCGGCGTTGAATCCACCCGGAGTCGGTTCCCCAAAATACCCGGGCGCACCCAGCTCCTCCCGCTGATTCACCAACTCGGCGCTGAGCAGGAAGTCGGGGCTGTCCAACCGATCGTTCAAGGCATGAAACGCCAGAACATTCAATCCCACCCGCAACAACCCGGATCCGCCAGCAACCGGGAAGTTCTCCGCTTGCACCGCGTCCGACCTCGGACGATCCGAGACCGCCGATGCCTCGAAAGTGAGCTCTGCCGGAGCATTCGCCCGGGCCACCGGCACGCCATTCAAATACGCCGCGAACCCGTCGTCATAGCGCACTTTCAGGAACAAGTCGTTCCACGGCTTGACCTCGGCCAACCCGAAGGGAATCCGGACGTACGCCGACGTGTTCCGCCCATACATCAACCCCTCCACCTCGGTGCGGATCAATTCCGTGAACCGGGGCGGCGGCACCCCCACCCGCCCCAGAAACTCAACCTCCGCGATCTGCACCGCCACCGCCGCCGCGGCATTGCGCACCTCGGGAAACAACAAACGATACTGCCGATACGCCCGCTCGTTCGGGAACCGCATCTCGACCGTGAAAAACCGCGCCGTAAAATCCGGTATCGCTCCCCCCGCGATCGGCGTGAATTGCACCCCGTCGTCCGATCCCGCCAGCGCGAATGAAATCGGATCCCGTTCCGGTGCGTCATTGGCCGAAGTCAACCGCAACCCCACCACCACCGTCGGTCCCGCCCCCGGAATAACCGTGAACCCGGCATTCAATTCGTCGAAATTCAAATACTTCGTCGCCGGATCGTCATCAATGGCCATCGCCGACACCTCGTTGCCCGGAGAATTGAACGATGTCGGCTGGATCAAATCCCCCGGCCCCGTCACATCCGCCACGGGCGGATCAGGATCGCCCCCGCCCGCCTCCGGCCGCTCATATCCAATCCCCAACTGCACCGGCACCCAGCCCGTCTCCGCGTACCCCGCCCCGACCCAGTCCAACCCCTCCGACGCGTCTTCCGGCACCCGCAACCGGCCAGGCCATGACTCCGGGACCAGGGTCAACCGCTCGGCCGTCATCCCCATGCCGTACGACGCCCCCGCCAACTGCGGCGGATATTGTGGGCTGAATTCCGTGCTCCGCGTCACCCCATCCGGCCGCACCAGGGCAAGATACTCGCCGCTTTGCTCCAGCTTGAAGTTGGTGTGCCACTCCGCCGCCGGATCCCGCCGATCCTTCCCCGACGCAAAGACCACCACGAAGCTCCGTGGCCCGAGGCTGCCACCCGTGAACGTCCAGCGCGTCAAGTCACTCGCATCATCCGTCAAGTGCCAGCCCGCAAGCGATACGGTCTCGTCATGGGGATTGTACAACTCGATCCAGTCCTGTGGCTCGCCGTCCTCATCCACCAACCCAAAGTCGCTGTCCGCCATGAACTCCGTGATCGACAGGTCCTGGCACCGGACGGCCGCCGTCCAACCCAACGACAGCAGAAGGACGCCCCCCATCAGGAGCAGGAAGGAAGAGCGCGCCCGCACCCGACCGGTAACAGCAAAATACTTCATGAAGTCAGCAGCAACTTGGCAGCTGCCCGGCAACCTAGGCCTCTCACCCCCCGATAACAAGCCTCAAGGCGGATCCCGACCATGGACATAACGACCGACAAATCCGGTTGCCTCGCCAGTCCCACTTGGTTCATCATCCGCCCACCCTCGTTTGAGCCGTGCCCCGCCGAACCGGCCGTCATCGCCGTCGGTGCCACGAAAATGAACCGGGAACGGGCGAGGCTATGACACTCATGTATTGGCAAAGAGACCTCGAAACGATGCCCCGGGATCCGCTGCGGGCGCTTCAATTGCAACGCCTCCAGGACACCGTGGCACGGGTCGAAGCCTGCGTCCCCTTCTACCAAAGCCAGTTCGCGAGCACCCGCTTCACCGCGGCTGAACTGCGTACCCTCGAGGATGTCCGTCGGCTCCCCTTCACCACCAACGCCGATCTCCGCAATCACTACCCCTATGGCCTGGTCGCCGTCCCCCCGAACCGGCTGAGCCGGCTCCACACCTCAAGCGGCACCACCGGCAAACCCAAGGCCATCTTCTTCTCCCAACGCGACGTCGACCAGGCCGCCGAACTCGTCGCCCGTTGCCTCATCATGGTCGGCGCCACCGCCGACGATGTCCTCCAAAACATGATGACCTACGGCCTGTTCACCGGCGCGCTCGTCGTCCATTACGGCGCCGAAAAGGTCGGCCTGCTCGTCATCCCCGCCGGCCCCGGCAATTCCGAACGGCAACTGCTGCTCATGCGCGACTTCGGCACCACGCTGTTTCATTGCACCCCCAGCTACGCGCTGTATCTCGCCGATTTCATGGAGCGCCACGGGGTCGATCCCCGCCGCGACCTGAAACTGCGCAAAGCCCTGATCGGCGCGGAGGCGCACAGCGAAGCCACGCGCGCCAAAATCGAAGCCAGCCTCGGCATCCAGGCCTACAATTCCTACGGCCTCTCCGAAATGAACGGCCCCGGCGTCGCCTTCGAATGCGAACACCAACAGGGCATGCACCTCTGGGAAGACCATTACCTCCTCGAAATCATCAACCCCGATACCGGCGATCCCGTCCCCGATGGCGACCCCGGCGAACTGGTGCTGACCACCCTCTGCCGCGAGGCCATGCCCCTCCTCCGCTATCGCACGCGCGACATCACCGCCATCATTCCCGAGCCCTGCCCCTGCGGCCGAACTCACCGCCGCCTCCGCCGCATCACCGGTCGATCCGATGACATGCTCATCGTCCGCGGCGTCAATATCTATCCCCAGCAAATCGAACGGATCCTCATGGCCGTCCCCGAGCTCGGCCGCAATTACCTCATCGAACTCGATGGCCTCGATGAAATGACCATCAAAGTCGAACTCTCCCCCGCCCACTTCGACGGCCACGTCGAACACCTGGTGCAACTCGAATCCCGACTGGTCGACAAAATCCGCGCCGAAATCCTCACCAAACCCAAACTCCAACTCGTCGCCCCCGGCTCCCTGCCGATCAGCGAAGGCAAAGCCAAACGCGTCATCGACCGGCGCGTCCTCTGACCCATCAACACCTGCCCCCCAACCCCAGGTCCCCCACCGCCATGAACCCCGTCCAGCTCCTCGCCGTCTTCGCCGAGAACAAACCGGATCAGCTCGCCCGCGTCACCGCGGCCCTCGCTTCCGCTCACCTCAACATCCACTGGATCGGCATCGCCGACGTCCAGAAATTCGGCGTTATCCGGTTTCTCGTCGATCGCACCGACCTCGCCTTCGACACGCTCAAACAACGCGGCTTCACCGTCTCACGAGTCGATGTCCTCGCCGTCGAAGTCGAAGACTGCCCAGGCGCGCTCCACATCGTCGCCAAAACTCTCTCCGCCGCCGGCATCAGCCTCAACAACTGCTCCGGCTTCGTCTTCGGCCGACGCGCCATTATCCTCCTCGAAACCTCGGATCTCGAGCTTGCCCGCCAGACCCTCGCCCACCACGGCCTCAAGATCCTGTCCGAGACCGAAATCCTTCAGCTCTGACCCCAGGCGTGAAGGGTTCTTGTGCCTTCGGAATCAGATTTGCCTGGGCATGAATATCCCGGGCATACCCTCCACGAATCTTCATTTGCGGTTCTTACTCCCTGTTTTCAAACATCTAAGAATTGCCACACCATGGCGCAGCAACGTTGACCACCCCGCGCCCGCTCCTTACTCTGCTCCCTTCTGAAGCGAAGTCCGAGTCATTCAATATCCCAGTGAATACACCGTTCTCTTCCCGCCAATCGCGCACCTCGAAACCCGCTCTCGAACCGCTTGCCCCCCATCGCCATGGCTCTGCCGGTGGCGTAGGCCGCCGCGTCTTCCTCCTGGCCGTCGCCTGCCTGGGCCTCGGGCTGGCCCACGCCCAGACCGCCTCCAATCCGGGCACGCTCGATGAGCGCTTGAACCTGCTCGAGCGACAACTGCGCGACCTGGCCGCCGAAAACCAGGCGCTGCGCCAGGAACTCGGCGTCACCAATGTCCACGTCAAGCCAACCGGCCCGGTCCAGGAACTCAAGATCGGCGGCATCATCCAGGCCCAGGCGGAATTCGGCGACCAGGGCGATGCCCGCTGGACGTCCGACTACGATCGATTCTACGTGCGCCGCGCACGCATCAAGGCCGTCGGCCGGTTCCTCGAAGACTTCGACTTCAAGGTCGAACTGGATTTGGCGGGCGCCCTGGGCGAATCCACCGGCCTGCGGGCCCAACTGACCGATGGCTGGGTCAATTGGAACCGCTATGACTTTGCCCGCATCAAAGCCGGCCAGTTCTTCCCCGTGTTCGGCTACGAAAAACGCCAGGACCCCGCCTCCCTCCAAAGCATCGAGTTCAGCCTCGCGGGCGACCGGCTGTTGCCGGAGCGTCAACTGGGCGCGCAATGGTGGGGTGACACCCTCGATAAACGGATCGGCTGGGCGCTCGGCCTCTTCAATGGCATGAACGCCAACAACAATTTCAACGACAACGACAATTTCATGGTCGTGCCCCACCTCGAAGGCGTCCCCTGGAAAGGTCAGCTCCTCGGCCAGGACAGCCGCTGGACGGTCGGCCTCAGCGGCCTTTACACCGATGACGATCGCTTCCCCCTGCAACCCGATCTGGTTCCGCCCGGCCAAACCAACGTCTTCGCCGGCCAGCGCTACGCGCTCGGCGTTGACACCCAACTCCGCGCCGGTCCATTCGTGCTTTGGGCCGAGTACCTGGCCTCCCATTACGATCCCGATCAGTTCGACAGCTACGACACCCAGGGCTGGTACGTCCTCGTCGGCTACGACGTCACCAAAAAACTCCAGGCCCTCGTCAAATACGAAACCTTCGACCCGGACACGGATGCTTCCGGCAATTCAACCGACACCTGGACGTTCGGCCTCAGCTACGCCTTCAAAGGGAACAACCTGAAGGTCTACTTGAATTACCTGCTCATGGACGTTCCCGACGAACCCGAGCTCCAGCACAAAATCCTCACGCGCCTCCAGGCATCCTTCTGATCACCGGGCCTGTCGGATCCGGATCGTGTAGCTCCGGGCCCGGTCGTTCAGCGAAACGAAACGCGCGGCTTCCTCGATGTTCTCCGTGAGGATCAGGGTGCGGAACGTATCCTCGTCATTCAAGGCGAACCCGGTTTCGTCTTTGAACACACAACTGACCTGAACCTCAATGCGCCGGTTCAACCGGTTCTTGACGTTCGCGACGACCTCCATCCGCCCATCCTCAAGCACCCGCTCCAGGACGCTGGGAATATACACCGATTGCCGAACACCCTTGTCCAACAGGGCAATCTTGTCCGTCTCCTGAACCTCATAGGTCGTGCTCCGGCTGGCTCCACCCCCGCCTCCGGCCGGGCTCACCACCACAAAACGTGTCGGACCACCCGGCCCCGAAGAACTGGCGCAACCGCCCCACGCCATCGCCCCCGCCAACACCAACGCCATCATGATTCCGCTCTTCATCGCTCTCGTCCTTTCAAGGATTGTTGTCACTCACAAAGACCACCGTCTCCCGGTCCGGCTCGACCCGCACCCGCACCTGGCGGGTCCGATCGACGATCGGATTGCCGCCTCCGTCCATGAACTCGAACTCGAGATCGTAATCCCCGGGCGACAACCGGGAGGTCGTGAAGCTCAGATACTGCGGCAGGTTATCCCACGCGCGCGTGTCCGCCGCCGGAGTGGCGGCCGCGGATATGATCTTGCTCAACAACCCGGCCACCATCAGACCGGCCCCGATCTCGTCCACGGGACTGTCGTGCCCCTGCTGGCTTGCCATGATCGCGCCGCCAATGATCGCCCCCGTCCCAAGGCTGTCCGTCGTCTGCTTGAACACCGCCTTGTTGGCCAGGACATGATCCATCACCCGCCCGCCCCGAGTCGTCGCCTGAAAGGTCAGATCATCATAAGGCCGCGCCTCGAGCACCCGGTCAACCACCCGCATCCGAACCGCTTTCACCTTCGAACTGCCCGGCAAAAACCGCAGCTGCTCGCCATACTCGCCCGCGGCGTACTTCTTCGGGCCTCGGCCGAACTCGACGAAAAACAACAGGTTTGCGTCCCTCTCGTAATCCTGGGGCTGCGCCAGTTTCGCGGTTTTCCTCGCCCGGGCCAGCGCCTCCGAGCCATCGCCGCCCAGTTTGACCGTGGCGAACCCGTCGAGGTAATCGAGCAACACGTAGTCGTTCGCATACTCCTGACTCTCGGCGTCGCTGTCCATGAACTGCGCGCTGCGAAAGCAGGCCCGCGCATTGTCGATCTCCCCATCCATCCAATACAATATGCCTCGGTAGTAATAGGCCATCACCCGTTCATAGGGCTCGCCCAAAAAGCCTTTCCGCGCCTCGGGCGAGAATAGCCCCCGCGCCCGCCGCGCCTCGGGATCGGGCCCATGTATGCCTCCGAGCGTCGCCAGCGCGTCATCCAACAAGGTCCGCGCCTCCGCGAACTGCCCCAGCCTCATCGCCGCCACCGCGGTCCGATACTGCCACAACACCCGGTCCCGGGCCGGCCCCTGCGCTATGGCCGTCTTCCCGTCAACGATGGGATCCCCCGTCCGCACCCAGCGTCCGCTCTCGGGCGCCGTGGCGCACCCCGTCAGGGCACACGCCAGCACCAGCCAAAGACAGACCCCACCAGGCACCTGGTTTCCCTGATTCGAATTCCGATCCATTCGGATTTGCTTCGAATTCCGAGATTCGAGTTTCGGATTTGGCACTTCGCGCCGCCCGCCAGCGGCACCCGCCACCCGGCTCAGCCACTACCGGTACGAGGCGTCTTCCAATCCCTGTTTCTTGATCTCGGCAAAATCCTCCCACACAATCGCGCTGGTCCGCGCGTTGATCAGCTGAAACGTATACAGGATGTAGTCGCTTGTCCCACTCGAGGTCCGCGTCGATAACCCCTGCAACGTCCCCGTCAGCAAATAGTCGCCCCCCAGAAACTCCGTCTCCCGCGCATCGGACGTCGAGGTCACCTGCCCCGTCAACTTGCGGTTCCGCTCGGTCTCCAGCGCCGCCATCCGGTCCCGGGCCAGGAACTGGACTTTGCCCGCCGACTTGCTGTTCAGCAGCACCCGGATCCGGGTCAGGAACATCTCCTTGTTGATCGGGAACCGGGTCTCGTTCAACACCGGATCCAGCAACACCACCGGCGGCGTCAAGGCATTCGCAATCTGCGGAATACCCAGAATGCTCCGCGCCATCTTGTCCGTCACCGCCACCAGATCCTGCGACTCAATCCCGGTCCCCGCCACGAAACCCTTCTCGTCCGCCTCCATCTCGGTCACCCCGATGCCGGACGGATTCTTGACCCCTTTCGAGGCGCAACCGGTCGCCAGCACCACCAGCGTCAGCCCAATCCACCATGCCGAACCTGCCATCATTTTCGATTTCATAATGTCACTCTCACTGCTTCCACCCCATTCCACACCGTATGGGACACTCCCATTGGACTTCCGACAACCCAAAAAATTCGCGTGTTTCGACTGTCTTTCCCACCCCCAGGCATTTACGGTTCCGCACAGCTGTATACTCCATGAATTCGGATCGTTTAACCCGTCTGCTCCCGGCATTCCTCGGCGCCCTGGCGCTCCTTCTCCTCGTCCTCTGGTTCTGGCCCCGCACCGATCCCGGCCTGACCAGCCGAATACCCGGTACGGACCAAGCCCCAGGTGCCGGCAGCGGCGCCGCCGGCGGCAATCCCGTGCTCCAAGGCCAACTCCAATCCGGTAATGCCCAGCCTTCAGCCATTACCGATATCTTCCCCCAATTCCGCGGCGTCGACCGCGATGGCCTCGTCAAAACCGCCACCCCCTTGGCTCGCAGCTGGAACCCCGGCCAACCCCGGCAACTCTGGTCCATCCCGGTCGGCGAAGGCTACGCCGGACCGGTCGTCTGGCAGGGACGCGTCTATCTCATGGACTATGACCGCGAACGACAACACGACGCCTTGCGCTGCCTCTCACTCGAGGACGGCCGCGAGATCTGGCGGTTTTCCTACCCCATTAAAATCAAACGCAACCACGGCATGTCCCGCACGGTCCCAACCATTCACTCGAATCTCATCGTGGCCATCGGCCCCAAATGCCACGTCCTTTGCCTCGACGCCATCACCGGTGAACTGAAATGGGGAATCGACATGGTCCGCCAATTCGGCGCCACCATCCCCCCTTGGTACACCGGCCAGTGCCCCCTCATCGAAAACGACCTCGTCATCCTCGCACCCGGCGGCCCCCAAGCCCTCCTCGCCGCCGTCAAGCTTTACACCGGCGAACTCGTCTGGACCACCCCCAACCCCCGCGGCTGGAAAATGACCCACGCCTCTCTCATGGCCGGCGAACTCGCCGGCCAACGCACCTTCGTCTACTGCGCCAGCGGCGGTGTCGCCGGAGTCGACCCCAACGGCAGCCTGCTCTGGGATACCGCCGACTGGAAAATCAGCATCGCCACCGTGCCCTCGCCGCTCTTGCTCAGCCCCGACCGCGTATTTCTGACCGGCGGCTACAACGCCGGCAGCATGATGCTCCAGATCGATAACCAGGACGGAAAATTCTCCCCCCGCACCCTCTTCCGCCTGGATCCCAAAGTCTTCGGCGCCACCCAGCACTCCCCCATCCTCTACAAGAGCCACATCTACGGCGTGCATCCCGACGGCGAATTCGTCTGCCTCGACCAGGACGGAAAAACCCTCTGGTCCAGCGGCCGCGATCAACGCTTCGGCCTGGGCCCGTTCCTCATCGCCAACGACCTGATCTTCGCCCTCAACGATTCCGGTTTGCTCAGCCTGATCTCCGCCTCCCCGGACCGCTTCCAGCTCCTCGGCCAGACCAAAGTGCTCACCGGCCGCGAATCATGGGGCCCCCTCGCACTCGCCGGCGATCGTCTCCTCGTCCGCGACCTGCAGACCTTGGCCTGCCTCGCCGTCGGTGAATAATCGATCAGCCGGATCAGCCGAAGCCGAGCGGAGGCGCGCCGGAGGTGCAATGGGTTTCAGAACGACATTCGCGGAAGAACCCGATGCACTGCACGGACGATGTGAAAACCCCAGGACTAAAAACCGCTCCCCGGAATTTCACGAAATCGGGGGGAGATACGACCATGGCCTGGCAACCTGGATCCATTAGCAATGCAGATGCAACTGGACCACAAAATCAAAACCAGCGATAACCCAGCCAATCCATTCAACCCGAATAGTCTACCGTTCGCACTGCAAACGCAGTGCATTTGAATTCGCGTCGGTGATTATGGCTCAATAAAATGGGTGGATCAAAATTGCAATGCATTCATATACAGCGTCTTACAGTTACCACAAACCCGTTGGCATGAATCATGATAACAATCCTGAGAATTGGCGGAAGTAACAACCATGTCGGAGAAAGGGTGTAACGTCGTATGAGATTGAAATGTGTGTTGGCGGTGGCGGGGCTCGCGTTCGCGCTGAGCCAGAGTGTGGCAGTGCAGGGAGCGGGTATAGGCCGCCCAGTGGCATTGAACGGAAACGGCGGCAATGGCGGAGGTAATCCGACAGCCGATTCGGTGGCTGAGAGGCTCGGTATCAATTGCGAGTTGGAGTTGCTTGCTAAGTTCGATCAGAATCAGGAGGCCGAAGGCGGTCTGCTTCGGGACGGGCCCTACGAGAGCCAGTTCATTATCAAGTTCAACACCCCCCAAGATGGCACATGGGAACTCATTCCCGGTTATGACCTCGGCGGCTTCGAACTGAAGGCATGGGCGGCCAAAGGCGGCACGGATTGGGTAGGCGCTCTCATCGGTCCCGGTGCGGATTCTGGGACTTGGTCAACCGTCGGCCTAGGAGTTGGAAACGACAATACCCCGGCTATGTCTAACCTGACCTTCTGGGGCTGCAAATCCGTTCCCGAACCGGGTTCGATCCTGGCGGGAATCGCGGCGCTGGGCATGTTTGCGCTGGGTCGCAAACGTCTCGCCTAAGGCGTGCCGGAAAACCTATTTTACTACAAAAACAGCGGCCGGTTTCCGGCCGCTGTTTCTTTTTCCAGAGTCATTCCCCGACGATTCAGGGAAAACCAGGGACTGGCTGCCTGCCTGTTCCGTCCCCGGTCTTTCCCGAATCTCCGGGGGCAGCGAATCGTTTTTCATTGTCCTACCCGCGATTAAGTTCTAAGAGGAGCGGCAATCTGAGATTCATTACTATGACTACACCCATTTCACGACGGACTTTTGTGCAGCAGGCAAGCATGGCCGGGGTCGCTTTTGCCGCGTTACCGCGGTTGGCCGCAGCCGATACGGCCATGCCCGCGGTGACCATGGCCTTGGTGGGCTGCGCGCACATTCACACGCCGAGCTTTGTCACCCTGCTGAACCGGCGTGAGGACGTCCGGGTCAAGTATGTGTGGGATCACGATGCCGCGCGGGCGAAGAAACGGGCGCCGCATCTCGAGGCGGAAGTGGTGAGCGACCTCGATGTGATCTGGAAGGATCCCGAGGTCAAGGCGGTGGTGATCTGTTCGGAGACGAACCGGCATCTGGACCTGGTGAAAGCGGCGGCGCGATCAGGCAAGCACCTGTTCGTCGAGAAACCGCTCGGGATCACCGCCCGGGAAAGCGACCTGATGGCACGGGAGATCGACGAAGCCGGCCTGTTGTTCACGACCGGCTATTTCATGCGGACCTCGCCCCATCATCTCTTCTTGAAAGATCAGGTGGCCAAGGGCGCGTTTGGCCAGATCACGCGGGTCAGCGGCTGGAATTGCCACAGCGGTTCGTTGGGCGGCTGGTTCGACACTGAATGGCGCTGGATGGCCGATCCCAAACAGGCCGGCGTGGGCGGGTTCGGCGATCTGGGCACGCATTCCCTCGATATCCTGATGTGGTTGTTCGGTCACGTGGAAGCGGTGGACGCCGAGATCAAGGTGGTGACCGGACGTTACGGCGACTGCGACGAATCGGGGCAAGGGATGCTCTGGTTCAAGCAGGGCATGGTCGGAACCCTGGCAGCCGGTTGGGTGGACGTGGCGAACCCGGTGAGTCTGCTGATCAGCGGGACGGAGGGACACGCGGTGATTCTGAACGATCAACTGCATTTTCAGTCGAAGCACGTCGAGGGCGCCGATGGCAAACAGCCATGGAAAAAGCTGCCGGAGGCCGACCCGGCGCCGCTGGACCAGTTTGTCGACGCCGTGGCCGGCAAGCCGCGGCCACTGGTGACGCCCCGCGAGGCGGCAGCCCGCGTGACGGTCATGGAAGCGATGTACCGATCCTCCAAACGTCGCAAGCGCGTCTGGGTGGATTGACTGCGCGAAACCTCGAAATGGAAAAACCAAACCCCTGAATGCTCGAAGCGTTAGACTTATGAACGAGCGAATTGGCTTTGTGGGTGTGGGCCGGATGGGAGCGAACATGGCGCGTCGGCTCAAGGAAGTAGGCTACGACGTGGTCGCCGTGCAGGATGCAAACGCCGCCGTGGCGGAGGCCCTGGCGCGGGAACTGGGGTGCGAACCCTGCGCGGAGCTGGCGGAGGTCACGCGTCGGTCGGACGTGATTCTCACCGTCGTCACCGATGACCGGGCGATGAAGGCCGTGATCAACGGCGGTTTGTTGCGTCGAGCCCGGGGCCGGCTGTTGATCAACTGCGCGACGCTGACGCCCGCGGTGCACGCATGGGTCGAGCACAAGGCGGAACGGGCCGGGGCGCAATCGCTCGAGGCTTGCATGGCCTCCAGCATCACCCAGGCGCGCGAGGGTACGCTCTACCTGATGTGCGGCGGAAAACCGGAAGCCTTCGAGCGGGCGCGGCCTCTGCTCGAGCGTTTGAGTTCGTCGTTGCGCTATGTGGGCGCCTCGGGCGAAGCGGCCAAGGTGAAGGCACTGGTTAACATGGTGATGAACTGCAACACGGCGGCGCTGGCCGAGGGCCTGGCGCTGGGCGATGCCCTCGGGCTCGACCTGACGATGCTGCGCGAGGTGTTCGCCCAGACCGGCGCGAATTCGCGGGTGCTGCAGACCGACGGCGAGGACATGCAGAATCGGGAGCATTCATGCTTCTTTTCGGCGGCGCACGCCGCCAAGGATTCGGGAATTGCCCTGAAGCTGGCGAACCAGGCCGGATTGAATTTGCCGTTGGCCGGTGCGACTTTCCGGCAATACACCCGCATGGTGCGGGAGGGGCTGGGCGAACTCGACAAATCGGGGATTGCCGAGCTGACCTTCAAGGGCCGGGGCAAGCCGGTGTGAATTGGAACGAGAACTCGATCGCAAGGTGAGTCCAAACCGACCGCTGGCGTTCGCGCGCCAGGGGGTATGGAGTGCGGCGGCAAACGATGTGCGACGCCGCTTTGGCTCGGATCGCAGAAACAGGTCAAACTGAAAGGAACCGTATGCCTGGTTATTTC
The DNA here is from genome assembly GCA_023383055.1 of Verrucomicrobiota bacterium. GTDB lineage: Bacteria > Verrucomicrobiota > Verrucomicrobiia > Limisphaerales > JAHDYP01 > JAHDYP01. Next base: position 44,692 of record JAHDYP010000012.1, on the reverse strand, counting down.
GATCGAACCATGACCCGACGGGGCTTTGTGCGGGGCACCGGCCTGGCGGTGGCGGGGCTGGCTTTGCGTTCAACGGGCCTGCGGTCCGCCGAGGCAACCGGCTTTCGCGTTGCGTTGCTCTCGGACACGCATATACCGGCCGATCCTCAGGGGCAGTATCGCGGCTTTTTCCCGGTGCGAAACCTGGCGGCCGTGGTGCCGGCCGTGATCAGCGCGCAGCCCGAGATCGCGGTGATCTGCGGCGACGCGGCGCGCTTGACGGGTGAGGTGGGCGATTACGAGGCGTTGAAAGCGTTGCTCTCGCCACTGGCGGAGCGGACGCCGGTTTACCTCGGGCTGGGCAACCACGATAACCGCGCGAATTTCTTCCAGGTGTTCGACCCGTTGCCCGAAGGCCGGCAAGAGGTGAGTGGAAAACATGTGGCCGTGATCGAGCGACCCGGGGTCCGGCTGATCGTTTTGGATTCGCTGCTGTACGTGGATCGGGTGGCGGGGTTGCTGGGCAAGGCGCAGCGGCAATGGCTGGCGGAGTTTCTGGAGAAGACCGACGATCGGGCGACGGCGTTGCTGGTGCACCACACGTTGGGCGATGGCGACGGCGATTTGCTCGACGCCGACCGCTTGTTCGCACTGATTCGTCCGCACCCGAAGGTGAGGGCCATTTTCTTCGGCCATTCCCATGTCTGGGGCATCACCGAACGGGCCGGCGTGCACCTGGTGAACCTCCCGGCGGTGGGGTACAACTTTCGCGATCAAGATCCTGTCGGCTGGGTGGAAGCGAGTTTCTCGGCGGCCGGGGTCGATTTGCTGCTGCACGCGACGGCCGGGAACCGGGATGGCGATGGCAGCCGGCATTCGCTGCGCTGGGGTTAGCGCCCAGGAGTCTGGCGCGGCAACTCCGGTCGGTTTTCGAGGAAGCCTCTCCCCCTTGGCGCGCTTGACGCCTGCGTGAGCATGGGGTGGCCTAACGATAATTGCTGCCGACACGGGCGTGTGCCGGTTGCCAAGCAGAGGGATGGGCGTTAACTTCGCTGCGTGCCCAACGCTGGTCTGGACTTGGCCGGGTGTATGCAGCGCAAGCATCGAAAATGAGTTATCGATCGCTCCCAGTCGTTGTGGCCGGTTTCCAGGCGCTCGCGGTGTCGGCGCAGGTCGTCATCAACGAGATTCATTACGACCCCGACCTGAAGACGGAGCGGGTTGAATTCATCGAGTTGCATAACCGCGACGCGACGCCGGTCGATCTGGGCGGGTGGAGTTTTACCGAAGGGATCAACTTCACGTTTCCAGCCGGTGTATCCCTTGGCGCGGGCGGGTATGTGGTGTTGGGCGAAAATCCGGCCGCGCTGACTTCAAAATTCGGCGTGACCGCCCATGGTCCCTGGGTGGGCGGGCTCGCCAACGAAGGCGAAAGGATCACTTTGCGGCGGGCCACGGGCGAAGTGGCCGACACGGTCGAATACAGACTGGGGTTTCCGTGGCCGACGGTGGGGGATCCACCCGGATACTCGATCGAGTTGATCCACCCGGGATTGGACAATGATCTCGGAGGCAGTTGGCGGGCGTCGGTGGCGGGCAATCCCGAGGTGCGGGAGTCGGTGATCATTCCCGAGCGGTCGTCCTGGCGCTACTTCAAAGGAGTGGGCGAGCCGTCGTCGCCGTCGACGGCCTGGCGGGCGTTGGCTTTCGATGACTCGAGCTGGCCGCAGGGGCCGGGGCCGATCGGATACGATCCGGCGTTGCCGATGGGCACGTTCCTGGGCGACATGCCGGGGGGTTACACGACGGTGTTCTTCCGATCGACCTTCACGGTGACCAACCGGGCCGAGATCACCAGCCTGACGCTGGCGGCCCTGTATGACGACGGGTTCAAGGTCTGGATCAACGAATCGAACGTGCTAAACGCTAACATCAGCTCGGGGGAACTGCCGCATACGGGCACGGCGGGACCGCCTCGCGAAGATGGATCTTACAACACCTTCACCCTGAACTCGCCCCAGGCTTACTTGCGCGACGGCGCGAACGTCATTGCCATCCAGGCCGCCAATTCAAGCCTGACCGGCAGCAGCGATTTCTATCTCGACCTCCGATTGTCCAGCCGCGTGGGGCCCAGCGGACGCGGCCCGACTCCGGGCGCGCTGAACTCGGCCTATGCGACCGTGGCGCCGCCGCAGCTCAGGCAGGTCCGACACGCGCCGGATGAACCGCGTTCGGGCGAGCCGGTGCGGATCACGGTCAAAGCCACGGATCCGGACGGTGTGGCCGAGGTGAAGTTGTTCTACCAGGTGGTGGACCCGGGCAACTACATCGCGCTGACGGACGCGGCGTACGCCACCGACTGGCAGGAGACGCCGATGCGTGACGACGGGACCGACGGCGACGCATGGGTTGGGGATGGCATCTACACGGCGGAGTTGCCGGGAACCGTCCAGCAGCACCGGCGATTGGTGCGGTACCGGATCGTAGCCGCGGACAGCGAAGGTGCGTCCGTCCGCGCGCCTTATGGAGACGATCCGCAACCCAATTTCGCCTATTACGTCTACGATGGAGTGCCGGCGTGGTCCGGGGCGGTGCGGCCGGGGGCCGGAGGCGCCGAGGGTCAGGTGTTCACGGCCAGCCCGGCGCGAATGAACGCGCTGCCGGTCTACCACCTGTTGAGCAAGAAAGACGCGGTCTGGTATGCCACCGGCTGGCAGCAGTCGGGCCCGGGCGGGAGTCTTAGCAACCGATATACGGGGGATCTTTATCATTGGCCGGGGACGCTGGTTTATGACGGGCGGGTCTACGATCATATCCGCTATCGGGCGCGGGGCGGGGTCTGGCGCTATTCCATGGTGAAGAACATGTGGAAGTTCGACTTCAACCGCGGGCATGACTTCGAAGCCCGGGACAACTGGGGCAGGAAATACCGGAGCCGTTGGACCAAACTGAACCTGGGTGCCTCGATTCAACAGGGAGATTACCAACATCGGGGCGAGCAAGGCATGTTCGAGTCCGTGGGCTTCCGGTTGTTCGAACTGGCAGGTGTGCCGGCGCCGCGCACCACGTTTGTACAACTGCGGATCGTGGACGAGCCGGCCGAACAAGATCCAACCACGCAGTACGAGGGCGATTTCTGGGGGCTGTACCTGGTGACCGAGCAGGAGAACGGCTGGTTCCTGGACGAACACGGTCTACCCGACAGCAATTTCTACAAGATGGAAGGGGGTTCGGGTGAGCTCAACAACCTGGGTCCCTACGGGCCGGCGGACAAGTCGGATTTGAACCAGTTGTTGAGCGCCTACAACAACGCGAACGACACCTGGTGGCGCGCGAATTGGGATCTGCCGAAATACTACCGCTACCAGTCGATCGTGCAGGCGATCCACCACTACGACATCAGCTTCGACAAAAACTACTTCTACTACACCAACTCGGCGACCGGACGGTGGGAGGTCATGCCCTGGGATCTGGATCTGACCTGGGCCCATAACATGTTTCATCCCGACTACGCCGGCGTGGATCGGCTGGCCGAGCGGATTCTGAACCCGACCCGCGTGCCGGGCAGCGGCGTCCAGAGCGGCACTTACGTGATGCGGTTGACCGGCACCCGGCCGGCCTTCGATCTCGAATTCCGCAACCAGGTCCGCGAAGTCCGCGATCTGTTGTTCAATGCGGATCAAGGATACGCCTTGATCGACGAGTATGCGGGAACCTTGCGGGGCACCCAGGAAGGCCCGGGAATGCTGGAAGCCGACCGGGCGCAGTGGGATTACAACCCGAAGATGGCAAGCTCAAGTTTCACGCCGCATCTCAGCAAGGCCGGCCAGGGCCGGTTCTACCAGTTCCCCCTCGAAAGCGGCACGAACTCAGCCTTGCGCGGCAGCTTCGCCGCGACCGTGCAAATCATGAAAAACTACGTCAACATCCGGGGAGTCTATCTGGATGAACTGGCGCACGACCCGGAGATCCCCGCGCGACCGACCTTGACGTATCTGGGACCGCCCGGGTATCCGCTGAACGGTCTGCGGTTTCGGACCACGCCGTTCAGCGGCTCGCACGCCTTTGCGGCGCTCGAGTGGCGGCTGGGAGAGGTAGCCGATCCGGCGGCGCCGGCCTTCGATCCCGGGGCGCCACGTCCGTATGAGATCGAAGCGAAATGGCACAGCGGCCAGATCGCGCCATTTGCCAATGAGATCACCCTCCCGGTCGACTCGGTCAGAGTCGGCAACACGTATCGAGTGCGCGTCCGCATGCGCGACAGCACCGGCCGATACAGTTCGTGGTCGACGCCGGCGCAGTTTGTCGTGGGGCCCTCGGACAACGTGGCGGCGTTGGTTGAGCATTTGCGGGTTACGGAGGTGATGCCCGAACCGACGGCGGGGAGCGACTTCGAGTTCGTCGAGTTGTATAACGCGAGCGGCGAACTGGCGCTCGATCTCACCGGGGTCAAGTTCACCTCGGGCATCGATTTCACGTTCCCGGCCGCAGCCTCGCTGCCGCCCCAGAGCTATTTGCTGGTGGTGCCGACGGCGGATTTCGCGGCGTTTCGCGCGCACTATGCCCTGGATGAAACGGTGGCATTGGCGGGGCCTTACGCGGGCAGCCTCGCCAACGAAGGCGAAGCGATCGTGTTGAAGACCGCCGCCGGCGGCACCGATTTGGCCGCCTTCGAATACGGAAACGCCCTGCGATCTGTAAGTCATCGCGGCTGGCCCCTGGCGGCCGCGGGCGCCGGACATTCGCTGGTGCCACTGGCTCGCGCCATGCCGGGACGGGCAACCGGCGCGCTGGATTATCCCGGGAACTGGCGGGCGAGCACTTACCTGGGCGGGTCACCCGGAGGCGCGGACCCGGAGGCGCCGTTGGGATCGGTGCGGATCAACGAGTTTGCGGCGCACACCGATTACTCAAATCCGCAGCGCCCCGAGTATGACTCGAACGACTGGATCGAGCTCTATAACGCGTCCGCGGCGCCAGCCAGCCTCGAGCACTGGTACCTGAGCGATCGCGCCACCGACCTGCGGTTGTGGAAGATCCCAGCCCAGACCCTCGACGCCGGCCAATGGATCACCTTCGACGAAGTGAGCGGATTCCATAACCCCATCACCGCCGGGTTCGGACTCAACAAGGCCGGCGAACAGATCTACCTCTCCCATTTGCCGGAAACGGGCAAAGGCGGGGTCGTGGATGCCGTCCGGTTCGAAGGCCAGGAAAACGACCGCACCTGGGGCCGCTACCCGGATGGCGGCGAATACGGCGGGGCTCTGAACCCGACCCGGCATTCAGCCAACTCACCGCCCGAACGAACCGTGTTGCTCAGCGAAGTGATGTATGCTCCGCCGCGGACTGACGGGGTGACTGACAACGTGGCCGACGAATACGTTGAACTGTTCAATCCCACAGACCAACCGCTGGATCTTTTCAGCGCCAACGGGGTCTGGCGCCTGGAAGGTGGCGTCGACTGGTCCTTTGCGCCGGGCACGCAACTCGCCGCCGGCGAGGCCCTGTTGGTGGTCGGCTTCGATCCGGCCAACTCGAGTCTGCTCGATTCATTCCTTCGGACCTATGGCCTCGAAGCCACCTCCATCAAGATCCAGGGGCCTTACTCCGGCAAGCTCAGCAACCGCAGCGATCGCCTGGCCCTCGAGCGGCCGCAGTCGCCGGATCTGCCCGGCGATCCCTATTCCTGGGTGATCGTTGACGAGGTCATCTATGGCAACCAGGCGCCGTGGCCAGAGACCGCGCTAGGCACGGGGCTCTCCCTCCACCGCCTGTCAGCCGGCGGATTCGGGAACGATCCCGCCAATTGGCAGGCCGCAAGCCCAACCCCAGGCATGGCCGCGCTGGTGTCGGATCGCGATCAGGATGGAATGCCGGACGCGTGGGAGGACCAACATGGCTTCGATCCGGACGATCCCACCGACGCCGCTCGGGATGCCGACGGAGACGGCTTGACCAACCTGGAGGAATACCGGGCGGGAACCGACCCCAACGACCAGGAGAGCCTGCTCCGTTTCAGTGCGGTGGCGCGGACCGATGCCGGAGTCCGGCTCGAGTTCGCGTCCGCCCCCGGCCGGACCTATCAGGTCGAGTATGGAACTGGTTTGCCGGCGGCAGCGTGGACACTGTTGGCGGAGGTGACGCCGCAAACCGCTCCCGCGGTCGAAGTCGTCATCGACCCCGCCCCGCTGGCATCGTCGTTCCGATGCTATCGACTGCGGCTGGTGGGTCCCACACCTTGACCCGAACATCCATGAGACAGTTCGTCATTCTCGTTTTGCTGGCGGCGCAGTTGCCGCTGGCAACGGCTGCCACCGCCGCAACCCTCGTCGCCACCAACACCGTTTGGAAGTACCTCAAGGGAACCGGTGAAGCCTCCTCGCCGACGGATGCCTGGCGGCAGCAGGTTTACGACGACAGCGCCTGGAACACGGGCGCGATGCCGGTCTATTACGACGCGAACGGAGTTTACACCGGAAACACCGCCCTGAACGACATGCGCTACAGTTATACCTGCGTGTTCCTGCGCCGGGAGTTTGTGGTTTCGGACGTCGACTCGATCGGGACACTGCAGATCAACGCGCTCTGCGATGACGGTTACGTGGCGTGGATCAACGGCACCCGGGTGCACGGTCACAACTACGATTCAACCAACTACGCTTACACCAACGTGGCGACCGTGCTCGCAACCGAACCGCTCAACTGGTTCGGGGCCACGATCACCCAGCCCTCCCTCTTCCTGCGCGAAGGCACCAATGTCCTGGCCGTCCAGGCCTTCAATCGCCCCATCACCAGCAGCGATTTCCTCATCAACCTCCAGTTGACCAGCGCCGAAGCGGATACCACCCCACCCACCCTGGCGAACGTGGACCCGCCGCCGGGTATCGTGACCGCCCTCGGTGCGATCACCGTCACCTTCAGCGAACCGGTGACGGGAGTGGCCGCCAGCGACCTGCTCCTGAACGAATCTCCGGCCATCGCGGTCAACGGCTCCGGCGCCACCTACTCTTTCACCGTGAACCCGCCACCGCTGGGGACCGTGCGCGTCACCTGGGATGCCGGGTCGGCCATCGCGGACTTTGGATCGCCACCCAACGTCTTTGACAGTCAGTCCGCCGCCGCCGGTTGGCAGTATACCTTCGTGGATCTCACGCCGCCGACGGTCAAGTCGCTGAATCCACCGGCCGGCGTGACGGTGCGGCAGTTGAGCCAGGCAACCATCGAGTTCAGCGAACCGGTCTCGGGAATCGACGCCTCCGATCTCCTGATCAACGGCGCTCCGGCGACCCAGATCACCGGCACGTTGGCGGGACCTTATCTCTTCGAGTTCCCGCCTGCCGCGGCCGGGACGGTCGAACTGCGCTGGGCGACCGACCACAACATCCGGGATCAGGCGGATCCGCCCAACACCTTTGCGGGGGGTTCCTGGACCTGCCTGGTGGATCCGAACCTGGTGCCGGCGCCGGTGCGGATCAACGAATTCCTGACTTCGTATGCCGGGGACGTCGGCTTGCGCGACGAGGACGATGAGTTGCAGGATTGGATTGAGCTCTGGAACGGCGGCGCCCAGTCGGTCAACCTCTCGGGCTGGTCGCTGTCCGACGACCGGGACGATCCGGACAAGTGGGTTTTCCCGGCAATCACGCTGGGACCGCGTCAGTACCTGGTCGTGTTTGCCTCGGGAAAAGACCGCAAGCCCACCACGGCCGGATCGAAACCGCACACGAACTTCAAGCTGAACTCCACAGGTGACTACCTCGGGTTGTTCAACGCCGAGTCACCGCGGCAGGCGATGAGCGAGTTCGCACCCGAGTTTCCCGAGCAACGCAGCGATTACTCCTACGGTTTCGATGGCGGCAATCTGCTCCGCTATTTCAGCGCGCCCACTCCGGGAGCGACCAACGGCAACAGCACGATCGTCGGCGTCGTCCCGCCGGTGCACTGTAATGTCGCGCGTGGCTTGTTCCAACAACCCTTCACGCTGATCCTGAGTTCGCCAATGCCGGAAGCCGCGATCCGATATACGACCGATGGCCGCGAACCCACCGCGTCGACCGGCACCCCCTACATCGGACCGCTGATGATCGGGAGCACGACGACACTGCGGGCAGCGGCATTTCGGACCGGGCACCTGCCATCGACGATCGCGACCCACACCTACGTTTTCCCGGAACAGGTCGTCCGGCAGTCGAATACGCCTCCCGGGGTGCCCACCGTCTGGATCGACCCATCGGGCCGGAGTTGGCCGGCGGATTACGAGATGGACCCGGAGATCACCCAGGCGGCCGCCTACAGCAATCTGATGGAAGACGCATTGCGGGCGCTGCCGGTGCTCTCGATCGTAACGAAGCCGGAGGACATGTTCGACAACACGACCGGCATTTACCCGAAATCGCAGAACCGGGGGCCCGCGTGGGAGCGCCCCTGCTCGGCGGAATTGATTCTGCCGGATGGCACCGAGGGATTCCAGATCGACTGCGGGATACAGTGCCAGGGCAACTCCGCGCGCGATCCGGTGAAGCTGCCGAAACACGCCTTGCGGCTGGTGTTCAAGGGCGACTACGGCCCAAGCAAGCTGCGTTATCCGTTCTTTCCCGGTCTGGCCATCGAGACGTTCGACACGCTGACTTTGCGGGCCGATTTCAACTTTTCCTGGTTGCACTGGAGCGATGTGCAACGGCCCCGCGGCCAACGCACCCGGGACGCTTTCATCAAGGATTGCCTGCGCGACATGGGCTCGCTCTCGACTCACAACCGCTACGTGCATCTCTATCTCAATGGCCTGTATTGGGGCATCTACGATCCCACGGAACGCCCCGATGCCGGCTTTGCCCAGCAGTACCTGGGCGGCGAGAAGGAGGACTACGACGTCGTGAATGAAGGCGCGGTCGTGGACGGCAACATGACGGTCTACAACACCATGCTCGGCGTCGCGAACCTCGCCGATCCGGCCCAATACGATCTCATGCACCAATACCTCGATGTGCCCCAATACATCGATTACATCCTCCTCCATTTCTATGTCGGTCACGAAGACTGGGGTCAGAACAAAAACTGGTACACCATCCGCCGCCGCGCCCCGGGCGAAGGCTTCCGCTATGTCTGCTGGGACGGCGAAAACACCCTCGGTTCCCCCAGTTACAACCGCGTCAGCAACACCGACACCGCCTCCGGGCTGCACACCAAACTCGTGGCCAACAGCCAGTACCGGCTCGACTTCGCCGACCACGTGCAACGGCATTTCTTCCACCACGGCGCCCTCACCCCGGACCGCGTGGCCGAACGCTGGCTCAAACGCTCGCGCGAAGTCGAGCTCGCGATCGTGGCCGAATCCGCGCGCTGGGGTGACTACCGACGCGACGTTCACCCCTACTCGAGTCCGCCCTATGAGCTCTACACCCGGGACACCCACTGGATCACCGAGCGCAATCGCCTGCTAAACCAATACTTCCCGGTGCGCACCGCCACCGTGCTTGGCCAACTGAAAAGCGCCGGCCTGTTCCCCAGCAACGCCGTCGCTCCCGCCTTCAATCCGCCCGCAGGACCGGCCTCGCCCGGCGGCGCTCTGGCAATGTCGGCCCCGTCCGGCACAATCTACTACACAACCAACGGCACGGACCCGCGGGTGAAACACACCGGCACCGTGGCGGCGGCGGCGCGGCTCTACGCCGGCCCATTCCCCCTGACCACAACCGTAACCGTCAAGGCGCGCACTTTGGCGGGCAGCGAGTGGAGCGCGCTGAGCGAAACAACGTTCCAGGTCGGACAGCTCGGGACCCCGGTGCGGTTCACCGAAATCATGTACCACCCGATCGGCGGCGATCCTTACGAATTCGTGGAACTCCATAACACCGGGTCGGCTCCCTTCGATCTGGGCGGCTGCGCACTCGAAGGGATCACCTACATCTTTCCGCCCGGCGCGGTACTCCAACCCGGGCAGATCATCGTGCTCGCTTCCTCCGCCAGCCCCAGCTCGTTCGCAGGTCAATACCCGGGGGTGACCGTTTTCGGCTATTTTGAGGGCGCCCTGTCGAACGGCGGAGAACGGCTGGCACTGCGGGACGCGGCCGGCCGGGTCATCACTTCGGTGCACTACGACGATGAGAACGGCTGGCCCCCCGCCGCCGATGGTCTCGGCCCCTCGTTGGAGATCGTGGATCCATTGGGCGACCCGGATACCCCGGCCAACTGGCAGGCCCGCTTGAATGCGGTCGGATCTCCCGGTGCTCTGGCTCCGGCTCCCGCGTCGAGCACCGTGCGGCTCAACGAGGTCATGGCCTATAACCTCTCCGCGGTCGCCCACGGCGCCGCTTTCCCCGACTGGATCGAACTCCACAACTCCGGCACCCAAACCGCCAGTCTCACCGGCTGGAGCCTCACCGATGACAGCGAACCGCGGAAGTTCGTGTTTCCAGCCGATGCCACCATCCCCGCCGGAGGTTACCTCGTCGTCTGGTGCGACAGCAATTTCCTCGAACCGGGGCTGCACGCCGGATTCGCGCTGGACCGCGACGGCGAAACGGTTTCGCTGTTCGATCCCGCCGCCAACCGCGCCGATGTGCTCAGCTTCGGACGTCAGCTGGCCGACTTGACTGTCGGACGCAGCGGAGACCTCCCCGGGACGTGGGATCTTCGCGAACCAACGCCGGGCGCGGCGAACCGTCCGCAAACCCTCGCGCCGCAGACAAGCCTGGTGATCAACGAATGGCTGGTCAACCCGGCTCCCGGCGAGTCGCCATGGCTTGAGCTGCACAACCGTGATCAAACGTATCCTGTCGCTCTGCGGGGCATCTATCTGTCCGCGGATTCCCAGGTGTCACGCCTGGAATCACTGTCGTTCGTCGAGGCCGGCGGCTTCGTCCGGATTTGGGCCGACGACGCGATCGGCTGGGATCATGCCGACCTCGAGCTGAGCACGGCGATCCGCAGCCTGGCACTGCACGACCCAGGCGCTCTCGAGCTGGACCAGGCCCAAATCTCCAACCAGCCGGTCGGCGTGTCGGAAGGCCGGTTGCCCGATGGCGAGGCGACTATCGCCGCTTTCCCGAACAGCCAAAGCCCCGGGGCGAGCAACTATCTCCCAACCTATGCGGGCGCCGTGTTGAACGAACTGATGGCCTGGAACAACGGGGCGATCACGAATCTGGCCGGCCGAACCGCGGACTGGGTCGAACTCTACAACGCCAACGCGACCGATTGGCCTATGGCTGGGCTCGGCCTGGGCAAACGTTCCGACCCGGATCGGCGTTGGAGCTTTCCCACCGGCGTCTCGGTGCCAGCCCAGGGATATCTGGTGGTCTGGTTCGACGGTTCAACCCCCGCATCGACCGTCGCCGAACCGGCATTAAACACGGGCCAATCCCTGGATCGGCGAGGCGATGAACTGGCGCTGTTCGATGCCAACGGCCGGGTGCTCAACAGCGTCCAATACGGCCTGCAAGTCCGGAACCTCAGCGTCGGCCGCAGTGCGGACAATTGGCAATTGCTGGCCGCGCCCACACCCGGAGCGGCCAACAGCACGCCCAGCGCCCTGGGCAGCACTGCCAGCCTCAAGATTAACGAGTGGATGGCCGCTCCCCCGGCCGGGGACGATTGGTTCGAGCTGTTCAATCCGGAGCCGTTGCCAGTCATGCTCACCGGGCTGGGTCTCAGCGACCACCCGGGCGTGCTCCCATCCGCCCTGCCCCGAATGGGCCCGCTCAGCTTCATCGGCCCAAAAGGATTTGCGCGTATCGACGCCGACGACACTCCGGTCCCGGCGACGGGGAGTGCGCCGTTCCAACTCAACGCGAGCGGCGAGGCAATCCTCTTGTTCGGGACGACCGGCGAGGTGATCGATGCCGTCTATTTCGGCGCCCAGGCTCCGGGAGCATCGGAAGGACGGCTGCCGGACGGCGCCTTGGCCTTCGCGCAGTTTGGATCGACGTCAACTCCGGGCAGCAGCAATTATCTCCCGCTCACCGGCGTCCGCATTAACGAGCTGCTCACCCACACCGATCCGCCCCTCGAAGACGCCATCGAATTGCACAATCCCACCAGCCAGGAGGTCAACCTGAGCGGCTGGTACCTAAGCGACACCCTCGACGATCTGAAAAAGTACCGGCTTGCCGACGGCACCCTGCTGCCCGCCGGACAGTTCCGGGTCTTCTACGAATACCAATTCAACGGCGGCACGGGCTCCCTGACACCGTTCCTGCTCGATTCCGTGCGAGGCGAGAGCCTGTATCTTTCCGCGACCGACGCGGCCGGCAACCTGACCGGCTATCGGGCGGTGGTTCCCTTTGGGGCAACCGCCAACGGCGTGTCGCTCGGCCATTATCGAACCAGCGTGAGCGACGATTTCGTGGCGATGAGCGCACGGACCTTTGGAGTCGATCAACCCGCCTCCTTGAGCGCGTTCCGGGGCGGCGGCGGTTTGCCCAACGCTTATCCGCTGGTGGGACCGCTCGTCATCAGCGAAATCATGTACCAACCGGTGACCGGCGAGGGTGCCGCGGCGGTGGAGAACCCCGAGGACGAATATGTCGAGTTGCATAATCTCTCGACCGGCCCGGTGCCGCTCTTCGATCCGGATTACCCCACAAACCGATGGCGGTTTACCGACGGCGTCGAATTCGAGTTTCCCCCGAACGTCAACCTCGCGGCGAACGGTTATCTGCTGGTCGTGAATTACGATCCAACCGCCGCCCCCACCCTGCTGGCCGAGTTTCGTGCCAAGTACGCCGTGCCTGAATCCGTTCCAGTCTTCGGCCCCTTCCTCGGCCGGCTCGATAACGCCGGCGAACAACTCGCCCTGAGCCGGCCGGATCGCCCCCAGCAACCCCCACAACCCGATGCGGGCTATGTGCCTTACCTCGAAGTCGAGCGGGTGGCGTATGCGCCGACCGCGCCCTGGCCGGTGGCCGCGCCCGGGTCATCCCTGCAACGTATTACCCAAGCCGCATACGGCAACGATCCGGTGAACTGGCTGGCCGCGGCGCCCTCCGCCGGCCGGCCGAACCTCGTCCCGGTCGGGACTAATCACCCGCCCGTGTTGAACGCAATTGTCAACCAGACCATTAACGAGGAACAGGCATTGAGCTTGATGGTGTCAGCCACGGATCCGGATGCCCCGGCGCAATCTCTGACCTTTACCCTCTCGGATCCCCCGACGGGCGCGAACATCCATCCCGCATCAGGCAGTTTCACCTGGACTCCCACCGAGGCCCAGGGACCTGCCACCACCGTGATCACTGTCCAGGTGACCGACAATGGTGTGCCGCCGCTGAGCGACACGCGCACCTTTGCGGTCGAAGTCCGCGAGGTCAATCGCTCGCCTGATCTGGCATCGCTGCCGAACCGGACCGTGGCGGAACATGCGCTGCTGGTGGTCGATCCGCTGGCCACCGATCCTGACTTGCCGCCGAACCAACTGACCTTTGCGCTCACCACCTACCCCCCCGGCGCATCGATCAACGCTCAATCCGGCCGAGTCACCTGGACTCCCAGTGAAACTCAAGGACCCGGGGTGTACTCATTCACGGTCCGGGTGACCGACAACGGGGCTCCCGCACTGGCGGCCGACCGGAGTTTTAGCGTGACCGTCGACGAAGGGAATTCAGCCCCGGCCCTGCTGCCGATTCCCAATCAATTCGTGATGGCGGGCGAAACTCTGCGCCTGACCTTGCTGGCCGAAGACGGCGATTACCCCGCCAACACCCTGCGCTTCGCCTTGGTGGACGGCCCACCCGGCATGGAAGTGGACCCGGTCTCAGGCCAACTCACCTGGACCCCCACCGCCGCGGAGGCGGGAATGCTGTTTACCGTCGCTGCGCAGGTGTCGGACAATGGCACTCCCGTGCTGAGCGATACCGCCACTTTCCAGATCTCAGTGCCGGCCAGCGATGCGCCCCGACTCGAACTCGCGGGCTTCACGCCATTCGGTGTCAGCCTCCGCTGGACCGCCACACCCGGCACGGTTTACCGGGTGCAATACAAGGATGAACTTCAGTGGCTCGATTGGAGCGAGTTGCCGGGTGACATCGAGGCGACCCATTCGGTGGCGGAAGCGCTGGATCCGGCGGGAGTGGAATCGCCCCGGCGATACTACCGAATTCGGGTTGTCGAATGACAACCGCCGCGGGTCGGTCGACGCTTGACCTTCACCGCGGTCCCTGAATTTTTGAGCATTCCCCGCTTGCTGCTCGGGGATGCAACTGTTACGTTCGCCGCTCGACGACGCCCCCTACCCGGTGGGGCGGTTTTAACCAAGCCGATCAGAAAGACTAACTATGCCCAAACCGAGCCTCGGAAATTGTAACACCAGGAACAAGAGCGTCATCCGCTGGGTGGATGACATGGCCAAGCTCTGCAAGCCCGAGAAGGTCCATTGGTGCGACGGCTCCCCGGCGGAGAAGGAAGCTCTGACCCGCGAGGCTGTCGCCGCTGGAGTTCTGATCGAATTGAACCAGAAAAAGCGCCCCGGCTGTTACCTGCATCGATCCAACCCGAACGACGTCGCCAGGGTCGAACAGTGCACTTACATCTGCACCGACAGCCAGGAGGAAGCCGGTCCCACGAACAATTGGGCGCCGCCCAAGGCGATGTACCAGAAACTCTACGGCCTGCTCGAAGGCGCCATGCGCGGTCGAACGCTCTACGTGGTCCCCTACCTGATGGGACCGCCCGGATCCCCTCTCGCCAAGGTCGGGCTCGAGATCACGGACTCCATCTACGTCGCTCTGAGCATGGGAATCATGACCCGCATGGGCAACATCGCCTTCGAACATCTCGGCGAAAGCGACGATTTCAATCGGGGCCTCCACAGCATGCTCGACGTCAACCCCGACCGCCGTTTCATCTGCCATTTCCCCCACGATAACACCATCATCTCGGTCGGCTCCGCCTACGGCGGCAACGTGCTCCTCGGCAAGAAATGCCTGGCCCTGCGGATCGGCTCTTTCCTCGCCCGCAACGAAGGCTGGTTCGCCGAACACATGCTCATCCTCAAGGTGGAATCGCCCACCGGCGAAGTCACTTACGTCGCCGCCGCCTTCCCCAGCGCCTGCGGCAAGACCAACTTCGCCATGCTCCTCCCGCCGCCGCGCTACAAGGGCTGGAAAATACAGACCATCGGCGACGATATCGCCTGGATGAAACCCGGCGCCGATGGCCGGCTTTACGCCATCAATCCCGAAGCCGGTTACTTCGGCGTGGTGCCCGGCACCAACCAAGCCACCAACCCGAGCGCCATGACCACCATCTCCCGCGACACCATCTTCACCAACGTCGGGCTCCTGCCCGATGGCGATGTCTGGTGGGAAGGCAAAGACGGTCCCGAACCCAAGGAATGCATCGACTGGCGCGGCAAGCCCTGGACTCCCGCCAGTCCCGACAAAGCCGCCCATCCCAACAGCCGCTTTGCCGTGCCCATGGCCAACAATCCGGTGCTGGCCCCGGAGGTCAACGATCCCAATGGCGTGCCGATCAGCGCGATCATCTTCGGCGGCCGCCGGGCCACGACCATGCCGCTGGTCTTCCAGGCGTTCAACTGGGTCCATGGCGTCTATGTCGGCGCCACCGTCGGTTCCGAGATGACCGCCGCCGCCGTCGGCGGCGCCGGCCAGGTCCGACGCGATCCCATGGCCATGCTCCCGTTCTGCGGCTACAACATGGGCGATTACTTCCGCCACTGGCTCAACATGCGGAAGAAAATCAAACATCTCCCCCGCATCTTCCACGTCAATTGGTTCCGCAAAGACGAAAATGGCAACTTCCTCTGGCCCGGTTTCGGCGAGAATATGCGTGTCCTCAAATGGATCGTGGACCGCTGCCATCACCGCGTCGGCGCCGAAGAAGGCGCCCTCGGCTGGATGCCCGTCCTCGAAGATTTTGATCTCAAAGGGTTGAAAAACTTCGGCCCGGTCGAATTCAACAAGGTCCAGGCTGTCAACGAGGAAGACTGGCGCAAGGAAGCCCTCTCGCACGAAGAACTCTTCATGCGCCTCCATGCCACCCTCCCGAAAGAGTTCATCTTCACCCGCGAACTCCTGATCACACGACTCTAACCCGGATTCACACTCCCACTATCCGGTCGTCCCAGGAATCCTTCGGGCATCGCCCGAAGATTCCTGTAACCGCCTGACTTCAACATCGCCGGCCAGCGCCTTCAACACCGACCGATCCGGAAGTGCCTGACCGGTCCGCTGTAACGCCGCAATCGAAAACGCAATCGCCAGACACGCCGCCGCTTCGGAGTCCAACCGCTCCCCCCGCCCTGCAAGATATCCCGCCACCAGCGCGTCCCCAGCTCCCACCGTGGTCTCAAGCATCACCCGCCCTCGATACCGCGCCGACAGCGCCCCGTCCGAGTCCACCCACAACGCGCCTTCCGCACCCCGCGACACGATCACACATTCAACACCCTCTTCCACCAGCCCACGGGCCGCTTCGACCAGGTCCATCTCGGTCGACAATGTCCGACCCAAAGCCTCCTCGAGTTCGCGCACATTCGGTTTGATAACCGTGGGCTGAGCCATCACCCCCTGACGTAACGCCTCCCCCGCCGTATCCAACAGCACCTGGCACCCCTCCCTCCGGAGCGCGTCCACCAGTGAAAAATACGTGTCGTCCGGACATCCCGAGGGCAGGCTCCCCGATAACACAAACCACCCCCGATCCCGCAACAACCTCCCCAGCTCTGCATACAGACTGCAAATCTCCTCCCGCGTCGGCCTCAATCCCGGGAAATTAATGTCCGTAACCTCACCCTCGACCCGATTCAGTATCTTCAGATTCACCCGCGTCGACCCATCGACCCGCACCAACCGATCCTCGATTTTCTTGGCGGCGAAGTGAGCCTCAAACAGTCCCGCATTCGCCCGCCCCAGAAACCCCGTGACGACCACGGGAACCCCGTAATCCGCCAGGAACGTCGCCACATTGATCCCTTTGCCACCAGCGGTTCGCTGCTCGCCCATCACCCGGTTCACCGCATTGGCGCGAAACCGGGGAATCATCACCGTCTGGTCGATCGCCGGATTGAGAGTCACGGTTACCATACTGCTTAGAATCTTTCCCGCACCCGACCAACTCCGGTCAAGCCCCCTTTCAAAACATCTTAAATCAACCGCTACGCCACCGCCGATGTCGCGCGCAACCGCTCCTCCTTACCAAGAAGCGATACCGCCAGCATCCGCAGTTTCCGGCCGGAAAGCCGCACTTTGAATCCCGTCCTCAGCCAATGCGGCCGAGCCTGGTTCACATACTGGAAATCGCTCAGCGCCGCATCCACCTCCTCCAGATCCCGCGCCAGGCCAAGTTGCTCGATCACTTGGCGGTCCTCGCGAAATAGCGCCGGATTCAGCTTGCCCAGCACCAAAGCAATGGGCACCGCGTGTGAATGCAGACAAAGGCGAAAAGCTCGCTCTGGGAATTGCGCGACGGAGCACTGGTAGTGCGCACAAAACGCTTCCTGGATCGTCATCTGGTTTCCGGTGTTGGCCTTTCGACAAGTAACCCCCGAAGGCCGTTCAACCAAAGAACGCCTCGGATCCTGAACAGTAACCGCACCCCGCGGCAACCGAACCGCCACCCTGCCGCCCGAACTTCCAACTCGAAACGCAATACACTGACCCCTAACAATATACGCAACCTCAGAATCCCACGCCTCCCGGACCAGGTTCCACAGCACCCTGAACCTGTCCCCCTGTCCATTACAGCTTCGCTTCCAACCGCGATCTGGCGGTCGAAGTCCGGTGGCAGTAATGCCCTCCAACTTCCGTCGGCACGTCCCGATTTCATGTCGCATATGCGACATTGAATCGGGACGTGCCTGATCGCCCGGTATTGTTCATGATTCCACCGTGATACCGCAAATGGAGGGCTTCTCTGCGAATTGCACTGATCAGGGAAGGCTTGCCAGTTCCGGTCGTTTTCCTCATAAGGAGTTCACCAACTCCGCCCGTTCAAACCCAAGCACCGGGTTTGTTTTTCGCGGAACGCTGTTGCATGAGCCCGGTTCGCGGATGCGTGGGAGGAGTCGCGCGAACTGATGAGGTGGCTCAATGAATCCGAAACCGGTCTTCCTCGCTTTCCTCCTGATAACTCCAGACTCCCTCTGCGCCCAGCCCGAGAAGGGCTGGTCCCGGCTCTGGGGCGGAACCACGAACGACTACGGCCTGGGCGTAGCCGTGGACCGTGCCGGGGACATTTTCGTGGCCGGTTCATCCGAGGGGCCCATCGCGGGCCAGGACAACGCCGGCGTGACGCAATCCTGTCTGACGAAGCTCACGCCGGACGGGAAAAGGCTCTGGACACGGCTATGGTCGGGTCAGGCATACAACGAGGCCATGGACGTGGCGGTGGACAGCCTGGGAAACGTTTACGTGACGGGCTATACCGCCGGCCCGCTGGAGGGAGAACCGACCGTGGGTCGATACGATTTTTTCCTGACCAAGATCGCCTCCGGCAGCGAAGGAACCATGGTCTGGACCCGGGTTTGGGGATCCACGGAGATCGACACGGCTTACGGGTGGCGGTGGATGGGTCGGGCCACGTATATGCCACCGGATTCGCGGGGAGCTTCAACGGGCAGACCGTCGTGGGTGATTGGCGGGATAACGACGCATTTTTGATCAGCTTTGACCGGGATGACAACCTGCGGTGGACCCGGCTCTGGGGATCGCGGAGCGGGGATGTGGGTTACGGGGTGGTGGTCGACCGCGCGAGGCGGGTTTATGTCACGGGACACGCGCCGTCCAACCAACCCTTCGACGCCACCGCGGGTGCGGGTTTGCATTCACGCTACACCCAGGGCGTCCAGTTCCTGACCCAGTTCAACACGGACGGCGTCAAGTTTGGGAGCCAGACCTGGGGCTCGACCAATTGCTCGGCCGAGGCCATCGCGTGGGATGGGGAGGCGCGCCTGTATTTGCGGGTTATGCCTTCGACGGATTCGACGGGCAGGAGAGTGCCGGGCACAACGACCATTGCCTGACCTGCTGGACCATGGCGTCGGCGCCCACGATCCCAAATCTCCGTGTGAACGGCGCCAGCCGATGGCCGCGCTTCAACCTGGACGCGACCGACGGAGTGGACCGCGTGGATTACGCGATCAACGGCACGGTGTTCGCAACCGTGTACGGTCCACCCTGGGAGTTCGCGGCGGACCCGGCCGAAATGGTAGGCACGCTCGGATTGTCGCTCGGCGCGAACCGCGCGTCGGCGGCGGCTTTTGACGACACCGGCGGAATGGTGGCGGCGGCCGAGTCCGCGTGGCAGGCTTGGTTTGATGGTGTGCCCACGGAAGTGCGCATCGAAGCGCCGACGCCGGGTTACACGATTTACACGGACGACCTGGTTTCGCCGACGCATGCCATGACCATTCGGGTGTACGCGGCGTATGTGCGGTTCTGGTTCGAGGAAGGGCCGGCAGGCGGCGGCCGGTGACATTCCCGTCTATACCCGCGAAGCGGAGCTGGCCGTGGCGCTCGAGACCGAAGACGGGCTGGTGCTGGGCGATTTCATGGGCGACAGCCGCGACGAAATCGTGGTCGCCGACGCTTCGGAAGACCGGATCACGATCTATGGTTACGCCGGCGCCGGCGTGGAACTCGAGGAACTGGCGCGCTTCCGTTACGATTACCATGCCGACGACGAACTGGCAGCCGGCTACTTCAATGCCCGGGACCGGGAGCAACTGCTCGTCATTCGGGGGCATGAGCTGTACGGCCGGTCGGCTGGCACCATCGAGATCATCAGCCATTTTCGCGGCGAAAACCCGGGCGACCGCTGGGCGATGAAGAAGGCTGGTGGCCGGACCGCCAGGTTTATCCGCCGGGAGCGGCGGTTGGGGTCGATCTGCGGCTGTGGCAGAGCGATCCTCAGCCAGCCGATCTGAGGGTCGAACTGAACGTGCTCGACACGGCATCCACGGTGGTGGCGGTGCTGCCCGAAAGGAAGCTGGCCCAGTTGACCGGGCGCGCCATCGTGCCGTGGTCGTGGGACCCCTCGAGCCATCCGAGCGGCGATTACGAACTGCGCGCGCTGGTCAAAGGACCGAACGATCTGATCCTGGACCGCGAGCGGACCGAGTTCCGGGTGGGCCAGGCCGGGGGAGGCATTGTGGGATTCGAGGTCTTGCCGCCGGACTATCGACCCGGGGACAACGTGGTGTTGCGCGCCACCTTCGATAACACCGGCAACACCCGTCTGGACGGGTCGCTCGTGGTTCTGGTCCAGGATGCGGCCGGGACCGGGGTGACCGAGTTCCGGCGCCAGTTCGGCGCGGTGCCGGCGGGCGGTTCGTTCACCTTCGATGCCGAGTGGGCCGCGGCGAGTCTGCATCCGCGGAACTGCCAGTTCCTGGTCTACGCCGAGTTTGGCGGCCAGACCACGGCGTTGCGCACCGTGGCCGACTGGTCGACGGCGCCGTTGGCGTGGGGGAATGGGTCGACGTGGCACCGGGGCTGGTGGAGTTGGAGTGGTGGAGTGTGGCGGGCCGGCGTTATGCCGTCGAGTTCACTCCCGAGTTGGGGGTGATGCCCTTCGAGACGGTGTTGGACGGGATCGAGGCGTTGCCGCCGCGTAACACGGTGCAATTGGACACCACCGGCCCGAGCGGCTTCTACCGGCTGAGTGAGGTGCGCTAGGAACTGGCGCTGGTGTAATGGCGGACGGAGAAGCGCCAGCCGAGTTCGGACAGCCCCAGGCACAGGAGGGTCAAGCTGAACAGGAGCAGGATGTCGAACGGGGATTCCAGCCGGTCGGTCAGCGCCCGCACGGGGACGTTCGAGACCAAGAGCATCGGGAGCGCAAAGGTAAAGACCACCTTGAACCAGCCGCGGAAGGCGGAGTCCGGGAGGCGCGACACGTTGAACAGGTTGTAGTAGGCCCAGACGATGCCCTGGGCCCGAACCGTCCAGAAGCTGATGGTGGCCAGCAAAAACATCAGCGAATAATGGATGGCGATACCGGCGGCACAGAGCAGCAGGAAGGCCGCGATCTGGAGTGCGGAAGGGACGAACCCAAGCTGGCGGGCCGCGTAAACCATGACGCCGAGGGCGATGGCGGCGTTGACAAACGAACCGAGATCGACCTGGCGAACCGAAACGAGGAACCGGGTGTTGACCGGGAGCAGCAGCAGGAAATCGAGTTTGCCGGTGCGGACGAGTTCGGAGAGGTTGGTGCAATTGATCAGGAAGAGCGCCTGGAAAATCTCCTGGATGAAATGGGCGGCGCCGATGAGCATGACGACCTGCCACTTGGACCAGCCGGCGATGCTCTCGGTATGGAGGTAAATGACGCTGATGAAGGTCAGTTGCAGGGCGAACCAACAGAGCTCGACGACGATCCAGAGGATGAAGTTGGTCTTGAAGGTCATCTCGCGGACGAGCGAATTGCGCCAGAGCATGGCGTAGACCGACAGATGACGCTTCATCCAGCCGGCAGCCGCCGATGGGATTCGGCGCTGGGGATTCAAGTGCGGCGGCATAATCCAGTGATTGTCAGCGCGGCCTCGCGACCACGGCTGCGGGAACGGTCGAATCGATCGGCG
Source organism: Verrucomicrobiota bacterium (assembly GCA_023383055.1). Lineage (GTDB taxonomy): Bacteria > Verrucomicrobiota > Verrucomicrobiia > Limisphaerales > JAHDYP01 > JAHDYP01. Next base: position 23,175 of record JAHDYP010000012.1, on the reverse strand, counting down.
TTCATGGAGTCTCAACCGCCCACGGCGGCGTAACGACGAATGCCACGGCGCCAGACCCACCGCGCCAGCAGGTAAGCCGCGGTCACCCAGAACAGCTGGATGATCAACCCCTGCCAGAGTTCGGGTCCGGCGGTTTTACCGAGGTAGATGCTGACCGGAAAGTACATCTGGTAAGGGAACGGAGTGAAAGCCAGCACCTGGCCGAAGGCCGGCGGCAGCAGATCCAGGGGAAAGAGATGCCCGCCGGCGAGATGTTCCAGGGCGAACAGAATGAAAATGAAGGTCGAGATCTCGAGGATCCAGAAGGCGAGCAAGGCCATGGTATAGGAGATCAGGAACTGCAGCAGGGCCGTGAGCGCAACGGAGATCAGAAACAAACCGAGCGTGGCGGCATCGGCCGGCAGCACGAAATACTCCGCCTGGAACAGGATGAAGAGCGTGACCGGCACGAAGGCGATCGAGGTGTAGATGAACCGTCCGGAAAGGAACAGGCAGAACCGGTAACGCAGGTAATCGATCGGTTTGAGGAGGAACTGGCTGATCTGACCGTCGCGGATATCGGCGGCGATCTGCCAGTCGTCGTCGGTCACGGCGGTCAGGGCGTCGACGATGGTCACCACCAGGTAATAGGAGATCATCTCGGCGAGGGAATAGGCCGCCACGGTGTCGCCCGTTTTGCCTTCGAAAATGGCGCGCCAGAGAAAGATGGTGGCCATCAGGGGGATCAGGCCAAAGCAGGCGCGGAACAGAAAGTTCACCCGGTAGACCAGGGTGTTCTGCAGGCCGATGCCGATGACGTAGGCGTATTTGTTCACGCGCGTAGGGGAGGATAATCTCAAATCTCAAATCTCAAATCTCAAATATTGGTTTCGCGCGGTGAGAATCCCGGGTAGAAGGTGCGCGTGAAAAAGACGAAGGGAACCGAGGCGGCGGATGAGTTGACGCCGGGATTGCGCCGGTATCTGTATTTCACGGCGACCATGACCGGGGCGGCGATCATGATCGTCCAGATCCTCGGCGCGAAGATGATGGCGCCCTATTTGGGCACGTCGCACTTCGTGTGGACGGCGCAGATTGCGGTGACGATGGTGGCGCTGGCGACCGGGTACTACGCCGGGGGCCGGCTGGCGGATCATTCGCCGCGGTTGGGCCGGCTGTATGCGGGGATCGTGGTGGCGGCGTTGTATCTGGCCGGGACGATCCTGGTGATCGGTCCGGTGGTTTATGGGTGTTTGCGGTTCAAGCTGGCGGTGGGATCGTTGCTGGCATCGATGTTTCTCTTTTTCGTGCCCTTGTCATTACTGGCGATGGTGGGGCCGTTTTTCGTGAGAGTGGTGACCCGGAACGTGAGCGGGGTGGGAGGGAACATGGGGCGTTTGACGGCCATCGGGACGTTGGGGAGTTTTGCGGGCACCCTGCTGATCGGCTACGTCCTGATCCCGTTCCTGCCGAATTCGTTCACGATGTTCCTGACCAGCGCCGGTTTATTCGCGGTGGCAGGGGTCTATTTCGCGGTTTGGGGGCGGAAACCGGGGGTGCTGGCCCCGGTCACCATCGCGATGCTCACGGGGCTGGGCCTCGGGTTGCTGGGGGTGCGCGCGTCGACGCTGCCCGAGATGCGGGACGGCGAGGAATTATACCGGGCGAACTCGAATTTCGGGATGTTGCAGGTGGTGGCGGCGGCGGACAACGGGTATCTCTATTACCTGAACGATTACCTGGTGCAGAACACGTACGATCCGGTCCAGAAACAGAGCGTATCGATGTTCACCTATCTGCTGGAGGAACTGGCGGAGGTCTATACGCCGGAGATCCGGAGCGCGCTGTGCGTCGGGTTGGGGGTGGGGATTGTGCCCATGCGCATGGCGACGCGCGGCGTGGCGGTGGATGTGGTGGAGATCAACCCGGCGGTGGTGAAAGTGGCGCGGGACTACTTCGATTGCCGGCCGGAGTTGTTCCGGGATCTGGCGCTGACGGATGCGCGTTACTACTTCCATCAGGCGACGAACCGGTATGACACGATCATCCTGGACGCGTTCCTGGGGGATTCGTCGCCGGTGCACCTGATGACCCGGGAAGCCTTCGAGTCCATGCGCCGGTTGCTGCAGCCGAATGGCACCCTGGTGATCAACTGCTTTGTCGAGTTCCGGCCCTCGCGGGATTTCTTCGGCACGTCCATGTATCAGACCCTGCGCAGTGTGTTCCGCGAAGTGCGCATTCACGCGGCGGGAGGCGGGAATGTCTTCTTCGTGGCGTCGGATCGCGAAGCGCTTCGGCCGCTGCGCACGCCCGATTTTGAGCGGATGCATCCGGCGGTCAGGCGGCAGGCGATGGCGGCCTATGCCGGCATCGTCGAACCAAATCCGAATCGCGGGATCGTGCTGACGGATGATTTCAACCCGGTGGAAGCGCGCGACGCAGCGAACCGCGAGGAGATCCGGCGGCACCTGGCGCGCAGCGCCCGGGCGCTGTAGGGGGGCGCGAGAAAAAGTCGACGCGATCTTGCGACCGTCGGCTAGGGCGCGCAGCCCAGATCCTTCATGGTGGTGACGGGAATGTCCTTACTGGCCGCGGGGGTGAAGGGTGCCAGGCCGGCCCGGTCGAATTCGTAACCGGCCGGTCTGAGCGGCCAGACGATGGGGGCCAGACAGAGCACGGCGGTGCGGAAACCCTGGACGGTGGCGCCCAGGTTGCCGGTGTGGGCGGAGTTGGCGCCTTCGTTCTCGATGACGAACGGGCCGTCGTAGCCGAGCTGCATCAGCGTCTCGAGGAACGCGCGCCAATCCATGCTGTCGCACCCACCGAAGCCGGGGAGCATCGGTTCGTAATGATGGCGGTCCCATTCGTTGGCGGGGACGGGCACGCCGGCTTTCCGGGCGAGGTCCGGATCCACGGATTGCATGGGGTACAGGGCCCCCCAATGCACGCGGGCGGCGTTATGGAGCTGGCGGGTGCCCTTGACGTGGACCCGGTGGATGCGGGTGAGGTCCGAAGCGCGGATGGCATCGGCGGGGTCGATATTCTGCCAGACGTCATGGGAAGGATCGTAGGTTTCGCCATGGGCGCGGCTGGGGATCAGGGTGTACATCAGTTTCCGGGCAGCGAGTGTTCCGGGCAGGTTGTTGTACGTGGTGGGGGTGGTGGCGGGCATCCACCCTTCCATGGGGCAGTTTTCGTAGAGGAGCGTCACCCCGAGATCCTCGGCGTATTTGACGATATGCCGGAAGACGCGGGCATATTCGTCGAGGTTTTTCTGGAAGCCGCGGTCTTGCCGGCCGAGCTCGTGGTTGTAGCCGACGAACGTTCCGACCTTGACGTTGTTGGCGTTGCCGCCGAGGAGATGGGCGATACGGATGAGCCGGAGGATATGATCCTGGTTGCGGACACGCTCGGCAGGATCGCCTCCGATCAGGTTGTCGTAAGCGCCGATGGAGAAGCGCAGACCGGAGGCGTGACAGGTGTCGAGCAGCTTCCGGGCGTCGGCGGGGCCGAACGATTCGTAGTCCAGGTGGGTGGCGACGTGGTCCTTGCGAGAGCCGTCCCGGCGGAAGACGCAGAGTTCCATCCCTTGCGACTGGATTTCGAGGGTGCGCTCGATGATTTGGGGAAGCGTGAGGCTCTTGAAAGCCGACGTCATGACCCAGATGGGATTGTTCATGGGGTTCGGAGTGGAGTTGAGGTGAGCGATGGGCTATTTCGAGAGAATGCGTTCGATGGCGGCGAGGAGACTTTTGACATCCAGCGGTTTGGCGATGTAAAGGCGTCCGGCAATGACCGCCTCCGGTCCGCCCAACTCCTCCTTGCGGACGGCGGCGGTCAGGAAGATCACCGGGACCCGGCGGAGGGCGGGATCCTCGCGGAGCAGAGCGGCGACCTCGCCGCCGCCCACCTCGGGCATCATGACATCGCTGATGACCAGATCCGGTTTAAACTCGCGGGCGGCATCGAGCGCCTGGGTGCTGAAATTCTCTTCGCGCACCTCGTAAAGCCCGGTCTGTTCGAGGTTCAATTTCAGGAGGCGAGTGATACTCGGCTCGTCATCGATCGCTAGAATCCGTTTCTTGGTCATAATCAAACACCGGGCTCGAGCCGGAACAGGAGCCTGGTCCGTAAGAGGCCGGTCTTATCGGCCTGAGTTTCCACCATGCCCCCGTAGAGTTCCACCACTTTCTTGACCACCATCAGATCCAGATCTTCCTTGCGCACGAGTGTCGGCAGCGGCAGATCGGCCGGCGGCACCAGGCTGGCCGGCGCGGCGTGTTCGAGCTCGACGCAAACGGCGGCCTGAGCGGGGCGGTCGGGCGGGACGCCGCGGGAAGCCGGTGAACGAACGAGGGTGGTTTGGCAGGTCCGAAGAGTGAGAGTGGCAGCCGTCGGGAGACGTTCGGCGAGGCCCAGGAGCAGTTTGATGAGGACATGTTTGATCTTGCGGGCATCGACGCGCACCCCAGGCAGGCCGGAATCGAGTTCGAGCTGAACCCGGATGCCGCGCTGGCCGAGTTCGGCGGTCACCGCGTGAAGCGATTGTTCGAGCAGTTCGGAGAGGTGGTGGACCTGGATCTCCTGGTGGCGGTAAGCGGTGAATTCGAGAAGTCCCTGGATGACGGCGTCCGCCTTGCGCGCGGCGTTCTCCAGGTCGGTCAGGACCAATTGTTGGGTGGCGGGGTCGGAACCGGTGGGGCCGCGGAGGCTTTCGCGGAGAAAGTCGATGCCGAGGAGGATGGTTTGGAGCGGGTTGCGCACCTCGTGGGCGATGCCGGCGGCGAAGGTGCTGAGCGCCTCGATCTTTTCGGTTTGGACCAGGCGATCCTGGGCGGCGTGGAGTTCCTCGTGCGCCTGCTGAAGCTGGGAGAGCGTCAACTGCAGTTGATCCATGGCCTGCCGGCGTTCCGTGATGTCACGGGAGATAACCACCATCTTGTCGGGCTGCCCCTGTTCGTCGCGAACGACGTTGCCGAGGGACTCGATGTAACGCACTGAGCCCTGGCTGAGCAGGCGGTATTCCGTGCGTTGCCCTTGACCGCTGGCGAGCGTCTCCCGGAAAACAGCCTGAATGCGGGCGCGATCTTCCGGATGGATCTCATGAAACGAATCGGTGCCGGCCAGGCCGGAGGCGGGGCCGAGGCTCTGTTCGTAGGCGGGATTGTTGTACAGGCGGCGGCCATCGCGGTCCAGGACCGCGATCAGGTCGGTCACATTCTCCGAGATAAGCCGGAAAAACTCTTCGCTCCGTCGAAGCCGGGACTCGATCCGCTTCCGTTCGATGGCGTGGCGAAGGACCCGGAGCAGTTCGCGACGATCGAAGCCGCCCTTGACCAGGTGATCCTCGGCGCCTTCTCGCACGGCCAGAAGTGAAGTATCGTCGTCATCGGCGCTCGTCAGCAGGATGATCGGGAGGTTCGGGGCGGATTTGTGCAACTGGGCGAACGCGGTCATGCTGGGCCGGGACGTGGCGTCGGCGCCCAGCAGCAGCACGTCAAAGGCGCGCGTTTGCGACATTATCACGGCCTCCGCGGTGTCCGCCGTCCACGTCAGCACCAACCCGGGTTTGGCGGACTCGACACCGAGGTCCCGGAGATGGGCGACAAAGTCCGGGTCGGAATCGACCAGGAGCAGTTGCAGCGGAGTGGCGGGCAGGTATTCGGGCATGACGACGGACAGGATGCCACAAGGTGGGGTCGGCGGCAATGGCGGGAATGGACATGATGGCGATCCGAAACGACGCGGTGACCCGGACGACGAACCGCGCTTCGATCGACCGTTCCCGTCGCCGCCGCGGCACATTCGCGGCTTGAATTGACGGCCGCAAGGGTTCATTTAGACAGCCATGCAGACCCGCTTGTTTCGGTTGGGACTCCTGGTCCTCCTGGGGCTGAGGGCGTTCGACTTCGAGGCGGTTCACGCAGCTCCACGCGTCGTCGTCGAAGATGAAATCCAGTCGCAGTTCGCCCGGGCTCAATCCAGGCCGGCGCAGCGTGGCATTGAGTTCCCGCCCGCGACGGCCCGGTTCGTCCGGTTGATCATTCATCGGAGCAGCAGCGGCGAGCCGGGCATCGACGAATTGGAATTGTTCGGTCCGGACTCGGAGCTGAACCTGGGGCTGGCCCAAGGCGGGGCGTTGGCCACCGCGTCGTCGGTCATCGCGGGCTATCCCATACATGCGATCGACCACTTGAACGACGGCCGGTATGGCAACGACTGGAGTTGGATTGCGGCCTCGGCGGGGGTCGAATGGGTGCAGCTCGTGCAGCCCGAACCCGCCCGGATTTCGCGCGTGTGGATCACCCGCGACCGACTGGGCCAGTTTCGCGATCGGATCCCGCTTGACGTCGAAGTGCGGCTTTCCCTGGATGGCCAGGCTTGGGAATCGGTCGCCCGTCACCTCGGCGCGCCAGCGGATGATGCTCTCGAGGGATTCACCTTGCCCGCATCCCTGCTCCCGCGTCCGACCTGGGACGGGGCGCTGGAGTACGCGTTTCTCCGCGAACGCGAGACCTGGCGCCGGCTGCCGGCCGACGATCACCTCTCTCCGCTGCGGGTGGACCGCCCGGCGACGCCCGGCGGGAGGCCTTACTGGGGGCGGATTGCCCGCCTCGATCCGCTCGAGCGGGTACTGGTGCTGTTTGAGGAGATGATCGACCGGCTGTCCGCCCAGGGTCTGAACGTGAACACCGAACGGACCGAGCTGGGCCTCCTGCGAAGCCGAGCGGCTGAAGCCGGCGCGACGGCGACGGCGGACGCGCTCTACCTGGCGGCGCGGGAGGCGAAGCGACGCCTCTTCTTTCGCGATCCGCAGCTGGCGCCGCTGGAGCGAGTGTTGTTCGCCAAACGACATCCGCTCAAGCCATCGCACAATTACAGCGATCATTTCGATTCGCTGTTCCTCTCGGGCGGCGGCATTTGCATCCTGCATATCCCGCGGGATCGGGAAGGCAGACTCGCGCCGGCCCGGGCCGAACTCGAACCGATCTTCGACGGCAGCCACGGCATCGTCCGACATCCGGTGGCCGATTTCGACGCGCAAACGATCTACTTCGCCTTCCGTCCCGAGGTCCCGGAGGTCGATGGCTGGAACGCCTATTGGCAGCTCAGATCGGTTCGCGTGGACGGGAGCGATCCGCGGAAGCTGACCGACGGTCCGTTTCATGATTTCGATCCCGTGCCATTGCCCGATGGCGATCTGGGCTTCATGAGCACGCGCTGCAAGGCGCGCTTTCTGTGCTGGCGGCCACAGGCTTATGTGCTCCATCGCATGACGCCCGGGGGAACCGATCCGCAGCGGCTCTCCTTTGCCAACCTCAGCGAGTGGGATCCCTCCATGATGCGCGATGGCCGGATTCTCTGGACGCGCTCGGAGTACCAGGACAAGGGAGCCGACTTCGGGCACACGCTCTGGGCGATCCGCCCCGATGGCAGCCAGGCGGAACTGGTGTTTGGAAACAACACCCCCAACTGCTACGGGCATGCCCGCGAAGTGCCCGGGACCCGGGAGCTCGTATGCACCCTGATTTCGCACGGCGATCACCAGGGCCCAATCGCGTTGATCGACCTCAGTCACGGACCGTTCGCTCCCGAGGCCATCACGAACATCACGCCTGACACCCGGCCGCAATACCAGATGGACCGCTCCTACGCCGAGACCTTTCGCGATCCCAGTCCGGTCTCAAGCGATCATTTCCTGGTAAGTCACAACCCGGGCACCCGCGATCACTGGGCGCTCTATGTCATCGATCGCTACGGCAATCGCGAGCTGCTCTACCTGGACCCGGCCATCAGCAGCAAACGACCCGCCGTGCTGCGCCCCCGGCCGCGCCCGCCGATACTTCCGAGCGTGCTGGACCCGGACCTGGCGAGGGAAGGGCTGGGCCAGTTCATCGTGCAGGATGTTTACCAGGGGCTCGAACCTGCCGTCACCCGTGGCCGCGCCCGTTACCTCCGGGTCGTCCAGGAAGTCCCGGCGGATCTCGAGTTGCTGGCCTGCGGCGAATACCGCAACGATCACCCGCCCTTCGAGGATTTCTACGCCACCCCGGTCCACCGCGTCGCGGGTCCCCGGCAGAACTATCGGACGCGGACGCCCAACGCCCCCGAGCCTCGACCCCGAGCCGCCGATGTGCAACCGACCCACGACGAACAATTCGAAGTCGTCGAACGCCACGGCTGGCCGAGCTACGTCGCCAAGGCCCCGCTCGGCACCGTCCCGATTGCGTCCGACGGCTCGGCCAGTCTCCTGGTGCCGGCGGGCAAGGTGCTCTATTTTCAGCTGCTCGATGCGGATTACAGCGAGCTGCAACGCATGAGGAGCGTGGTTCAACTGCAGCCTGGCGAGCGGCGGAGCTGCATTGGCTGCCACGAAGGACGAACCTCTTCCCCCACCCCGCGGCTGGATCAGATCACGCGGGCAAGCGCCCAGCGGCTGGAACCGCCGCCTTGGGGCGCGGGTCCGTTCGATTATCAACGCACCGTGCAACCCGTGCTGGATGCCCACTGCGTTCGATGCCATGACGGCAAGGCCGGCCAGGGCTTCAACCTCGGCGGCCAACGCGATCGCGAAAGGGTCCCGGCCTCGTACCGGTCACTCATCCAAGGTGGCTGGGTGCATTACTTCGATTGGGTCTACGGCGCCAGACACTACAAGGCCGAACCCCTGACGTTCGGCTCGCTGCGCAGTCGGCTCTGGGAGGTGCTCGCGGATGCGCAGCACACGGAGGTCCGGCTCGCGGATCACGAGACGCGGGCGGTGAAAACCTGGATCGATCTGAACTGTCCCTTGTGGCCCGATTACCAATATCGCCTGGACCGGCCGGAGTGACTGGCGGGCCCGGCTGATCGACGGAAAGAGCCCTATTCGGCGCGGCCGCGCTCGGCCCCGCGGAGCGCCGGGATGCAGGTATTGCCGATCGTCATCAGATCCTCGAACTGCCCCGAATGGCCATACGGTTCGCCGTGGTACGTGGCGAGTTCGCGCGCCAGGTCGTCGTAGTAATCCGGGTCCTCCGGTCGGCCGTCTTTACGGGTGTAGAATTGCACGATCTCCCGCGCCCGGTTCTGGAGCGCTCGGCGAATCCCCGCACGCAACGACGGCTGGTACCGGCTCGGGTTCAAGGCCTCATTCCAGTGATCGCTGACGAAGACGGCAAACCAGCCGGAGCGGAGGTGGACACGCCGGTTGATCCTCCAGAACACACCGCACCGCACCACCAGCGGTTCCTGTTCCCGGCCGTTCAGGACGACCTTCTCCGTCAGATTCAGGAAGAACTTGAAGCCGATATGATTGACGGCCAGATCGGCGTTGGAATAGACGCCGGTACTGAAGGTGCCAAAAAGGGCTTCCTCGCTCAGGAATCCATCCCGGCTGTACTTCTCGAGCACCTGCTGGTAGGCCGCCACCTCGCTCAGACCGGTCTTGATCAACGCGCGATACCTGCAGTAATAAGCCAGGCCCAGGCGATGAAAATGAACGAGCTTGTCCGTGCCAAAGTAGACGCCGCAGGCCTTGATGGTCCGGCTCTGGGTCAACGTCGTCCAACGCCGCGGATCCAACGGCGCATACGCCGAGAAATGCAGGCCGAAGTCCTGATGCGAAGCCTCGCGACCGGCATAGGCCTCACGTGCCCAGCGCCCGCGAAGCGCCCTCTCGAGCTGGCTGTCCTCGACCAGCGGATGGCTGAACCGCCACCTGAAAGTCTCCGCCAGGGTTTGCGGATCATGCAGCGCTACCAGGCGCCTGGCGCGGCCGGTCTCGCTCTTGATTCGAAGCGCCCGTTCGATTCGGGCATTGATCTCCGCCACCGCCTCTTCCAGAGCGATCGTGTGCGCCGCCTCCAGATAATCCCCCAGGTCAGCCAACTCCGAGTCGAGCGGGAGACAAAAATTGTCGGTCTCATGCGCCGAGGCAATCACCAACCCGGCGAGCAGCCAGCCCGTCAGCCGGACCAGCGCCGCCCCGATCAGCCCACCTCTCGGAAAACGTCGCATGTTCATTGAACCTCGCCATTCCAGCAGGCGAACTCGCCCAGGTCAATCTGCCCGTCAGCGACCGACGGCGAGCACGGTTGTCTGCCTGCTATGGCTGATCGCCATCAGCCACGGCGGCAACGGCTGTTCCTCCATCTATCATCAGACCCGGGACCAGCTCCCTCCGGAACCGCTGGCGGAGCTGAACCTGCGCGTCGCGGAAGCCCGAGAGGCTGAAACTCGGGTGGAACAAGCGGGAGCGCAGCTGCGGAAACAACTCTGCCAGCCACATCCCGACACCTTCACCGCAGCCGATTTCGACCGCCTGGAGACGGCGACTTTCGAGCTGGAGCGACGGGTGTTGGCCGCGTGCCAGGCCGCGGCCCGATCCGGCGGGTCCGCCTGCTTCGACACGGAAATCGCGCGCCTTCGCCGGCGAACGTCCGTTTGGCAGGGCTACGTTGAGATCCACCGCGCCGCCGACCCCGCCACCCGGTTGCGGCAACTGGACAGCCTGTTGCGCGACCCTTCCCAGCCACCCCCAATCCCGTAGCCGCGATCCGGGGATTACGCCCACCAAAATTCTCGCCAGAGCAACCGCGATCGGACTGGGAAACGAAGGCGAAACCCAAGTCTCATCCCGGTCGGCGGCGGATGACCGCAATGGTGATGCGTCCCGTGAGATTGGCCGGGTGCAGCATCCAATGGAGGTGCCGGCGATGGAGGTCGTGGTGTGATGCGTGCTTCGCGCGCAGCAATTTGCCCCGCAACGCCAGGCGCAACACCGGCCCCAGCAACCAAACGAAGGCGCGGGCGCTGCGGCGAACCCGGTTGGTCGTCAGGGCCACCATCTCGCCACCAAAACGCTCGGTCAAATAGAGCAACTGCGGAACGCCGATCGGATTGATGTGGTGCCGAAAAAACTGCTTCTCGTTCGGGTCAAGCGGCAGCGGGGCACAATCGGTGTAGCCGTAAAGAAAAAAATGCCATCGGGACGGGATGCTCAGAATGTTGGGAGTCGTCAGGATGGCGGTGCCACCAGGACGCAACACGCGCAGGATCTCGCGGAAGAGGCGGAGATGATTCTCCAGGTGCTCGAGCACCTCGATGCAAACCACCGTGTCGATCGAACTGTCCGCCAGGGGGATCGACTGGCCCAGATCCGCCGCGTGAAAGGGCACTCCGGACAGCTTGAACTTCGCCGCGTCATAATCGCACGCCTCCACCCGCGTATACCCCTGTTCAAGCATGAGCGCGCAAAAGTATCCCTGCCCCGCCCCCACATCCAGGATCCGCGCAGCCCGCTGTTCCGGCAGCAATGACAATACCTTCGGGTAAATGTCCGGCTGAAACGTCAGTCCCTTCGGCGCTTCGTCACTCATGACCATTCCACCGCGGTGATAACACAAAGTGCTCTCCGGCGGCAAGCAACCTGCCCGGAGGCCACCCAACCGACGGCGGAACCGCAAACTCGCGAACCTTTACTGATCGAACTCCTGGTGGTGATCGCCATCATCGCGATCCTCGCCGGCATGCTGCTGCCCGCCCTCGCCAAGGCCAAAGCCAAGGCCCAGGTCAAAGTCTCACTGTTACGCGCGGGTTTTCACGCCGCCCGCGGAGTGCAACGGCTCTTACGCGGCAAGTTTGGTCAACTGCTCGGTTTCAGCCGGAGTCAGACTCGATGCTTGTCCGGCAATGCCTCACCCCTCACCCCGGCCCTCTCCCCGTGAGGGGAGAGGGAGCGCGATGAACACAGCGGGTGTGCTTGGGGCCTCCGGCCGCGGAGGAAGCGCGCGGTGGCACGAAGCGCCTGGGACGAGGGCGACCTACGCCTGGATTCCACGAGCCGATCGGCCAACTCGATCCGCCGTACACCGTGATCGCCAAAAACCACCCCACGCGCCCAATCTGTCACCCTCTCCCGAACGGGGAGCGGTCGGGGGTGGGGGGGGGGGTTGCGCGATGAAGGCTCCGGGTGTGCGGGGGGCATGTGGTCGCTGTAGAGGCGCGCGGTGGGGGGAAGCGCCTGGGGCGAAGCTGACCTACCCCTGGATTCCACCAGCCGATCGACCAACTCGATCGGCCGCAAACCGCGAGCCCCAAGAACCACCCCACGCGTCCAATATGTCACCCTCTCCCCTCACGGGGAGAGGGTCGGGGTGAGGGGTGTCCACTCGCTCCGCGGTCCCCTTGTGAGTCTTTCGGCTCGTCGACTCTTGGCGGTCGTCGAAGCAGCCGCAAGGGCATTGGGTGCGGTTGGGACATTCCCCGGATGTGGCGCCCTCTGCTGCAAGTTCCGCCAAAGGTCCTCCTTGACAGCTCCCGGCTCACGAAGGATCTGCCAGTTCCAATACCGCACCGTCAGAATCCCTCGGGTCTGAAGATAACGCTCCTTGACCGTGTCGCGCGCTTGCTGTTCGGGAAAGCCGTGCTGGCTGCCGTCCAGCTCGATATTCAACGCGGCCTCGGCGCAATAGAAATCCAGGAAGTAACGCCCAAAAGGATGCTCGCGGCGAAACTTGTAGCCGGCGAACCTGCGGTCCCGCAACAATCGCCAAAACCTCCTTTGGGCGTCGGGCATCTCCCGCCGCAAACGGCGGGCACGCGACACCGTGCTCATGGCAGGATGATGCAGCAGGCAGGTGCCGACGACCAGCGTCAATTCAGTGCGACTTCTGAAACTGGATCCACACAGCAGACTGCGACCCCTCACCCCGGCCCTCTCCCCGTGAGGGGCGAGGGAGCGCGATGAACGCACCGAGTGTGCTTGAGGCCTGCGGCCGCGGAGGCGGCGTGCGGTGGGACGTAGCGCCTCGGCGGAGCCGACCGACACCTGGATTCCACGGACGGATCCGCGACCTTGATCAGCCACAAACCGTGAACCCCAAGAACCACCCCACGCGCCCGATACGTCACCCTCTCCCCTCACGGGGAGAGGGCCGGGGTGAGGGGTGTGCGTGCGCGATGAACACAGCGGGTGTGCTTGAGGCCTCCGGCCGCGGAGGAGGCGCGCGGTGGCACGAAGCGCCTCGGCACGAACGATCAGCGGGTGCCGTCGGATTTCGGATTGGGCTGCCGCTCCGCCAAAAAAAGCTTGGGATTCACCCCGGCGCGTCGTAGGGTCCCGCTCCAGTGTCGAATAACTGCTCCAGACCGACCGCAGCGCGGCGGGCATTCGCGTTCCGCCGGATAGCCCTTGCTGGCGCATTGCCCCCGACTTGAATCCCCGATCGAGTCGAGCGGCGCTTCCCGGCGGCCTATTCACCCGGAGCCATTGCGTTCAACCCAAAGCGAGCCTAGTTCCCCATGAGTTTTGAATCGGAAACCAACCGCCGGCGGACGTTTGCGATCATCTCGCATCCGGACGCGGGCAAGACCACGCTCACGGAGAAGCTCCTGCTTTATGGCGGCGCGGTGCAACTGGCCGGCTCCGTCACCGCCCGGCGCAACCAGCGCGCCACGACCTCGGACTGGATGGAGCTCGAAAAGAAGCGGGGGATCTCGATCAATTCCACCGTGCTGCAGTTTGAGTATGGCGGTTATTGCGTGAATCTGCTGGACACCCCTGGGCACCGGGATTTCTCCGAGGATACCTACCGGGTGCTCACGGCGGTGGACGCGGCGGTGATGGTGATCGATGCCGGCAAGGGGATCGAAAGCCAGACCCGCAAGCTCTTCGAGGTCTGCCGCCAGCGCGGCATTCCCATCTTCACCTTCATGAACAAGCTCGACCGTCCGGCGCGCGATCCCCTCGCCCTGCTGGATGAACTCGAACATGTGCTCGGGCTCCACGCGTATCCGGTCAACTGGCCGTTGGGCGACGGCGTCGATTTTCGCGGCGTGTTCGACCGGCGCTCGAACCAGGTGCATTTCTTCGAGCGCGTCCCGGGCGGAACGTTTCGCGCCCCGGTCTCCGTGCACGGTCTCAGCGACGCGATCGTGCGCGACAAGCTGCCGCCGGACGTTTACCACCACGTGGTGGACGAGTTGGCCATGCTCGAGGGTGCGGGCGCGACCTTCGACCACGGGGCCGTGCTGGGAGGCAAGCTGACGCCCGTGTTCTTTGGCAGCGCCGTAAACAACTTCGGCGTGCAACTCCTGCTCGACGCTTTTCTCGAGCTGTCACCTCCGCCCCAGGCCCGGGCGATCAACGGGACCATCGTCGAGCCCGCCCGCGCGGGATTTGCCGGTTTCATCTTCAAGATCCAGGCGAACATGGACCCCAACCACCGCGATCGTCTCGCCTTTGTCCGCATCTGCTCGGGACGCTTCGAACGCGACATGACGGTCAGCCATACCCGCACCGGCCGCAAGGTGCGGCTCGCCAGTTCCCATAAACTGTTCGGCCGCGAACGCGAAACCGTGGACGAGGCGTTTCCCGGCGATGTGGTCGGCCTCGTCGGCCACTCGGACTTTCGCATCGGCGACACCCTGGCTGAGAATCCCGACCTGGTTTTCGACGAGATCCCGCGCTTTGCGCCCGAGTGCTTCGCCTGGATTCACAGCTCGAGCACCGCGCAATTCAAACGGTTCCGCGAGGGGCTGGACCAACTGCTGCAGGAAGGGGTGGTGCAATCGTTCCTGCTGCGGCAGGCCACCCGCCGCGTCCCTCTCCTGGCCGCGGTTGGCCCCCTTCAATTCGAAGTGGTTCAATACCGACTGCAGACCGAGTACGGCGCCGAATCGCGTCTCGAGCCCGGACCCTGGAAACTGATGCGCTGGGTGGTGTCCGGAAAGGTCGAGGAATCCGACTTGCCAAGCGGTGCCCGCCTGGCCACGGATGTCGCCGGCCAGACGGTGATCCTTTTCGCCGAGGAATGGGCCTGCAGCTTTTTCGTGGAACATCATCCCCAGGTGACGCTCGCGACCTTGCCTCCGGCCATCCGCCCGGAACAGGTTGTCTGAGCCAGGCGGTCGCGAGGCATAGTCTATGGCTCAGTTGAGCGTTTCAGACCGACGATTACACCAGGCCGCCACTCTCATCGCGGCCGGGACGCTGACGCTTGGCCTGCTGCTAATGCTGGCACCGCGTGACTGGGCCCTGCGATTGACCCGGGAAGGGTATCTGATCGAGACCGTTTCCGAATGGGTGGTCGCCGGCGGGATCCTCTTCGCCGCGGTCAATCTGGGCCGCTTCCGTTCCAGTATCTGGGTTTCGATTCTGCTCCTGCTCGTCTGGCTCTACCTGCGTGAGCTCGATTTCCAGAAGCGGTTTACCCCGCGATCCATCGAGTCGATCGGGTTCTACATCAGCCCGGATATCGCGCCCTCGATGAAACTGCTTGCGCTCCTGGCCTACAGCCCGTTCGCCGCGGCGGGACTCCATCTGGCCTGGGCCGGTTTCCGCGAAATGAGAGCCACACACTTGCCAAGGGCAGCCTGGTGGCGGCCGCTCGGCTTAGCGGGGGCATTCCTGGTCGTGGCGCTAGTGGGGGAGAAACTCATGCCCCGGTGGTGGCAAATTCTGGAGGAGGTGTTCGAGCTGGGATTCGCCGTCCTGGTCGTCCTGGTCGTCGCCAGCGTGACGTTCCGGCCACGTGGCAGCCCCGCCCCACCCCCACCGCGCGTGCGAGCTCGGCAATCGTCAGAGGTAGTGACCCGGCCTCGCGGTCAAGGCAACTGGGTGTTTCCCATGAGATAACGATCGCACTCGCGCGCGGCGCCGCGGCCCTCGTTGAAGGCCCAAACCACCAGGCTCTGACCCCGCCGGCAATCGCCGGCGGCAAACACGCCCGGCACATTGGTGGTGTAACGTTGGAACGCGGCCTTGACGTTGGTCCGGGGATCGCGCTCGATCCCGAGCTGTTCCAGCAACGGTTGCTCGGGCCCGAGAAAACCCATGGCGAGCAAGACCAATTGCACCGGCACCACCTTCTCCGTGCCCGCGATTTCCCTCGGCACAAACTGGCCCTGTTCGTTGCGGGTCCACTCGATCTGGACCGTGGCCGCCTCCTTGACGTGGCCTTCGGCATCGCCATGGAACTGCTTCACCGTGGTCAGATAAACCCGCGGATCGCTGCCGAACCTGGCGGCGGCTTCCTCCTGACCGTAGTCCAACCGATACACCTTCGGCCATTCCGGCCAGGGATTGTCGGCCGCCCGCTCCTGCGGTGGCTTCGGCAGGATCTCGAGTTGCACGAGACTCCGGCAGCCCTGGCGCAGTGACGTGCCCACACAATCGGTCCCCGTGTCGCCCCCGCCGAGCACCAGCACGTCCTTGCCGGCCGCCGAGAGATAATCGCCGTTGCGCCTGGCCTCGAGCAACGCCCGCGTATTCGCGGTCAGGAACTCCATGGCAAAATGAACGCCCTTGAGCTCGCGACCGGGCACCGGCAGGTTACGGGGCTGGGTGGCGCCCGTGCACAGAATCACCGCGTCGAAATCCTGCCGCAGCCGTTCCGCCGGATAGTTCCGGCCCACTTCGGTCCGGGTGCGGAAATCGACTCCCTCGCGGGCGAGCAGATCGATCCGGCGTTGAACGACCTCCTTCTTGTCGAGCTTCATGTTCGGGATGCCGTACATGAGCAAGCCGCCGATGCGATCTTCCCGCTCGAAGACGGTCACCCAGTGTCCGGCGCGGTTCAACTGCGCCGCCGCGCACAATCCGGCCGGACCGGAGCCCACAATCGCGACCCGCTTGCCCGTGCGCACCTCCGGGGCTTCCGGAACGACCCAGCCGTTTTCCCATCCCCGGTCGATGATGGTGCACTCAATGTTCTTGATGGTGACTGGCGGGGCGTTGATCCCCAGCACGCAGGATCCCTCGCACGGGGCGGGACAAACGCGGCCGGTGAACTCGGGGAAATTGTTCGTCTTGTGCAGGCGATCGAGGGCTTCATGCCAGAGCCCGCGATAGACCAGGTCGTTCCACTCGGGGATCAGGTTGTTGATCGGGCAACCGGAGGCCATCCCGCTGATCAGCTTGCCCGTGTGACAGAAGGGAATGCCGCAATCCATGCAGCGGGCCGCCTGCTCCCGCAGCTTGGCCTCGGGCATGTGATCGTGAAACTCGTTCCAGTCACGAATCCGTTCGATCGCCGCCCGATCCAGGGGCAGTTCCCTCAAATACTCCAGGAATCCTGTTGGTTTGCCCATCGTCGTATGTGCTGTGAAATAGCCGGGCTAACTGCCGCCCATCCGCGCCGCGTCCCCCGCGTTCACTTCGAACGCCGCCATCACGGCTTCGTCGCCACTCAAGCCGGCCTCGCGCACGCGCGCCAGCGACTCCAAAACCCGGCGGTAATCCCTGGGCAACACCTTGACGAACCGGCCCACATGCTGTTCCCACAAGGCCAGGATCTTGAAAGCCTGCTGGCTGCGGGTGTACCGCGCGTGGCGCTCGATCATGGCCCGCACCGCCTCGATTTCCTCGGGCGATTCCAGGCGCTCCAGATCCACCATCTGCCGGTTGCAGCGCCGGTGGAAATCGCCCGCCTCGTCCAGGACATACGCGACTCCGCCCGACATGCCGGCGGCAAAATTGCGGCCCGTGTCGCCCAGCACAATCACCTGCCCGCCCGTCATGTACTCGCACCCGTGATCGCCCACGCCTTCGACCACCGCGTTGACGCCGCTGTTCCGCACGCAGAACCGTTCGCCCGCCATGCCGTAAACATAGGCTTCGCCCGAAGTCGCCCCGTAAAACGCGACGTTGCCCACGATGATGTTCTTCTCCGGCTCGAACGTCACCCCGGCCGGGGGATGCACGATGATCTTGCCGCCGGACAATCCTTTGCCCACGTAATCGTTGGCATCGCCCTCGAGCACAAAGGTCATGCCCCGCGGCATGAACGCCCCGAAACTCTGACCGGCCGATCCCTTGAAATGGATGCGAATCGTATCCTCCGGCAGCCCCTCGGGACCATACCTCCGCGTCAGTTCGCTGCCGGTGATCGTGCCCACCACGCGATTCAAATTCCGAATCGGCAACTCCGCCCGCACCGGTTCCCCCCGCTCGAGCGCGGGAGCGCAGACCTGCAGCAGGAGCGTGTTGTCGAGCGACCGTTCGAGCCCATGGTCCTGCGGCACCTGACAGTAACGGCCCACTTCCGCCGACAGCTCCGGCTGATACAGCAGATTCGAAAAATCCAGCCCCCGGGCTTTCCAATGGTCGACCGCCTTCTTCGGCTCGAGCATGTCCACCCGCCCCACCATCTCGTTGATGGTTCGGAAACCGAGTTGCGCCATCCATTCCCGGACTTCCGTGGCGATGAACTTCATGAAATTCACCACGTATTCCGGATCGCCGCCGAACATCTTGCGCAGGCGCGGATCCTGGGTCGCCACGCCCACCGGACAGGTGTTGAGGTGGCATACCCGCATCATCACGCAGCCCAAAGTCACCAGCGGCGCGGTCGCGAACCCGAACTCCTCCGCCCCCAGCAGCGCGGCGATCACCACATCCCGCCCCGTCTTCAATTGGCCGTCGGTCTCGACCACGATCCGGCTGCGCAGATTGTTCAGCAGCAAGGTCTGGTGCGTCTCGGCCAGCCCGAGTTCCCAGGGCAACCCCGCGTGTTTGATGCTGGTCTGCGGCGATGCCCCGGTGCCCCCGTCGTAGCCGCTGATCAGCACGACGTCCGCGTGCGCCTTCGCCACGCCGGCCGCGATCGTGCCCACCCCCACCTCGGAGACCAGCTTGACATTGATGCGCGCCTGCGAGTTCGCGTTCTTCAGGTCATGGATCAGCTCCGCCAGGTCTTCGATCGAGTAAATATCGTGATGCGGCGGAGGCGAAATCAAACCCACCCCGGGCGTCGACAGCCGCACCTTGGCAATCCACGGATAGACCTTCTTGCCCGGCAACTGGCCGCCTTCGCCCGGCTTCGCGCCCTGGGCGATCTTGATCTGGAGCTCCTGGGCATTGACCAGGTAATGGCTGGTCACCCCAAATCGACCCGAGGCCACCTGCTTGATCGCGCTGTTCCGCGAATCCCCGTTCGGGTCCAGTTCGTACCGCGCGGGGTCTTCCCCGCCCTCGCCGGTGTTGCTCTTGCCGCCGATGCGGTTCATGGCGATGGCGAGCGCTTCATGGGCCTCCTTGCTGATCGACCCGTAGGACATCGCGCCGGTCTTGAACCGCCGCATGATGCTCTCGATCGGCTCGACCTCGGCCAGCGGCACCGCCTTGCCCGGCTTCAACTCGAGCATCGACCGCAAGGTCGACGCCGTCC
Source organism: Verrucomicrobiota bacterium (assembly GCA_023383055.1). GTDB lineage: Bacteria > Verrucomicrobiota > Verrucomicrobiia > Limisphaerales > JAHDYP01 > JAHDYP01. Next base: position 4,045 of record JAHDYP010000012.1, on the reverse strand, counting down.
GCGAGCGCTCATTAAGCAGCGCCGAATACTCCTTGAATTTGTCGTAGCTGCCCAACCGGCAGGCCACCTGCAAACGGTGCACTGTCTCCGGGTTGAACATGTGGAACTCGCCATCCTCACGCCACTGGTAATGGCCGCCCACTTCGAGCGTGTGCCCGTTCACGCGCCGGTCCGAAAACGCCTGTTCGTGGCGCAGCAGAACCTCTTTGGCGATGACGTCCACCCCAATGCCTTCCACCCGCGACGGTGTCCAGGTGAAATAGCGGTCGATCACGGAGTGATGCAGTCCCACCACTTCGAAGATCTGCGCCCCGCGATAGCTCTGGATGGTCGAAATCCCCATCTTCGAAATCACCTTGACCACCCCTTTGACCGCGGCCTTCACGAAGTTCTGGCAGGCTTTCTCGTATTCCACCCCCACCAGCAATCCCTCGCGAATCATGTCCGCAATCGTCTCGAACGCCAGGTAGGGGTTGATCGCCCCGCAGCCGTAACTGATCAACACCGAAAAATGATGCACTTCCCGCGGTTCACCCGATTCCAGCACCAGGCCGACCCGCGTGCGCGTCCCTTCCCGAATCAGATGATGATGCAACCCCGAAACCGCCAGCAACGCGGGGATCGGCCCCAACTCCGCGTTCAACCCCCGATCCGAAAGGACCAGCACGTTGACCCCGTCCGCGATGGCCTCGTCCGCCCGCCGATACAGCTCTTGCATCGCCGTCTCCAGCCCGGCCGCCCCTTCCGCCACCTGGAACAAGATCGGCAGAGTCTCGGACTTGAACCCGGGCAGATTCAGGCTCTTGAGCTTCGCCAATTCGTCGTTGGTCAGGATCGGCGTTTTCAGCTCAATCAACCGGCAGCTCTCCGGCTCCGGCTGGAGCAGGTTCCGCTCGGACCCGATCGTGGTCTCGGTCGACGTCACGATCTCCTCCCGGATGCAATCGATCGGCGGGTTGGTCACCTGCGCGAAGAGCTGCTTGAAATAGCTGTAAAGCAGCTGCGGACGTTCCGACAGCACCGCCAGCGGCGCGTCGTTGCCCATCGAACCCACCGCTTCGACCCCGTCCCGGGCCATCGGCAGCAATAACATCCGCACTTCCTCAAACGTGTAGCCAAAGGCCTGCTGCCGCTGCAACACCGCGGCGTGGTCTGGCGGCGCCAACTGCGGCGACGACGGGACATCCGCCAGTTCCACCATGTGCTCGTCCAGCCATTGCCGATACGGATGCGCCGCCGCCACCTCCTGCTTGATCTCTTCGTCGGCAACGATCCGGCCAGCCTCGGTGTCGACCAGGAACATCCGCCCCGGCTGCAGTCGGCCCTTGGCAATCACCCGCTCCGGTGGCACCTCCAGCACCCCCACCTCGGATGCCATGATCACCAGATCGTCCCGGGTCACGTAATACCTCGATGGCCGCAACCCATTCCGGTCCAGCACCGCTCCGATGCGCACCCCGTCGGTGAAGGCGATCGAGGCCGGTCCGTCCCAGGGTTCCATGAGGCAACTGTGGTATTCGTAAAACGCCTTCATCTCGTCGCTCATGGACTCGTGATTGGTCCAGGGCTCCGGGATCATCATCATGATCGCGTGCGGCAGGGAACGCCCGGCCAACGTCAGCAGCTCGAGGCAGTTGTCGAACATGGCCGAATCGCTGCCGTAAGGATCGACGATCGGCAGCAGCCGCTTCACGTCCTCCCCGAACAGGTCGGACTCGAACATCGCCTGGCGCGTGTGCATCCAGTTGACGTTGCCCCGCAAGGTGTTGATCTCCCCGTTGTGAGCCAGATACCGATACGGATGGCCCCGCTCCCAGCTCGGGAAGGTGTTGGTGCTGAATCGGGAATGGACCAACGCCAACGCGCTCTCCATCGCCGGGTCGCTCAGGTCGGGAAAATAACGGGGCAACTGCTCGGTCAAAAGCATCCCCTTGTAGACCAGCGTCTTGTAGGAAAGACTCGTCACATACCAAAAATGACAGTCCTTCAAACCCGACTGGCGTATCCCGGTAAATGCCCGCTTCCGGATCACATAGAGTTTCCGTTCGAACTCCGCCTCGTCCTTGACCCCCGGGCCGCGTTTGACGAACACCTGGCGCATCACCGGCTCGGACACCCGCGCCGTCTTGCCCAGCATCGAATTGTCCGTCGGCACCGTCCGCCAACCCAACACTTCGTGCCCTTCCTCAGCGGCGATGGCTTCGAACATCTGCTCGAACCGCCGGCGCATCATCCGGTCGTGCGGCAGATAGACGATCCCGGCGCCATACTGCCCCGGCTTCGGCAGCCGGATGCTCAACGGTTCGCAGGCTTTTTGAAAGAAATGGTGCGGCAGCTGGATCAGAATACCCGCGCCATCGCCGGTGTTGTTCTCGCAGCCGCAGGCACCCCGGTGGTTCAAGTTCAACAGCAACGTCAGCCCTTGCCGCACGATCTCGTTGGAACGTCGCCCCTTGACATTCACGACAAACCCAACCCCGCAGGCGTCGTGCTCAAAACGCGGATCGTAAAGCCCCTGCTTGGGCGGATAACCGCCCAAATGCGCCTCTCGGCCGTTGATGGAATCACGCTGCGTCATTCGAGTGCGGGATGTAATCACCGTGTTCGGAGTTTTTGAACATAAATCTTGACCCTAATTTCCGGTCGGGCGCCGCCCGGGGTCACCCGCACTCCGCTTCAAATGCCGCTCCACCCGGGCCGCAACCGTCTCCACCCCAATCCCTCGCAGACAATCCATCGGAACCGTGTGGTGACACCGGTCGCTCATGCACGGCACACAAGCCAGATCCGACCGACGCAATACCCCGTCCAGCTGCCGGTATGGCCCCGTCCGCCGCGGCTCCGTCGGGCCAAATAACGCCACCACCGGGCACTTCACCGCCGCGGCCACATGCATCGGCCCGGTGTCGTTGGTCACCAATACCTCGCAGCGCCGCACCCACTCCACCATCTCCGGCAACGTGGTCCGCCCGGTCAGGTCCACCACCGCCCCAGGCGCCGCCTCCGCCAAAACCCGGCCCAACTCGCCATCTTCACGGCTGCCCAACACCGCAAACTTTAGCCACGGCCGGTCGCGATGCAGAAGCTGCACCAGCTCGGCATAGGATTCAACCGGCCAGCGCTTGTTCGACCACCGCGCCCCAGGCTGCAAACCGACCCACTCCCCGGTTGCGCCCCACTTCAACCGCACGGCCGCGGCCACCGCCGGACGCTCCGGCAACCATTCGAAATCCCCTTGCGCCGGCACTCCCAGCGCCGTCAGCACCGCCAGATACCAGTCCACGGCATGGGTATGATAATCTGGCCGCGATACGACCAGATCGTAGAAACCGCGCGCCCCTTCCCGCGCGTCGTCGAGCCCCACCGTCAACTTCCCGTTCGCCAGCCAGGCAATCCAGCCGCTCCGGGCCAGGCTCTGCAGATCGATCACCCAGTCGAACGTCAGCCGACGCATCTGCCGCACCTGCCGGATGAGTTCGCGCCATCGCGCAACCGAGCCCCATCCCCGCCGCGAAAACAGAAATAACCCCGCCAAATCCGGGTCTCCCTCGAGCAACGGCGCCAGCGAATCGGTCAACCACCAGTAAACCTCGCTTCCAGGCCGGTCCCGCTTGAGCAACCGCAACACCGGCAGAGCCTGGACCACGTCCCCCAACGAACTTGGTTTGAGGATCAGGACCCGTGAACAGGCGTGGACCGACGATGGGCGGCTGAGCGCCGGGTTCATGGGAGCTCTTGGGGCGGCTACTTGCCCAGGGCCAGCCGTTCGGCCAGTCGCTCGGGCAAACCCGCCGCCCGGATCTTGGCCTGGGTCTTGGCGATGTCGTAATCGAGACGACGCAACTCGACCGAGCCTTCGTCCATGTTGTAGATCACATACGTGGCCTTAGGCACTCCGTCCCGGGATTGACCCACGCTGCCCACGTTGATGAAATACTTGCGGCCGGGTTCGATCTTGAACTTCGAGTAAGTCCCGCCCCGAACCACGCTGTCGCGGATGAAAGCCACCGGCACATGCGTATGTCCAAAGAAACAGACCGAGGTG
>JAHDYP010000011.1:58930-76111 GCA_023383055.1 Verrucomicrobiota bacterium | reverse complement strand
CGGCTGGGTCGTCGTCCAGGCCCCCGAACACGTGATCGAAAACCGACAACTCGAGGAAAAATCCTCCCGGAGCGGCAAGAAATTCGTCAAACGTAAACCCCCGGACCGCAATTTTGTGGCCTGGGACAAGAACACCTTCCAACGCTTGATCGCGGCGCCGCCGGAGCGCCTCACCTCCCGGTTCCAGGTCACCCACGGCATGTTGCTGAACGTTCTCAGCCGTCCCGGCGACGGCTGTGGCACCATGCGCGAACTCATCCGCCGCTGCCATGAAACGCCCAAGGCAAAAAAGCAGCACTACCGCCGCGCCTGGCAACTGTTCCGTTCCCTGCTCAATCGCAAGATCATCGAGTTCGTCCCACCCGACGCCGATCACACCTATCTCCGTGTCAATGTCGAGTTGCAGGATGACTTTTCCATGGACCAAGTGCTCTCCCTCTACCTCCTCGAAACGCTTCCCTTGCTCGATCCCAACGCCCCGGATTACACGCTCGATCTCGTCACCCTCGTCGAGTCCATTCTCGAAGACCCCGACATCATCCTCCGTCGGCAGTTGGACAAACTCAAGGGCCAGCGCGTCGCCGAAATGAAGGCCGAGGGCATCGAATACCAGGAACGCATGGATCAACTCGATCAACTCGAATACCCCAAGCCCAAACGCGAATTCATCTACTCCACCTTCAACGCCTTCGCCGACCGCCATCCCTGGGTCGGACAGGAAAACATCCGCCCCAAATCCATCGCTCGCGAAATGTTCGAATCGTTCCGGTCGTTCGCCGACTACATCCGGGATTACGAACTCCACCGCTCCGAGGGTCTCCTCCTGCGCCACCTCTCCGGTGTCCATAAAGTCCTCACCCAAACCGTGCCCGACAACGTCAAGACCGATCCCGTCCGTGAACTCGAGCTTTACCTGGGTACCATGATCCGCCAGGTCGATTCCAGCCTGCTCGACGAGTGGGAGCGGCTGCGAAACCCTCGCTATCAGCGGACTCCTTCGCCATCCGCACCCCCAACTCCACAGCCCGAGGCACCCCCGGATGTCACCCAGGACCTCCGAACTTTCACCGCCGCCATCCGCAACCGCATCTTCATGTTCCTCCGCGCCCTGGTAATCAACGATCCCGAAGCCGCCCTGGCTCTCCTCGATACCCCCGCCAGGCCGGATGGCTCAACCTGGACTCCCGACTCATTGCGCGCCGACTTCGAGGCTTATCTGTCCGCGCACCAGCGCCTGTGTCTCGACCCCAACGCCCGCAACAGCCGCCACACCTACGTCATTCAGGACCAGCCTCCCATCTCCTGGCGCGTTCAGCAAATGCTCATCGACCCCCAGGAGTCCAACGATTGGGTCGCCGAGTTCCAGATCGATCTCGCCAAATCCAGGCAAACCAGCGATCCCGCGCTCCTGCTCCTTCGTCTAGGCTCACTCGCATCCTAAACCCTGAGACAACCTGACTCACACACCGCATCCCTAAATCGGATTCCGCGGGAAAATCGGGTACCATCAGCGAAAGGGAAGTGGCGGAAGACGGGCGGTTTGAAAATGGATCTTCCTTATTTGGGTTTTCTTGGAGGGATTCTCTTCCCAGGCGGTTGTTCCGAGCCAGAATAGAGTGACAGGTTCATGGTCACGAGCCCCACGCGCAGGGTGACAGGTTCATGGTCTTTCCCGCGCAACATCTACCAGCACAACACGATATGACAATCCGGAAATCGCCAGGCGAGTTCGACCGCGCAGGCAGCCAGCCCCGTGGACTAACCCTGCTTCACTCCCATCCCCGGGCTAACGGCATGACAGGTCAAACGAACCCAACACGCCAAATGCAGGTGCCCAAGAATCCCAAGCTGACCAGTGGCACGCCGTTTTGTCTCATTTCCCAGCGGTCCAGCCACCGTCAATGATGAACTCCGTCCCCGTAACGAACGACGAAGCTTCACTGGCCAGATAAACCGCTGCTGCGGCTATCTCCTCCGGGCGCCCCATTCTGCCCTGAGCCTGGGTGGCAGACATCTCCGCTCGGGCTTTCTCCGGGTCGGGATATTCGCGAAGCCGCGCCGCAACGAACGGAGTCTCGACCCTCCCCGGACAGATGCAGTTGACTCGCACGCCGTCCTTGGCGTGGTCCAATGCCATGCTTCGGGTCAAGCCGGCCACCGCGAATTTGGTCGTGCAATAGGCCACCCGCTCTCGAACGCCCACAACCGCCCCGATCGAGGCAAGGTTAATGATATTCCCCGACCGACGCTTGACCATCTGCGGGAGGAAGGCCTTCGAAACATTGAACACGCCTCGCACATTCACGGCGTAAAGCCGGTCAAGGTCGGCACCGGTCGTGTGCAGTAAATCCCCCACGTGGCCGATACCAGCGTTGTTAACCAGCACGTCGAGACGTCCCCAGCGCTGATGAACACGCTCCGCCGCGTCCGCGCAATCGGACTCGCTCCGTACGTCCAACGGCAAGAACTCAGCAGCCCCACCGACCGCCGTCAAAGTGGCCAACGTGGCTTGACCACCCGATGCATCGCAGTCGGTGACATACACAAAAGCCCCCATGCCGGCGCAGGCGGTGGCGATGGCCGCCCCAATGCCTGAACCGGCGCCGGTCACCAGCACGATTTTCTGATCCAGCCGAAACATCGGAGCTCAGGCGAAGCCACCGGAAAGCGATTTACCTGGCATCCGGTTTCGCCGCCTTCAACTCGAGGTAAAGCTCACGCAGCTGCCGCGCTTCAAGCTGGCCGGGCGAATCGGTCATCAGGCAGGTTCCCTTGGCGGTCTTGGGAAATGCGATGACGTCGCGAATGCTCGGCGTGCCGCAGAGAATCGCCACCAACCGGTCAAAGCCCAGGGCAATGCCGCCGTGAGGCGGACACCCGTACTTGAACGCTTCAAGCATGTAACCGAACCGGGTCTGAACGGTCTCGGGCGTGAGCTGCAAGACCTCTTCGAACACGGTCCGCTGCACCTCGGGCTGATGGATTCGAATGCTGCCGCCACCCAACTCGACCCCGTTCACCACGACGTCGTAGTGCTGCCCCCGCACCTGGCGCGGGCTGTCCTTCAGCAGCGGAATGTCCTCCGTCACCGGAGCCGTGAAGGGATGATGACTTGAATACCAGCGGTTCTGTTCCTTGTCGAAACTCAACAACGGAAAATCCACCACCCAAAGAAAATCAAACCGGTTGGCCGGAACCTGCAATCGACCGGCCGCCCTCAGCACTTCGGCCGCGTAGAGCCGGATTCGCCCCAGTATCTCCGCCGCACCCAGCCACGGTCCGGCTGCGAACAGAATCAGGTCTCCTTCCTTCACAGCCAGTCGTTGCTCGAGCGCCTGGCGTTGCGCGTCGGTGAAGAATTTCACGATCGGCGATTTCCATTCGCCGTTCTCGACCTTGATATAGGCCAGGCCCTTGGCCCCGCCGCTCTTGGCCAGCTCCGTCATCGTTTCCATTTGGCCCTGGGTGACCCCGGCCAACCCCGACGCATTGAAAGCCTTCACCACGCCGCCCGCCTCGATGGCACCGCTGAACACCTTGAACTGACTGCCCCGGAAGTCCTCGGTGAAATCGGCCAACTCCATCCCCAACCGCGTGTCTGGCTTGTCGATTCCGTATCGGTCGATCGCCTCAACGAAGGAGAGTCGCCGGAACGGCGTCGGAATCTCCACCCCAAGCGTTTCCTTCCAGAGCCGCGCCAGCAGTCCCTCGATTAACCGATAAATGTCCTCGCGCTCGATAAACGACATCTCGATGTCGATCTGCGTGAATTCCGGCTGTCGATCCGCCCGCAAATCCTCGTCCCGATAACATCGCGCCAGCTGGAAATAACGCTCCACGCCGGCCACCATCAGGATCTGTTTGAACTGTTGCGGCGACTGCGGCAGCGCATAGAAAGAGCCCGGGTTCGTCCGGCTCGGCACGACAAACTCCCGGGCGCCTTCCGGCGTCGACTTGAACAACGTCGGCGTCTCCACCTCGAGAAACCCCTGCTCCTCCATGAACCGGCGGGTGGCCATCGCCGCCTTGCTCCGCAGCCGCAGGTTCCGGCTCATCTCCGGCCGGCGCAGGTCCAGGTAGCGATACCGCAGTCGCAGCTCCTCGTTGACCTTCGCCGCCGCCTCCGGGTCATCCACCGGGAAAGGCAGCACTTCGGCTTGATTCAACAGCTCCAGGTCGATCGTCATCACCTCGACTTCGCCGGTGGCGATTTTCGGGTTATTCGTTCCTTCGGGCCGCCGGCGCACTTTGCCGGTCACCGCCACCACGCATTCGCTGCGCAAGGCCGCGGCGCGATTGAACAATTCCGGCGCCAGGTCGGACGGATCGTATACGGTCTGGGTCCGTCCCTCGCGATCCCGGATATCGATGAAGATGACCCCCCCCAGGTCCCGCCGGGAATGCACCCAGCCGGTCAGAGTCACGGTTTGCCCGATGTGCTCGAGCCGCAATTCACTGCAATGATGCGTGCGTTTCATGAAAAAACAACGGGGGCGGATACTGCCTGCTAATCCCCCACTTTCAAAGCAGAATCTCGTCTGCCCACTTGCCCCCTTGCCCCACGGGCGCTGAACGCGTATTGTGGCCCAGTCATCCAGCGAAAGGTTCACCATGAATTCCAAGATTCTCTCTACTCTCCTCCTCGGCACGGTCCTGGCCACCTCCGGCATCGCCACCGCAGCCGCACAACCCGTCCGCCCCGCCGCCCTGCGCGCCCAGGCTGCTGAGCTTGAACGCAAAGCCACCGAACTCAAGCAGGCGGGTCAACACGACGAAGCCCGCATGCTGATGCAGCAAGTCGAAGAACTGCGATCCGAGTTCAACCGCCGCCGCCCCGAAGCCGATGACCAGCGGCTCCAGCCTCGAGGCCCGCGCGAGGAAGCCGACCAGCGCCCCGATCCGGGCGAGATCGAACGCCGCGCCCACCACCTCGAGATCGCCATCGACAATCTTCACGCCGCCGGTTTGCATGAACCCGCCGAACGTCTGGCCCCCCAACTGGAGCGAATGCGCCGGCACCTCGCGGAAATGGCACCCGAACGCCCCGTTCAACCGGAGATCCCCGGCAATGTCATCGAAGAACTCCGCGCTCAAATCGGAGAGTTGCACCGAATCGTCCGCCAACTCCGGGCCGAGATCGAGGAAGTGCGCCGGGAACGTCGCTGACCCCGGCCTTGCACCTTAACCTGATTTGCGCACGGAGGCTGAAGCGCGTCCACCCTCGTGTCCATGAGGCTTCACGCCGGACCAGGCGCCTCGCGCTCCCGACAGGCATGGATCGCGACAGCCGGCAGGCGATTTCCCGCCCGGCCAATCACTTTTGCGCCTTCGCTCCTCCCGCCAGCACCTTCTCCCGTCCCACGAGATAAAGCAGCGTCACCAGCCCCAGGAACGGAATCAACGCCAACCCGTCCGCCCATGCTCCGTTCCATGGCTCGGATGAATAGAACGGATTGTGCGCGCCGGACCATTGCTCGATCCCGCTGGTCCATTCGAACAAAACGCCGCTCATGAACGCGATGATGATACCCGCAATCGCGCCGCCGGCGATGTAACCCGATGCCAGCAACACTCCCGGGCTACGGTCGCTGTGCGCCGCAAGCTCGGCGTCGTCCAGGCCTCGCCCCGCGTGAGCCATCCGGTGCTTCCGGTCGACCAGCCAACGCACGAGACCTCCCACCAGGATCGGGCTCGATGCCGATAACGGCAGATAGACCCCCACCGCAAATGCCAGCGACGGGATGCCGGCCATTTCCAGCGTGACTGCGATCATCACCCCCGCCAGTACCAGCGCCCATGGCAGTTCCCGATCCAGGATGCCTTTGATGATATAGGACATCAGCGTCGCCTTCGGCGCCATGAACTTGGGGACCGTGCTGCCGTCCGAGCGCGTTTCATGCACGCCGTTGATCCCGGGATCCACCAACCAGACCGCCGCGCCAGTGTCGTCGACCAGATACTTGCCGGCTGGACCGTCGGCAGTAGTGGTCTTGTGCCAGACCCGATAAACGCCGGGATCGACCTGCGCCATCGAACCGTGCAACCCCGAGCGACCGGTCAGCCGCTCCGGATCCGTCTTCAGACCCGGCGCCACCTCGGCCGCCGGGACGTAAACCGTGTAACCCTCGTTCAACGCGATCAGGATCGGTCCCAGGCAGAGCGCCGACGCAAAAGCGCCAATCAGAATCGCCAACTGCTGCAATCTGGGTGTCGCCCCCACCAGGTAACCCGTCTTCAAGTCCTGCGAGGTGGTCCCGCCATTCGAGGCGGCGATGCAGACGATGCCACCGATCGACAGCGCCGTGACGTAATAGGCCCCCCCCGTCCAACCCACCACCAGAAACACCAGACAGGTCAACAACAACGTCGCCACCGTCATCCCCGAGATCGGGTTCGACGAGGAACCGATCTCGCCCGTCAGCCGCGACGATACCGTCACGAACAGGAACCCGAACGTGACAATCAGCACCGCCCCAAGCAGGTTCATGTGCAGGCTCGGCGCAAATCCGATCGCCGCCAACAACAGCACGATCCCGATCCCCACGGTTTTCATCGAGAGATCGCGGTCCGTGCGAACGGTGGATCCCTGCCCTCGCCGTTCCAGGCCGACGCTGGCCAGTCCCATCCGCAATCCGTGCCAGATGGTCGGCAACGATTTCACCAGGCTGATGATCCCGCCCGCCGCCACCGCCCCGGCTCCGATATAAAGGATGTAATCGTTACGGATATCGTCCGGTCCCATGTCGCGAATCGGCATGCCGCCCGGCGCCAGCGCGGTCTCCAATCCCTCCCCGAAAAACTTGATCAGCGGAATCAAGACGAGGTAAGCGAGCACCCCACCGCCGCACATCACGAACGCAATCCGCGGTCCGATGATGTAACCCACCCCCAACAACTCCGGCGTGATCTCGATGCCGACGGACGCCGCCTTGAACGGTTCCCCAAACACCCGTTCCGGCACATCCTTCCAGCCCTTGAACGCCTTCATCAGAGTGTTGTAGGCCAGCCCCAACCCGAATCCCGTGAAGATGGTGGCCGCCCCCAGGTTCCGCCCCAACCCCGACGCCGCGGCGACGCGCGCCGATTCCCGTGCCGCGGGTCCAGCCGCCGCTCTGGATTCTTCCGAAGCCCCCGCTTTGAGCACTTCCGCGCAGGCGGTTCCCTCGGGGTACTTGAGCCGGCCATGCTCACGGACGATCAGCGCCCGCCGCAACGGGATCATCATCAGGATACCCAGGAGGCCTCCCAGCACCGCCACCAGCATGATCCGCGTCAACTCCAGATCGAAACCCAGGATCAGGATCGCCGGCATCGTCACTCCCACGCCAAAGGCAATCGATTCCCCCGCCGAACCCGCCGTTTGCGCGATGTTGTTCTCGAGGATGCTCGCGTCTCGCAGCCCGAACTTCGAAAGCAGCCGGAACAACGTCAACGAAATCACCGCCACCGGGATCGACGCGCTCACCGTCAACCCCACCTTGAGCACCAGGTAGAGCGATGAGGCCCCAAAAATGATACCCAGAACCGTCCCCAGCACGATGGCCCGAAGCGTGAATTCGGGCACCGTCGTCTCCGACGGGATGTAAGGCTCAAACGCGCCGCGCTCCATGCAATGCGACGGAAGCTAACCCGGCGCCTCGTCGAGTTTCAATCCACAAAAAAAAGGAGACCCGACCAAAGCCGGGCCTCCCTGAAACTCAATGCGCGAACGATTAGTAGCGGCCGCGACCACCGCCACCGCCGCCGTACTCACGACGACCGCCACCGCCACCGCCGCCGGAACGCTCCTCGCGCGGCTTGGCCACGTTGACCGTCAACTCGCGGCCGTCGATCGACTTGCCGCTCAATGCCTGGATCGCCGCCTGCGCCTCTTCGGCGGTGCTCATCGTCACAAAGCCAAATCCACGCGGACGGCCGGTTTCCCGGTCCATCATCAGGTTGACCTCGGAAACGACGCCATGTTCGGAAAAGGTATCCCGCAACTGGGTTTCAGTGGTGTTGAAGGAAAGATTCCCCACAAACAGTTTATTACTCATATTCGATGTTTTCTGCCCGAACTTACCAGTGCCTTCGCCAGACTGTTCCCGATCATCGGGTCTAAAATCATCACTGAACTGAGTTCAACTGAGGATTTACCATGCCTTTAAAGTGACACGCTATCGTGCAGGACGACCGCAAGCTGACAGCAATCCGAAAGTAAGCAAGCTTTATTAGCGGGTAATATCCGGCAATTCGGCGGACGGATCAACCTCAACGGTTCCGCCGATCGCGCTCGCCGCAGTCGAAGGCACATTCCAATCTCGACAAGCGCCAACCGCTTCTACACTCTCCCGGCCATGGCCAAGCCTGCTTTGGGACGCGGCTTGGGCGCGCTTCTCGGGACCACACCTCCCAAATCGCCGCCCGATCTCGTCGTTGCCCCTACAGCATCCAATCCGGACGAAGGCACGCCCACCGGCGTGCTCAAAGTGCCATTGCGCTCCGTTCGCCCATGTTCCTTTCAGCCCCGTAAGGACTTCTCCGAAGAGGCGTTGCGCGAATTGGCCGATTCCATCCGCGAACGCGGCATCGTCCAACCCCTCGTCGTCCGACCCGCGGAAAACGGCTACGAACTTATCGCCGGGGAACGCCGCTGGCGCGCCGCCCAACTCGTCGGCCTCACCGAGGTCCCCGTGGTCATCCGGGAAGCCGACGACCGCACCGCCCTCGAACTCGCGCTGATCGAGAACCTACAACGCGAAAACCTCAATCCGATCGAGGAAGCCCAGGGCTTTGCCCAGCTGATCGAGCAATTTGAGCTGACCCAGGAGGACGCCGCCAACCGGGTCGGCAAAAGCCGAGTGGTCGTCGCCAACGCCCTGCGCCTGCTCCGGCTCCCTGCCGAGCTCCAGGCCTTTGTGCGCGACGCCCGATTGTCCGTCGGCCACGCCAAAGTCATCCTCGGTCTCACCGACCCAAACCTGCAGAAGCTGGCCGCCGATCGGGTGCTGCGCCAGACCCTGAACGTTCGCCAGACCGAGAATCTGGTAACGCAACTGCAGAACCAAAGTGCCGCCGCCCCCAGCCCGGGCAAGGCCAGGAAGAGGGCCGCCGACCCCCATGTCGATCAGCTGCAGACCCAGTTGCGCGAACGCATGGGCACCAAAGTCGAGTTGCGCTACCGCCAGGGGCGCGGTGTCCTGAACATCCATTTTTTCAACGACGACGATCTTGAGCGTGTGCTTGGGATCCTGGGCGTTCAGATCGAGTGAGGTCACTCGAAAGACAGCTTGAAAAAGGCTTTTGACCATGAAGAATCCGGGCCAGCTATGATCGATTCGTCCGAACTCCGCCATCAATGCGCCCAACGCCTCCTCGAGGCCGCGCCGCGTGTCCCTCAACTCTCCGCCTTCGTGGGCCAGGACGGCTTCGTGGATGAAATCATTCACGTCGTCGATAAACGCGAGTCCGCCGAAAAATTCAGCCGCATGAGCACCATCGCGCAGTTCGCGGAGCGCATGGCCGCCGCCGCCGGCAAAAGCACCAATCTCGAGGTCGTCCCCCACGTGACCAAGCTCGGCGGCAACGGACCGATCATGGCCAACGCCCTCGCCAGCTTCGGCATCAAGGTCACTTACCTGGGCATCCTCGGTTACCCCAATCTCCATCCCGTCTTCAACGACTTCGCCAAACAAGCCGAAGTCCACAGCATCGCCGATCCCGGCCACACGGATGCGCTCGAATTCGACGACGGCAAGGTCATGGTCGGCAAACACGCCTCCCTCAAGGAAGTCACCTGGCCCAACATCGTCGCCCGCTTCGGCCGCGACCAGTTCGCCCGGAAACTCGACCAGGCCAGTTTCATCGGTTTCGTCAATTGGACCATGCTCCCCTACATGAGCCAGGTCTGGGAAGCCATCCTCAAGGAACTCTGTCCCCAGCTGAACGGCGCCCGACGCAAGATGTTCTTCGATCTTGCCGACCCCGAGAAACGGACCAACGACGATATCCGTCACGCCCTGGACCTCATCGGCCAATTCCAGCAATACTTCGATGTCATCCTCGGCCTCAACGAGAAGGAAGCCAACGAAATCGGGCACGTCCTCGGTCTGCCCGCCGCCCAGGGCACCCCCGTCGCCCTCAGCCGACTCGCCCATGAGATCGCCGACAAACTCCCGATCCACACGCTGGTCGTACATCCCACCCGCTTTGCCGTGGCGGTCACCGCCGGGCAGGTCTCGGTCGCCAAGGGCCTCTACACCGCCAAACCGCTCATCACCACCGGCGCGGGCGATCATTTCAACGCCGGCTTTTGCCTCGGGAAATTGCTCGGCCTAGCCGATGACCTCGCCCTGTTGGTCGGCGTGACCAACAGCGGCCACTATGTGCGCACGGCCCAAAGCCCGACCCTCCCGCAATTGGCCGCCCAGCTCCAAGCCTGGCCGAATGAGTGGTGAATGCGGCCGCCCGATCGCTCCTGATGACAACCCCCGGTTGCCGATCCCTTGCCCCATGCTGTTGCCGATAGTCAAATACGGAAATCCTGTCCTCCGCCGTAAAGGCGCCCCAATCGCCGAGCTCACGCCGGACATTCGCCGGCTGATCGACGATATGCTCGAAACCATGAAAGCCGCCGCCGGAGTCGGATTGGCCGCCCAACAGGTGGGCCACCCCCTGCAACTCGCGGTCATCGACGTCCGCGATGCCCAGGATCGGCCCTCGGCCATGGCGATCGCCGGTCAACCCGTGGACCCGGCCCTGCATATGCCGATGGTGCTCGTCAACCCTGTTCTCAAACTGCTCGGCGACTATGAACTCGGCCCCGAAGGGTGTCTCAGCTTCCCGGAAGTCTATGCCGACATCCCCCGCCCTGAGGCCGTCGAAGTCCAGACCACCAACGAAAAGGGTGAAACCTTCCAATTCCGCGCCGGCGGCCTGCTCTCGCGGGCCATCCAGCACGAATACGATCATCTCCAGGGCATCCTCTTCATCGATCGCATGGACGCCGATACCCGCCGCCAGCTTCGACCCGAGCTCGAAGCCATGCAATCCGCGACCCGCGCCGCCTTAAGATAGCTGCCCACGGCGTCGCTCCCGCGATCCGGATTGCCGGGAACGCCCCCCCCCGCGCCCTCAGCCGTCATGCGGCCGTGACACGTGCCCGAGGTCGACGCAAGGCGACCGGGGGCGTGATCGAAATGGCGTGCACCGCCCGCAGCATCGCGCCAATTGCGGCCTTGAGGTTTCGGCGTCCGAACAGGGCCGTGCCGCTCACGAACGTGTCCGCGCCGGCTCGAGCGCACTCGGCCGCGGTGGCAACCGTGATGCCGCCATCCACGGCGATGCGATAGGAGAGCTTACGCGCATCCCGCCAGGCTCGGGCTTGCTGGATCTTCGGCAGCGTCTCGGTGATGAAGGATTGGCCACCAAAACCGGGATTAACCGTCATCACCAGGAGCAGATCAATGAGAGATAGATAAGGCTCGAGATGACCCATGGTGGTGGGCGGGTTGATCGCAAGCCCGACCCGACATCCAAGGGCCTTGATCTGCCAGAGCAGTTGCCCCACCCGGTTCCCCAGTTCCGCGTGCACGGTGATCTGGTTCGCCCCTGCCCGCGCGAACGGCTCGAGCAGGATATCCGGCCGCGAGCACATCAGGTGAACGTCGAAAAAAACCCGCGTCATCGGTCGCAAGGCCAGAACCACCTGGGGACCGAACGACAAATTCGGCACAAAATGCCCGTCCATGATGTCCAGGTGAAGCCAACGGGCGCCCGCCCGGGAAGCCCGGCCAACCTCCGAGGCGAGCCGCCCAAAATCGGCGGCCAACAACGAGGGGGCGATGATCGCTGAGTCGTGGGTGGCAGACATGTTCAAACGAGGCAGCGCCTTCGGTGTGGACATTCTGCCGCAGAGTGCGTCAGGCCGTCGCCGGCGCCGCCGCTCCCAAGCCGGGTTCGAGTTTGGGCGGGAGAGCCGCTTCCGCGGTACTACCCGGGGCGGGTTTGGGCAACGGTACGGATTCCACCGGCGGCGCGGGTGGCCGGAAGACTCCGGTCCGGATGATTTCCTCGACCTGGGCGCCATCGAGACTTTCGTACTCGAGCAGCGAGTTGGCGATCACGGTCAGTTTGTCGCGGTGGTTATCGATGATGTCCTTGGCGACGTGATACGCCTCATCGATGATGCGCTTGACTTCGCCATCGATTTCCTGAGCCGTGCTTTCGCTGTAATCCTTGCTGCGGATCATTTCGCGACCGAGAAATACGTACTCATTGTTGTCACCGTACTGAACCATGCCGAGCCGGTCGCTCATGCCCCAGTGACAAACCATGGACTTCGCCAGCTGAGTGGCCTGTTGGATGTCGCCTGCCGCGCCGGTCGAGATATCGCCCGCAACCAACTCCTCGGCAATGCGCCCCGCCATGGCCACGGCAATCATGTCCAGCATTTCCCGTCGGCGCCGGTTCAGCACGTCGTCGCGCGGGAGCGACATGGTGGAGCCGAGCGATTGACCGCGGGGAATGATCGTGACTTTGTGCAGCGGATGAGTGTGCTTGAGCATCACATTCACCAGGGCATGCCCGGCCTCATGCCAGGCCGTATTCCGCTTCTCCTCGTCGGTCATGGCCAGACTCCGACGTTCGCGGCCCCAGCGCACCTTGTCGCGCGCCTCCTCGAGCTCCGGAAGGCCGATGGCGCGTTTGCCCATCCGGGCAGCCAGGAGCGCGGCTTCATTGAGCAGGTTGGCGAGTTCAGCACCGGAATAGCCGGGGGTCCCGCGTGCGATCACGGCCAGATCCGCGGAAGGATCGAGCTTCACATTGCGGGCATGCACTTTGAGAATGGCTTCGCGCCCCCGCACGTCGGGCAGATTGACGGTGATCTGCCGATCGAATCGGCCGGGACGCAGCAGGGCCGGATCGAGCACATCCGGCCGGTTCGTCGCCGCAATGATGATGATGCCTTCCTGGGTATCAAAACCATCCATCTCGACCAGCAGCGCATTCAGGGTCTGCTCGCGCTCGTCGTTGCCACCGCCCAACCCGTGCCCCCGGCTGCGGCCCACCGCGTCAATTTCATCGATAAAGATCAGACAAGGCGTGTTCTTGCGCGCCTGCTCAAACATGTCACGCACCCGGCTCGCACCCACCCCAACAAACATCTCCACGAAATCCGAGCCGCTGATGCTGAAGAAGGAAGCGTCCGCCTCACCCGCAATGGCCTTGGCCAGCAGCGTCTTGCCCGTGCCCGGCGCGCCAACCATGAGAATGCCTTTGGGAATACGCCCGCCCAGCTTCTGGAATTTCTTCGGATCCTTGAGAAACTCAACCAACTCGGAAACCTCGTCCTTGGCTTCCTCGATGCCGGCCACGTCCTTGAAGGTCGTCCGGTTCTTCTCGCGATTGAGCATGCGGGCCCGGCTCTTGCCGAAGCTCAAAGCCCCCTTGCCGGCCATCCGAATCTGGCGGATGAGAAAAAACCAGACCAGCAACGCCAGGAGCACAAAAGGCAGGAGCGAAAAAAGTATCCCCTGGAGCAGGGTGTTGGGTTCGACCGTCTGGAACTTTCCGGAGGTCAGCAGTTTCTCCTCGAGCTCAGGCAGGAGCCGGGTCTTGATCTTAAAAGCAATGACTTCGCTATTCTCCGGTCTGCGATATTTTCCCGTGATTTCGCGCAAGGCCTCGGACTGCGGGTTGTAACTGATCACCGCCTCCTCGACCTGATCTTTATCGACCAGACTGACGAATTCGGGGTAGGTGAGCGTTTCAAACTTGGTGTCGACCCGACCGCGCAAGTTCCAGAGCAGCACGGTCAAACCCAGGATTGCGATCCAAATGATCCAGGTGCGCGGAGGCACCCGAAGTTCCGGGTTCCGTTTCTCGTTCTTCCAATTCGAGTGTTTCTTGTCGTCAGCCATTCTAGGTGAACTGTTTGCGCCAAGCTACCATGGGCTTGGGCAGGGCGCAACCAGCCCTTTTGTGGGGACTTCGGCCCCTTGCCATGCCCATTTCAGACCGCGCCGACTCGCTTTGTCGAGCTTGAAACCCTCGGCAATCCGGAGGCCTTCGACCCAAAAGATCTCCCCCAGGGCGGTCGTCGCAATGGCCAGACGATGTCGCGTCTCCCTCGGGACCCGTTGGTTCACAAAGAGGTCCTGCAACTTCGCCGCTCGCGGATACCCAATCGGTTGAAATCGATCCCCCGGCCGCCAGTGCCGGAGAATAAGCCTCGAACCGACCTTGTCCGCGTCGAACACCTCCGTTCGGGTCCGAGGTCGGCCACAACGTCGGGCCGTTGGCTGCATCGAAACGAGGCGCCAGGCCAATTCCAACTCACCGAATCTGACCTTCCCTGCCCTGCCTTCGAGAGCGATCGCGAGTTCCTCGGTGCGAAACACAATCCCGCTGGTCTGCAGAACCTTGCCGGCTTCATCCCGGCTCAGGAATTGACCCACTCCCGACGAGACCCGCTCTCCGGCCCGCATGCGCAGCCGTTCGATCAGATCGAACCCGACCGCCACTTTCAGTTCGTGCAACTGCCGCGAGATGATCTGGCGCTGCAAGGCCACGGGCAGACGGGCAAAGCACGGCTTGCGCCTTGCGCGCCGCCAGGCCTCGGTCTCCCGGGCCAGGTATCCAGCGGTGTCGCGCAGGGTCGTCATCGTTCGCAGGATGATCGAAGCGAGCGCGCTCTGGTACTCGCGTCGCAACAACGGCAGCAGCCCATGCCGAATCCGGTTGCGCACCATGTCCGGGCTCCGGTTGCTTGCGTCCTCGCGGTAACGGACGCGTTGCTCACGGGCAAACTGTTCGAGGAACTCGCGGCGCTCCTCGAGGAGCGGGCGGATCAATCGAATCCCGCGATCCTCGGGCGATGGGCCATCCCAATCCATGCCCGCCAAACCCTCGATGCCCGCGCCGCGAAAGAGTCGAACAAAAAACAACTCCACCTGGTCGTCGGCGTGGTGCGCCAGCGCGATGACCGACGCCTTCGCCGCCCGTGCGGCCCCGGCCAGGAACCGGTGCCGCAGCACCCTCGCCGCCATCTCCACGGACACCCCGGTCCCGCGAGCGAAACCGGCCACATCACCGCCCTCATGGATGAATTCGAGGTCGAGCGCCGCGGCGGCTCGAGCCACAAACCGGGCATCCGCACGACTGGCCTTGCCCCGCAGTCGATGGTCGAAATGCGCCACCACCAACCGCCATGACTTGGCATCAGCCAGGGCGTGCAGCACCCGGAGCAACACCATCGAATCGAGACCGCCCGACACGGCCACCACGACCGGATCGCCGGGACGGAGCCAGGCGTGTCGTTCGATGGTCTGCTCGACACGCACCGCCAAGGAGTGCACGCCACCATGGTAGTGGTGATCGCAACCGGCATTCAAGCGCGTACGCCCGGCTCGTGGACCGCCCGGGTTCATCCTGCCTGCGGAAGGCTGCCTTCATCCAACAGTCCAGGCGCGAACATTGCCGGCTGGGGATTTGTTGTTCCCGAGCCGGCGATCCTGCTCTACGCTGCCCCACATGCCGCGAACACCGTTTGTCGATTTGGGCTACGGCCGGGACCGGACACGGATCCCAATTCTGTATGAGGACACCGCCGTCCTGGCGATCGACAAGCCGGCCGGCTGGCTGCTCGTGCCGTTCTCCTGGCAGCGCACCGAACGGAATCTCCAGGCCGCAATCACTTCCTCGATCGCCGGCGGCGAGTATTGGGCCCAGTCCCGCGGTCTCAAGTTCCTTCGGTTCGTGCACCGCCTCGACGGGGAGACCACCGGCGTGCTCCTGTTCGCCAAGAGCCTCGGTGCGGTCGAAACCTACAGCGAACTCTTCGAGTCGCGGCAGATGCGGAAGACCTATCTCGCCGTGGTCCGGGGCGTTCCAAGGCAAACGTCCTGGAACTGCCGGGCCAAACTCAGCCCGGATCCGCAAATGAACGGGCGCATGCGCGTCGATTCGCGGGGGGGCAAGGAGGCCGAAACCCAGTTCCTGCTGCTGCAATCGGTGGGCGACTGTTCCCTGGTTGAAGCCACCCCGGTTACCGGCCGGACGCATCAGATCCGCATCCATCTCCGGGA
Source organism: Verrucomicrobiota bacterium (assembly GCA_023383055.1). Lineage (GTDB taxonomy): Bacteria > Verrucomicrobiota > Verrucomicrobiia > Limisphaerales > JAHDYP01 > JAHDYP01. The sequence goes on along the minus strand of JAHDYP010000011.1, from coordinate 60,044 downwards.
ATCCGGCCATCCGGTGGTGGGCGACCCACTCTATGGACCGGGCACCGACGAATCGCGAGCCGGGTTGCGCCGCCGGTTCCCCCTGGGTTTGCGCTCGGTTCGGCTGACCTACACCGACCCCTTCCGACAACGGCCAGTCGATATCCAGGCTCCAGACGAACGGTTTCTACGCGCCTTCGGATTCCTCCAGCCGGACCCGCCCATGACGCGGCCCGGCTGAACGTTCACGCGAAACCCACAACCCCGATTCGGGAACCGCCTGCAGCCTCCCGGAATCAGTGGCTCGGTTTCGAGGACGCGGCGACGACCTCCATGGGGCCGACGGCCCCGGAAGATCCCTTCCGCCGGGCCATAAACGTCCGCACAAACAGCACGATCACACCCGCGGACAGCACCAACAGCAGGATATCGGCAATCAGCAACGGGTAGTTCCGCTGCGCTGCGTAGCTCTTAAACAACACCAGGAGCGATGCGATGGTCGTGATCACCATGAACACCGCCGGGACCAGGACGAACATCGTCCGCATCCCTCGGCAGAGCAGCCAGGCGGCAATGGCGAGCATCCCCAGCGCGGCGAGAAGCTGGTTCGCCGTGGCGAAGATCGGCCAGAGCCGGTTGAACGCATTCGAGTAGGCCAGCACCCACATCAGAATCACCGCCAAGCCCGAGTTGAACCAATAATGCTTGAGCAGGGCCGGCGGTTGGCGAAACAAAACCGTCCACAACTCCTCGAACAAATAGCGGTTGAGCCGTATCGCCGCGTCCAGCGTGGTCACCACAAAACCTTCGACCAGCAGGATGCCAAAGACCGTCCCCAACGCCACCGGTATGCCCAGGCCCTGCTCGAACAAATGACCGGCGGCGAGGGAAAAACCGAGAATGGGATTTGACTTCACCGCCGGGTCGGAGGGCCAGACGATCGCCTTGTAGTCGTCAAACTTCAACGTCGAACCGATCGCCACCAGCACCAGCACCGCCAGCAGCGATTCCAGCAGCATCGCGTTGTAGCCCACTTTCCGGGCGTCAGTCTCCAACGGTAGCTGCTTGCCGGTGGTCCCGCCCGCCACCAACGAGTGAAAGCCCGAGATCGCCCCGCACGCAATCGTGATGAACA
>JAHDYP010000011.1:0-58920 GCA_023383055.1 Verrucomicrobiota bacterium | reverse complement strand
CCCCGTCGGCAACCTTGAGTCGCGGCGCGGTCATCGTCAGCCCGCCGGCGCCGGCGGCGATGACCGATAGCGCCATCAGCGCCATCCCACCGTAGAGAATCTGCACATTGATGAAGTCGCGCGGCTGCAGTATGAACCACACCGGCGTGCCCGCCGCGAACAGTACGTAGACGGACAGAATCACCATCCACACCTCGGGCCGCAGGTTGATCGGCACCCAGATCCCCGCGATGATCGAAACCACGCAGATGCCGGCGGCCAGCGCATAGGCCGCCATTGCTGGAATCCCCCGCCGGTACATCAGCCAACCCAGCAGCGGCGATGTGAACGTGATGACCATCACCGAGGTCGACGCAATCCCGCCGATCCGCCCCATCACCACCCCGTCTCGAACCACCGTCTTCAGAAACGTCTCGCCCTCCGTCGCGCCTATCTTGGCCAGCGGCCACACCGACGTCAGCGATATCGCGGTCGCACTGAGAAACGACGCCGTCACCAAGACCAACATCAGGATCGTAAAGGCCAGGAACAGATTGAATCCCCAAGTGCCCAGGGTCTTCCGCGCCACCTCCGCCATCGATTTTCCCCCTTCCCGCATGCAGATGAACAGCGCCGTAAAATCATGCACCGCGCCGATGAATATCCCTCCGAACACAATCCATAGCCATGCCGGAACATAACCGTAAAGTGCGGCCAGGGTCGGACCCAGGATGGGACCCGCCCCCGCGATGGCCGAAAAATGGTGCGCAAACACCACGTAGCGCTTGGTCGGCACAAAATCCCGGCCGTCGTTGTACTGAACCGCCGGGGTGGTCTTGCCCGGGTCTTCACCCAGGATCCGCGCTATCGTGCGCGAATAGTAACGACTCGCGAGCCAGAAAAGGACGAACGCCACCAGGAGCAGGACAAGCACGTTCATGGCTGTGGGTTAGGTTCGAAACCCGTTGCTGATGCCGATGAGCGTAGGTCGGCCGCGCCTTTCGAACAAGGTGAAATCGGCTGCAACATGCTGACTCCCTCTAGAACCCGGGCTTGGACTAACCCCAGGTCGATCTTCGCACTGCGGATGCAACTCGGTTTCAATAGCTCATCCAACTCACCCGGACACCGTCATCCACGTCTGCAACCGTATCTAATTGCACACTAAAGTGTTATGGATTTCAATGCTCAACTGGCATGGAGCATGCAAAAAGCTTCAGCTAATTAAGCAAAACCGGGTGCATAGCCGCGCCCTAATGTCCACGTAGAGGAACCAATGCGTATGAAAAGAAGTTCAACAACCCTCAAAGTACTCGGCCTGGTAATGGTCCTGTCGGTCCTGACGATGGTCCAAGCCAACGCAACCGGCTTTGGCGGGAATAACCATGACTGGGGAAAGACCCGTCTGACCGATTGGTGGTCCGGCGTTAGTTCGTTGCTCGATGATCTCAAGTCGAAACACGAAGGCCAACGATGGGACTGGGACTGCAAATGGGACTGGAGCCACTCATGGAATTGGGGTTCCAATGGCGACTGCAAACCTCGCCCGCCGCAATGCGTCCCGGAACCGAGCTCGGCCCTCGCTGGCATCCTGGCCCTCCTGGGGCTCGGCGGCATGCTGTGGCGACGCAGATAGCATCCTCCCCAGCGGAGCCCCTACTCCCCTGCCCGCATGTTTCACCGGCCGGCGCAGGCGGAACCGAAAAAGAGGCGCGCCGAAGGTGCGCCAAGACATCAGCCCGGGGCTTGCCCACATAAGCCTTGGTGGAATCGGGCATCGCCCCGGGGCTGAGCACGCCGACGAAACACCCGTTGCGCTCTCGAAGGGCGCAACGATTCCCGCCGACTTCACGCGACTATCCACTGACTCGGACAAACGTCACTCGGTCGCAGATCAGTTGGCGCGCGCTTCGCAGACTCGGGAAATCCTGGAGGCTAAGGAGTCTGAGGAAATCCGCGCGAAGACTCCGCCGTGATTGGCGCAAGCCGGCAAATTCGAGTTCCCGTTCAAGGTGGGGTCAGGCGCGGATCCACCGGCACAGCCGGCCCTGACGGCACCGGCAGGGTGTATTCCTCGACCGTGGTTCGGCACCCCATACACACCAGCACCACGGTGAAACCAAGAGATGCGAACGCCCATCTGCCCCTGAGGGAAGCCTGCCGCCGGTGACGACGAAGGGGCAGTGACTCCGGTTTCGTTGGCGTTGGTTCCATTGCTTGCCGAAACCATGCGCCGAGGCGGGAAGCCGCACAATCCTAAAAGCGCGGGAACCGGCAAGCCGACGCTGCAGGGGTGCGCTGGTAAAGTGTATCGCAAAAGGGGCGCGCTTTGGGCGCGCCCCCGCGAAGATGAAGCCAAGTCGGCGAACCGGGTTTAGCGCACGCGATAGAACCGGGCGGTATCGCTCGGGGTGACCGTGTGACTCGGCGCGCTTGCCCCGGAAACGGTGCCCCAGGGACCGCTGATTGCCGGGGCCGATTCAAGCGTGCCGCTGGGCCAGAGAACCTCAACGCCAGCCGCGGTCTGCCGGATCTGCATCGTAACTTCGGCCGGAGCGGTCGTATCGAAGCTTCGGCCATGCTCTTGCCCGACGATGTAGATCGCCTGGGCGTCGTAGTCGGTCAGAACCGCGCGCCAGATGCCGAGGTCGTCGATGTCGAACTGCCCTGCGACGGGGTAATTACCGCCGGCCTGGCCAATGGTGACAGCCATGCTGGTGTTCAAGTTGAAAGCCAGCCCGGCAATCGACTTGGCATGCACCTTGGCGCCGTCCAGGTAGGTCGCAACCTCACCGGCGCGATCGACGACAAAGACCAGGTGGTGCCAATTGCCGTCATTGAGCGCGTTCGGATAACCTGCCTCATCCCCATATTGCGCGACGACGCCGGGCCAATCCTGCGGGGCGGGACCATCGTTAAGGCTCCACGACCAACTCCCGGTCTCCCAGGAAGGCGCGAAGGTGTAGCCGGCACCCCCGTAGCTGCCGTCGTTGTTGCAGAGGAACGGCAGGTCTCCCGGGCTGCCGGTGAAACGGGTCCAAAAGGCCACCGAGAAGCTGGTTGCGCCGCCGAATTGAAGATCAGCCGGCGAACCGAGAGAAACATAACCGGCGCTCGCCACCGTGTCCCCCGCCATTACCGTTGCATAGCGCAGGGCGCCGCTCCCGATCTTGCCGTCAACCAGACTCGGCCCGCCGAGGGGGGTGCCGTGGTTGTTACGCCCTGAAGCATCCTGATAGTCGCCATCGAACTTCAGGTGCACCACCAGATTCTCGGAGAGATCCAGGTAAGCCGGACGGGGCTTGACGGTCAGGGTGGCCGGGGTGGTGGAGACCACGGTGTTTCCTTGCGTCACGAACAGTTGGTAGGTGCCAGAGTCGGATTCGGCCACGGTGGCAAACGTCAGGCTGCTGCGCGTGGCGCCGGGGATATCGGTCCCGTTCTTCTGCCATCGGTAGGTCAACGGGACGCTACCCTCGGCCTTGCCACTGAGCGTATAGCTTCCGCCCGCCGGAATCGTCTCTGACTTGGGCTGCTCGATAATCCGGACCGGCGTGGGCACGTAGGTTCCCGCAAAACCGGCGGCGTGTAATGCGCTGATCTGAGTCTCTGACAGCGCTCGGTCGTAGATCACCACTTCGTCGATGGCCCCGTTGAAAAAGCGGGCGCCGTTGCCATCGGCGCCAAACCGCAGCGGGCCATCGAATGCCTCCGGGTCATGGTTCGCTATATTCGCGTAACTCAACAAGCCGGGGCCATCGTCCCAATACATGGTCGCCTGGCTCGGTTCAACCACCAGCGCCACAAAGTTCCACACGCCGTCGGTCGGGGACAACTCGGAACCCCAGTCCCATTCCGCGTCATTCCAGTGGTAACCCAACTGCCCGCCCTGCTGGTAGTCAAGACCGGCAACTGTGGATCCGCCGCGGCTGAAGACGAGGCCGTCGTAGTCGTCCTGGGCGCCGTTGGGACGGATCCAGGCCACGATGGTGACGGTTGCTTTGTTGATATTCAACGGGGGAATCACCACTTCCCCGCCGTTGCCGTTGAACGAGTAGGCTTGGTTGTTCGCATCGAAGCCCGGCAGCGTCGCGCCGCTGGGCCCGCCAACGCCGCGCGTGACCCCGCTGTTCGCCGTGCCATCCCGTCCACCCCAATAATCGAACGCCGTTGTACCGGAGGTCTCGTTGAGCGGCCAATAACCATACGGCCCCAGGTCCACTGCTGCCGCCGCGAATTTCGTCGGGCTTTCCAGGCTCAAGGTGGCGCTCGCCTGGTCGCTGCCCAGGGGGTTGCTGACCACCAGGGTGTACTCCCCCGCATCGCCCGGTTGGAGATCGGTAAGGCGCAACGTGGCGCTGTTAGCGCCCGGAATGGGATTGCCATCGCGTTGCCACTGAAAACTGAGCGGTTGGCTGCCGGTGGTTTCCACGGTAAAGGCTACTTGCGCGTTGATGAACCGTTGGGCCGAGGTCGGCGCCCGCACAATCGCGGGCGGTGCGGCCTGCACTTCCAGCGGGGCCACCGGACTGGTCAAGCTTGTCTCCCCTTGGGTCACTTGTACGTCATAGTCGCCCGAATCGTCCAACTGAACGTTCGTCAAGGTGAGCACCGCTCCGCTCTGGCCAGCCAGGGGTGTCCCATCCTTGCGCCATTGGTAATTGAACGGCGGATTGCCGGCGACCTTAACTTCGAGGGTCACCGTGACGCCTTCGTAAATCAGACCGGCGGGCGTGCGAGCAAACCCGATGATCGCCGGCAGCGCCGCGTTGTAGATGCCCTGAATCTGGCTGACTTCGAGCGCCTTGTTGAAAACCGCCACCTCGTCAATCATCCCCCGGAAGAAGTTCCCCCCGGCATCGAGGATGCCACCGCCACCGATGTTGAAGTTGAAGGCGGCCGTCCCGAAAGTCGCCTGCGTACTGTCCGCACTCGCGGCTTCAGCGCCGTTCAGGAACACCTTGAACGTGGTGCCATCGGCGACCGCGGCGAAGTGGTTCCACAGTCCGGGTTGGATCAGCGCCGGGTTGGCCGCCGGAAAGCCGCCGTTGGCCGTCCAGGGTCCAAACTGCGTCTGCGCATCGTGCCAACCGAGTTCGATCACGTCGTTCTGGCCAAAGAGACCGGTGCGAGTCGGCTGGTTACCATCAGGTTTGAACCAGCACATCAACGTCAGCCTGGGCACGTCGAAGAGATTCTGCAGAGTCGTGCCGACGAATCCGGTCGCGCCGTCGAACGCGCAAGCGGTGTTGTCCGACTCGAAGCCGGCGGCGGTGCCGCCGTTCAGTCCCGTGACTCCAGAGGCGGTACCGATGAAATAAGTGCCGTCGCCCGTGGCACCCAGGCTGCCGCTGTTCCGAGCAACCGGCAGCACCAGCGTACCTTCACCCAGCCGCAGATAAACGACGGGGTTCTGCTGCAAGACCACTTCAGGATAGGGTTGGGGACGCGCGGCATTCCGCGCGTTATCGTAGTGGGCCTTCACGACCACGGCGGAAAGCGCCGTCGGATAAACGGCGAATTCGTCGACCAAACCGTTGAAATCCCAGCCGGTGAAACCCCGATCGCCGAGAATGATGGGCGCCCCCGTGTTGGGGAGCATGGGGAAAGCAGGGGCCGCGCTGGCAGCCAGGTTTCCGTTGATATACAGGCTGATGGTCGAACCGTCGTAGACCGCGACCACGTGCTGCCAGACCCCAGCCGTGACCGAGTTGGCCGCGGTCAAGGTGGTTCCATAATACGTCACTCCATCCGAGTAATCGTAACCGAGTAACATCTGCCAATCGAGGCCGTTCTGGCGAAGACACCAACCGCTGCGGTCGTCCGCATTGCCGGCGTTTTGGCCATTCACCATCGCGATGGCCACCGCGCGGCTGCCGGCCTCGGTGTTGGCTGGCTGCGCCCAGACTTCGACCGTAAAGGGCCCGTTCGGATTGGCCTCGGGGGCAAAGGGCACCACGACTTGCTGGCCGACCGCGCCATTGATCGACACCGCTTTGTCGCTGTCGCCCAAGATCGCGCCGGTCACGCCCCGCGACTCGCTCATCGCTTGGTATTCGCCGTTAAAGGCTTCGCCGAGCGAACCGAGGTTCAGCGCAACGTCCTCCGTGGGCACCGGATCGGGGTCATTGAAACGGTAATAAACTACCGGACCCAAATCGGACACGACGGTGGCATAATCCGCGTGCGCGTTGGGCGAGGCAGCCAACCAGGCCCCAAGCAGGCCCACCAGTAGACTGGTACGGCCGAGAAGTCGTTTATTCTTCATGGTTTTAATGGTTTGCGGGTCGCACCGTAGCATGAGCGGTTTCACGCCGCACCTATAAATTGACAGCTTCGGCGGATCGGTTTCCAAGCCAACCGGCGTCTCCTGGATGTCGAACGAATCAGTCGGGGTTGCGCTTGCGTGCAGGAAATGTCCGTCGATATCCCAAGCGAATTCCGTCAGGGTTTGAGGACCAAACGGTAGAACTGATCCGGGGCATTCTGAATGCCGCCGATGAGTTGAAACTCGGAGTCTTCAGCCGAGGGTGGAACATCCATGAGCGTCACCCATGACGCGTCGCCAAAAGCAGTCCGAGTCTGCAGCAGATAGGCGCGGCCGGCCACGGTCTTGAACTGCAAATAAAGCCGGCCATCCGGCAGAAGTTCCAGATTGAGGCTGAGCGCGCTCGCAGGATCCTGGGGCCGGGTGCCCGCAAGGTACTCGTGGAGGTTGGACAGTCCGTCCCGATCGGGATCGCCGTCGGCGCCGTGGATGCCGGTGGGATCGTTTGGATCGAGACCATTGGCGATTTCCCAGGCGTCACTGAGGAGATCGGCGTCCGAATCCGGGCTCCAGGGATTCGTGCCGTGGGCCTGTTCCACAGCGTTGGACAAGCCATCGTGGTCGGGATCGCCGGAACCGGAGTGCACGCCGGAACGGTTGAGCGGGTTCAAACCATTGCGAACCTCCCAGCCATCGAGTAGCCCGTCGCCGTCGGTGTCCGCCATCCGCGGGTGCGTGCCGGCAATCCACTCCTGGAGATTGTCCAGGGCGTCGAGATCGGGATCTCCCGAGGCGCCGTGATCGCCGAGTGGGTCCTCCGGATCGAGGAGGTTGGCCAACTCCCAAATATCGGGGAGCGTGTCACCGTCGCTATCGGGCGAGCCGCTCGAAGAATTCACCGCCCCGGGGGTCGGCGCCGCGGACTCCCAATGGGCGGGATCGTTGCCGAACAAGTCGGGGTGGCGGCGCTGGAGAGACTTCGGAGAGATCGAAGGGCCCGGTGGCCAGGGCGGGAGCACTTCGTATTCAACGGCCTCGACGAGGACATACGGCACCAAGCCCGGACTCGGGCTGGTCGGTCCCTGAGGCTGGTCGGGCTGCAGCAGGGTCACACGATCGCCTTCGTTGGCAAGACGCCCGGCGTACGGCCCCACCACGGTTGTGCTGGGCGACAGGCTGTAATGATTACGGAATGCGGCGAGTTTGGCCGTGTCGAGCCAAGGATCGAAGCTCACCACGAGGAGGTAGCCATTGGCAGGGATCACGGTCCCGACCGGGAAATCGAAATCGATGCCGCCGCGGATGCGCCAGGTATTCGTAAGCGCCAACGGATCGTGAAGGGTCACGGGAACCGAAGCGCGATTGTGCAGTTCGAGGTATTCGTCCAGCGCGGCGTTGGCGGGTCCCGAAACCAGAGCCGGATCAAACATGATCTCGTTGACAACCACGGGGCCGATCCTGGGGCCGGCGTTGGGCGCGCCGAGCGTGAGACTCGTCTGGGCAACGAACTGTTCGGCGCCGGTGCTGATCACATGCCGGCCGAACGGGACGCGATTGAAGGCGGCCCCGTAATCGAAGCCGTGGTGATACCCGGTGAGCTGGGTGCCGCCGTCGGTTGAGAACAGGTAAACGGCATCGCCCAGCGAGCTCAGCCTGAAGCCGCCTCCGGGGCTGTTGGTGAACTGGGTTTCGTTAAAGACGAGGAACCCTCCGGCCGGGATGGTGGTGGCCGGCGGAATCTGGAATTTGAACGGGATTTCCGGGTCGTCGGTAATCCACCAACCGCCGACGCTGGCCGGGTCGACCCCGGGATTGTGCAACTCGACCGAATCCTGGTCGGGCGGGTCAGTGTGGGTCAGGGCTTCGGTGATGAGGATCGGGGGGATGGCCGGCAACGAAGGTTCCGGTGCGCCGGGCGAACCGCCGGACCGACCGCTGGCGCGCCAGGCGCGAGCGTCATCCCAGGTCGTCAACGCGGCGGATTCGTCGCGAAGCACGAGGGAGAAACCGAGTCCATCCGTGGCGCGATACCAGGCATTGTTGTATTTGCAGTCAAGGATCGGTTCGAGGAGCGGCCCGACGAGCGAAAGTCGTTCACCCGCATTGTCCAGGCTGCCGGAATAGACGCCGCCGATACGCGTGACGAGAGGATAACGAGACTGGAACGCGTCGAGGTTTTTGACCAGCACCACCCTTTCACCCGGGGCCAACTGGGTGATCGGGCCGCTGCTGGCAAAGGTGAAAGCGATGCCGTCGGCAAAATGGAACCCGGGAAGAGCGAGCGGTTCCGAACCGCGGTTGAGCAGTTCAATGAACTCGAAGTCGTTGTCGGCGTAACTGCCAGCGGCCCCGACCGGATGATACATGATTTCCGTGATGACCAGGGGCGGGGTCTCGACCACGTAAGTGGCGGCGGAGCGACCGGACCACGGAGTGGAAAGTGGAGGCGCTCCCGGGCCGGTTTGGTTCCGGTGCTGCGGATTGAGGTTCCGGGCGACCACGTGGGCATTGGCCGAAAGCTCGATGGGCGCGGCGTAGCGCCGCGCGGCTCTCGAGAGCTCGCCGCCAGGAAGGCGCGGATCGGAGCCGTCCAGGGTGTAATAGATCGTGCCGGGTTCGTCAGTGGCGAGAGCCAGCAGCACGCCTTTGGCGACCAGCCCCGCCGGCAGGCTGAGGCGGGGGCGGGCAAGCAGGTTGTCGTCGATAAAATCGAGTCGCTCGGTGTACCATGTTTTCATCCAATCGACCTCACCGGCATACGTGCCCGAGAAGGAATGGGTATAACCATCGACCGTCACCTGGCCGGAGCGCGGCCGGATGCCCCAGCGCAGGACTTCGCGGGGTTGTTCGGTGCGGACCTGGCCGGCCAGGGTATCGATGACGGCATGAACGTTCGAAGTCGAGAGGGTTGAATCGCGAAGCAACTGGTAGCGATCCACCCAGCGCTGCCAGAAATCGATGTCGAGAAACATCCGGCTATACCACGGATTGTGGTAGGTGCCCGAAGCGTTGAACATGTCCGTGCCCCGATCGGCAACCCGCGAACGCCAGAGTCGGGGGTTGAAATCGCGGCCGTCGGTCGAGCCCTGGGTGCGGTCGAAATCCCAGACCGGGCCCATGACGATCTTGCCCTCGCGCGGTTTGTGGAGATAGCCGCTCAGGCGGAGGGCGTCGACATTGAAGGTGACCACTCCATGGAGATGATGATCGATGGCGGCCGGGACGTCGATGTAAGCGGCGTAGCCGGAGACGGGATCCCGCCAGTTGGGGCCGGTGAGAACGTTGAAGAAGGTGTCCAGGTAGTTCTGCAGATAGTCGTATTGGGGGGCACGCTCGGGGGAGATGAACTCCCAGAAATCGGGGTCGAGCACATTGAGACTCTGGTCGCCCGCGTAGATCTGCCATTCGCCCGGGGCGGATCGATCGACGCTGAGCAGGTAACCGCCCGTGACCTCGGGCGGTTGCAGATCCCGGGAACCCAGTTTGTCGATCGCGACGCGATCCCGGTCCACTTTGATCTTCTCCTCGAGCACGTAAATGCCGTGATAATGGCTGGAATGGACCGCGCCGCCAGTGGTGTTCAGGAAGACGACCACGAATCGGGTGCGGGAAGCGTATTGACCCATCTGCCGGCTGAGCTCGAAGGCGACGGGATTGTGAAGCAAGACAGGTTCGAAGTTGTTGGGGGCATAGAGCACCCAGTCCGACTCGTTGGGCAGACCAAGCAGTGAGACGGCCTGGTCGAAGCCGAACTCGTCCTGGGTCTCCAGAAAAAAACTGCCTTTGGGATAAAAGAGCGTGCTGGAACCGCGGAGATGAAAAATGCCCTGGCTGGCAAGCGTCGGTCGGTTCGTGAGCGACGTCACGCCATCGACCGGTTCGAACGTCTGAACCAGGACCGGTTGATCCCAGTAAGCCGGCACTTCCCCGCCTCCTTCGTTGTGAAGCACCAGGATGGGGAGGTCCGTGACAAAATTAGCCGCCTCAGGCGTCAGAGCGAAATAGAGTCCGGTGCGCGACGGCCCGGGCCAAAGCCCCGGCTGAAAGCAGCGGGCGCGCACGCGCGTGGTGTCACCGATGCGAATGGGGGCGGAGTAAAGCGTCGAGCCTTCGTGAACGGGGCTGCCATCGAGCGTATACCGGATCTGGACATTCGCCGCCAAAGGCTCCGGCGAAAGGATGAGCGAGAAAGGCTGCGCGAACGCCCCGGAGTCCACCGAGAAACGGACCGACGGGGCGAACCCGGCACCAGTCGAGGCATTGGGCCCGCCCGGGGTCGGCTCGATAAAGTATCCGAGGATCCGTGGATCGCCGAGGTCCCGGCCGTAGGAGGCATCCGTTTCCTGGGGCGGATAGACGGGTGCATAGTCGGAGGCGATCCGGCCGGAGGGACTGACCAGGGCGAGATATCCGCCTTCCCGGCTCAACTTGAAGTTGGTGTGGAGTTCAGCCGCGGGGTTGCTTAGGTTGCGGCCGGAGGCGAAGACCAGGAGGTATTCGAGTGGGCGCAGGCTGATCTTCGGAAAGGACCACTTGCCGAGATTCGAGGCGGAGTCGGTGAGTTTCCAGCCCTCGAGACTGACGGTTTGGCTGCTGCCGTTGAAGATCTCAATCCAATCGGAATGATCGCCAAAGCTGTCTTCGATGGTGCGATCGTTGGCGGCCATGAACTCGCTGAGGTGCAGCCCCTCGGGCAATTGCCCGGGGTCGAGCGGATACGACCACGCGCCACCGGCAAACGGGTTCGGGTCTTGGGCAAGATCCACGATGCCGTGGCTTGGAATCCAGGCGACAGCCACGGTGCCGGGAGCGGGTTCGGCAAAGGTGAAGAGGTAGTTGGCGCCGGTTAACGCGACCACCTGGGTCGCGGGGACCCCGTTGATCAGCAGGTCGGCGGCATCGACGCCCGTCACTGGTTCGCTGAAAACAACTTCAATCCGGGTGAGGATCGCCAGCGGCTGGTACGGTTCGGGCAAGGTGTTGTCCACCCTCGGCGCAACGATGTCGGCATCCGCACTCAAGGAAACGTGGATGACAAAGTCGCTGCTCGAACTGCGCGAAGCGTTGAAGGCGTGCACCGCCAGGACGTTAAGCCCCTCGTTGAGCGCGGCACCCGGGTTGGCGACGGCGAAGGTCTGGAACGGAATGGGCTCGGGCAACGCCCCCAGCGAGGTTCCATCGTAGGCCACCTCGCCGAGAGGCATGTTGAATCGGGCGATCTCGACCCCGTTCAGCCACGCGATGAATCCATCGTCCGACTGCGCGCCGAGCTCGAGGTATTCGACTCCCGCAGGGTTGGCGACCGTAAACGATTTGCGGAGGAAAACGGAAGTGTAGTTTCCGTTCATGGTGTTGAGCTCGGTGCCGGGCAGCGGCTGGGAATCCCCATACCAGAATGGGGCGGGCAGCTCCGACCAGGACGCATCGTCGAACCCCACGACCCGCCACGCGGCCGGGTTGGAGGGTGTAGCCTCCTGGTAGCCCGCCAGGAAACGCCACGACGCGCCGGGCGGAACCAGCTCAGCACCCAGGCCTGAGGTCAGACCGACCGATAGAGCGAGGATAAGGCCAAAAACCCGGCTGCGCGCGCGCTGCATCATCGTCGGAGCATACCGTACTCGGCATGCGTGACAACTGCTGTTGGTGACGCGTGCCGGTTGCACCGGCCGCCCGGAGGCTTTGCCCCCCGACGCTTCAAGCCTCCCTCACCGCCTCGAGCATCGCCACGAGGTTCGCCGGCGGCACATCGGCCAGCACATTGTGCACTTGCTGGAACACATACCCGCCCCCGGGCGACCACAGGTCCAGCATCCGCCGGACGTGCTCGCGCGTTTCCGCCGGTGTCCCCTGCCGCAGGACCAACTGCGTATCACAACCGCCCCCCCAGAAGACGAGCCGATCGCCAAAATCCCGCTTCAACCCGGCCGGCTCCATCCCCCGACACGAGATCTGCACCGGGTTGATCGCGTCCAACCCGGCATCGATCAGATCCGGCAGGAGTTCGCGCACCCCGCCGCAGCAATGCAGCATGACCTTCGCCTCGCTGAGCTCATGCGCCCGACGCCACATCGCCCCATGCCGCGACTTGAAGAACTCCCGGTACATCGCCGGGGAGATCAACGGACCCCGCTGCGATCCGAGATCGTCACCGAACAAGACGATGTCGATCTGGTCCCCCACCGCCGCCAGGAATCGCTCCAGATTCGCCAGGTGCAACGCCGTCAGCCGATCCAGAAAGGCATGCGCCCGCTCCGGCTCGCCCGCCAGCAGCAGGAAAAACCGCTCCAAACCATACAGCACCTGCCCCATCTCGAGCAGGTTCCCGCCAAACAAACCAAGCACGGCCCGGTCGGTCTCCGACCGCAACCGCTGCGCCCCCGCGCGCAACTGCTCCCGCCCCTCCGGACCACCCGCCAGCGGCCCCGGCGGAGTCTTCACCGAAGTCCACATCGCGGTCTCCATTGCCTCGGACAGGTGATCCAGATCGTCTTCGTCGGAAAAGGGATGATACGACTGCTCGAAGTAGATCGTGCCTGGCATCATTTCGCCCATCGAACGGCCATCCTTCGCCGGCAACTGCCAACGACCGTCCGCCCAAACCGGATTGGTCCAGACCGGAATCTGACAGGGGGTCCCGTCCGGCAGCGTCCACTCCTTCCAATGTTCAGCCTCCCGGGCAAACGCCCGCCCCAATTCGATCGTATCGACCCCGAACAAATCCAGCACGTCGTCGTCAATCACCGCCAACTGCTGGATCAGGTCATAAACCCGGATCGGCCGCTCAGCCAGGCCGAGATGCCGCCGCAACCGGGCGTAGGCCATCGCGCTGATCCCGGACGACCGATGCCCCCCGAAATCGATCGGCACCCGGTCGGGAACTCGGTGGCTTAAAGCAATCCTTACGCGTTCGCGGGATGTCATGACGCCCGTTTTTCGCTCAGCCATTCGTGGAATGCAATGCCATCCTGCCGCCCGCCAGCCTCCAGCTCCGCCGGAACCCGACATCGAAGCCTCGATTCTCAGGTCGTGCGGACTTTCCCCGGATCTCCACTCGACCGCGCCTTTCCGATTCGCTAACCTCCGGCCACGAGCTGTCGATGCGAATACGAATACGAACCCGCCACGCCGGTAAGCGGACAGACTGCCGCCGAGTAAGACTGGGACGACGAACCGCCCAATCCCTGCTGCGGTGTAACCAACTCGACTACAATATGCTGCAAATTACGACAGATCCACTTCGCCAGCTTGGAGCAGGACCTGCTTGCGATTTCCGGCAGATCTCGAATATTAAATCTTAAATCTCAAATCCCTTATGTGCGGCATCGTAGGTTATATCGGTAAACAACAGGCCGGCCCCGTCATCCTCGAAGGCCTGCGCCGTCTCGAATATCGCGGTTACGACAGCGCCGGCATCTGCATCCTGGCGGACGACGCCTTCCAACTCCGCAAGCGCAAAGGCAAAATCGACGAAGGCCTCGCACGCCTCCTCCAGGCCCAACCTCTGGAGGGAGCCCTCGGCATCGGTCACACCCGCTGGGCCACCCACGGACCACCCTCCGACGAAAACTCCCACCCCCACCTCGACCAGCGCGGCCGCATCGTGCTCGTTCACAACGGCGTCATCGAAAACTTCGATACCCTCAAGAACCAACTCCTCGCCGACGGCCACACCTTCAAGTCCGCCACCGACACCGAAGTGCTCGCCCATCTGGTCGGTGTCCATTACGACCGCCTGGAGGCCCAGACCCAACACGCCCATCCCCTCACCCGATCCGAACTCCCGCTCCTGACCCAGGCCGTCATGGAAGCCCTCCGGGAAGTCGTCGGCACCTATGGCATTGCCGTCCTCTGCGTCAATCAACCCGGTATCATGGTCGGAGCCCGACGCGGTTCGCCGCTCATTGTCGGAGTGGGCGACGGCGAGAACTTCCTGGCCAGCGACGCCGCCGCCATCGTCGCGCACACGCAAAAAGTCGTTTACCTCAACGACCTCGACGTCGTGACTCTCACCATCGACGATCTCAAGCTCGACCGCTTGGACGACGCCACTGCCCGCTACGAGATCAGCGCGCTCGAATTCAAACCCGAGGCCGTCGAGCTCGGCACCTTCCCGCATTACATGCTCAAGGAGATCTACGAGCAACCGCGCGCGCTCGAAAACGCCATCCGCGGCCGCCTCGACCTCGAAGAAGTCACCGCCAAGTTCGGCGGACTCAACATGACCAACGCCGAACTCCGCGGCGTGGAACGGATCGTCATTTCCGCCTGCGGCACCAGTTGGCACGCCGCCCTCACCGGCGAATATCTCATCGAGGAATTCGCCCACATCCCCGTCGAAGTCGAATACGCCAGCGAATTCCGGTACCGCAACCCGCCCATCGATCACGGCACGCTCGTCCTGGTCATCAGTCAATCCGGCGAAACCGCCGATACCCTGGCCGGACTCCGGGAATCGCGCCGACGCGGCCACAAGGTCCTGGCCATCGTCAATGTCGTCGGCTCGACCATCGCCCGGGAATCCGATGGCGGCATCTACCTCCACGCCGGCCCCGAAATCGGCGTCGCTTCAACCAAAGCCTTCACCGCCCAGGTCAGCGTCCTCGCCCTGCTTGCCCTGCTCATGGGCCGCATCCGGATGCTCTCCGCCAATCGCGGACGCCAGTTCATCCAGGCCCTCCAAGCCTTGCCCCAGCAAATGTCGCAAGCCCTCGCCCTCAATGACCAGGTCAAGCGCATCGCCCTCAAATACCAGAACGCCGAAGATTTCTTCTTCCTCGGCCGGCAATACAACTTCCCCGTGGCCCTCGAGGGCGCCCTCAAACTCAAGGAAATCTCTTATATCCACGCCGAAGGCTATCCCGCCGCCGAAATGAAACATGGCCCCATCGCCATGATCGACGATCAGACCCCCACCGTCTTCGTCATCCCCAACGGCGCCATGTTCGACAAAACCTGCTCGAACCTCGAGGAAATCAAGGCCCGCAAAGGCCCCATCATCGCCCTCACCACCGAAGACAAAGCCGCCGATCTCGCCCGCAAAGCCGAGGATGTCATCGCCCTCCCCGAGACCCTCGAACCCCTCTTCCCCCTCCTCGCCGTGGTTCCCCTCCAACTCCTCGCCTACCACATCGCCGTCGCCCGCGGCTGCGACGTCGATAAACCCCGCAACCTCGCCAAATCGGTCACCGTCGAGTAGGCATCCTGAACATGCGCCGCACGATTGTGGTGCGATAAAATGCCCGAGAACTGGTCAATATACCTGTAAACTGGATAATGAAGTTGTAACTAGGTCTTGGCCCTCTCCGCCTTGGCAGCCTTGCGGGGGACTCCCTCCCCCCGCTATCGATCAGTCGGAGAAACCGTCACCGAATTGTAACCATCCAATGGCCGCAGCAGGTGTTCTTGGGTGGCTGTTATCATGTGTGTTACGATTCGGGAAGCTGTCCGGTCGTGCCGCAAAGCAGCAGTCCGGGAAGCGAAACCACATCAACCTTGCCAAAATCATGAAACAGAAACCGCCCCCTCGCGCCTTCGTGTGCGCGCGGGAAGCCCTCCACTGCGAAAAGGGCACCTTGGAACGCGACCGTGGGAGCATGCGCCGCTGCGTGGCAGCGATGGCCACGGGGTTGCTCCTTCTGGGTTGCGGCCCGGGCACCTCGAAATCCGGGACATTCGCGGCGGAGTACCGCGCGAGCCCAATCGTCTCCGGGCAGGAGCAAGAAATCGAACTGACGCTTACCGTGCATTATCGGCTGCCAGCGAATCCGAAGACCGCAGTCACCCTTGCCTACGGAATCCAGGTGAACGCTCCCCGGGGTTGGCGGGTTACTCCAGACCAGTGGGACTTCAGCCACACCCTCACGACCCGTGACGTCGGATTCAATGAAACGCGGAAGCTGGCGCTGTCGGTCCCTGCCGGCGCAACCCCGGGACAACACTCACTGCAGTTGGTGATCTCTCCGGCGTCGGGGCCGGCCCAAACGGTAGACCTGGCGCTCACCGTCGTCGGCCCCAGGTAATCCCACGGACGATGATCTCTCGCCCAGAGGAGTCCAGAGCGCCAATCGGATACGCATGATGGAAGGTGATTCCAAGGGCTTGGGGCCGATTTCGACCTCTGGATTCAGCCTGTAAGCAAGGGAGTTGCCGGGCACTGTGCGCGCTGCCATGAGCGAATCGGCTTAGTGGCAAGAGCGGGGGCACGTTTGTGACTTACCACCGGGGTCGGCTGTTCGGCATCCGGGTCCGCAAGATGCCGGTGTCCAGGCCGGCAGGAACATGAACCGAGCATATATCGAGGCGGTCCACATTCTCGAGGACTTGGGTCTCCCGCCCGGTTGCCAGGTTCCACAGACGCACGGTGTAATCGATTCCGCTCGTCACCCGCGTCTTGGCATCGGCTGAGAAGTCCAGCGACAGGCAATGCCAGGCGTGGCCGGTCAGGATGTGACGTCGGCGCCGTGACTTCACGTCCCACACCTCGACCGCATGGTTCGACGCGCCGACCGCCAGCCACTCGGCCGGCGGCGGGCCATCATCCCCCTCCGTGTCGAACCAAGTGTGAATGTTCGCGCCGTCGAGCATCACACATCCCCGCTGAACCCGAGGGCGCGGTCCCTGAGCACGAAGACGCTGCACGGTTTAATAGCGGGCGCTGATGGTATGACGGACTGCGGCGGGGGTGGCGATGCGGATCCATTCCTTCTTCGCGTCGAAGTCGGACCACGCCCGGCCGTTGACGGTCACGGATTGAAGAGGCTTCCGCTGCGGATGCCGCAGCCGGACCAACAGTGTGGCGGGTGGCTGACGCGACGGGGCGTCAAGGATGACCATGATCTCACCGGCCGTCGCTCGGCTGTCCACCGAGAAGCTCACCGGGCCAAAGCAAGTCGGGGCGCGTTCCACCCGGAGACGTTTCCCGTCCGCCAACCAGGCGCGCGGGACAGCCTGACCGACGAAGAGCGTGCCGTTGCCGCTGAGCTCGTTGACCAGCATGTTCCGGTACAGTTCGAACCAGGCGCCGTCGGTGCTTGGCGGCATGTAGTACTGTCCCCAGGCCCAGCGATGTTCCAGCGGCGTGAGTTGGTGGTGGGAGAACGCGCAAGCCAGCATGCTGTAAAAGGCGCGGATGACCGCCTCCGGCTCGTCGCGGTGGAGGTAGGCGGTGGCCTGCATATTATACACCGGTTCGTTGGCTGCGCCCCATTGGTTGAGGAACAGATTGTCCTCGTGGTCATGCAGCATGGCCGTGGCGAGCCAGCCGCGCGGGTCCAGGGCTCCCAGCCGCGCCATGTGCAACGGGCCGCAATCCACGTCCGTGGGATACCACTCTTCCAGCAGCCGGCGGGGCGTCAGCGCGTCGCACGGCACGTAGTTGTTCCAGGTGCCGTCGGCGAGTTGCACCACCGGCGACTTCACGCTGGCGCGGGCGAAGGCGGTGGTGACGTCGGCGCGCATCTTGTCGGCCGTGGCCCGGACTTCGGCGGCGCGGGGATGACCGTAAACCGCCAGAGCCCGTCCGAAGACATCGAGTCCGGCGACGAAGTAGCCATTGGGGAAACCCCAGGCGCGCTGGGCGTGGGTGAGGTCGTTGAGCGGAGCGATGATGAGTCCAGGCGCGTCTGTGTTTTGTTGGCTGCCGGCGACTTCCCTCAAGCACCAGTCCATGGCTTTCAGCGAGGCGGGCAGCAGACGCTCGAAGGAGGCGCGGTCGCCCGAGAGCAGGAAGTGCCGCGCGACGGAGTAGAGCATTCCCGGCGAATAGACACCCCACTCCGCGAAACCGCCAACACGCCCGTCGGGCTTCTGCTGGCTGCGGTACATGGCGGCGAATTCCTCCTCTGCGACGGCAAAGTGCCCGCGCAGGCCATAGAGCATGTAGTCCACGTACACAGCCTGGTTGATGGGCCAATCGGCGTTGAACTGGCCGTAGGCGAAGTTCGAGTATGGCAGGTCAATGTGGTTGTGCTCCCGGAAGCGTGGCAGCATTAGCGCGTGCCAGAGGTTCGCGCGGAAGAGGTCGTTGACGGCTTGCTCCGGTGCCTCGAAAAGCGCGCCTTGCGCCAGCCAGCTTTCCCAGTAATTCACCGTCGCCGCGCGGGCTTTCGCGTAATCCAGCCCCGCCAGTGCGTCCATCGCCCCCGGCGGAACGACGGGTGAAGGCAACTTGACGAGAATGTCGCAAGGCTTGCCGGCTGTCAGTTCGCCCACGCAGTCGAACTCGATCCGCGGGTCCTGCTCGTCTGCGAGGGCGGCGCGCGGCTGCAGCGTAAAACCGGGGTCAGCCTCGACCATCAACCAGACACAGCCGGTCTCGCGATCCACCACGCACCAGCGTCCGCCGGCTTCGCGCAGTTCGGGATGCCGGTTCGTGGTTTCGGTGGCCAGTCGGAAACCGAACTGAAATGGACCCGTTTTGCCGGAGAACCGGAATCTGCTCAGCAACACTCCCGGCAGTTCACCGCGTTTTGCCGGCGGCGTGTCGCGCAGCGGCTCGACAATTTGTTCGACCTCGCAGCGCCGGCCTTCGCGCTCGCAGGTGGTCACCAGGATGGGCAGCCCGTCCACGATCCGCTGCCCCGTCCACTGCCACTCGGGCCAGAGCGGGTCGAAGCGGAACTTGTGCGCGAAGGAGAGGTCGGGCCGCGCGCGGCCCCAGCGGTCTACGCCGAACTTGTAGATCGAGCCGTGGCGCGGGGTAAAGCCGGTGAGGTGGCCTTTGGCCCCGAGCAACCCGGTTTCGTGGCCATGATTCGGTTGGGTCGGATCGCCGAAGTCCGCCCACTTGTGGGTCCACCCCGCGAGCGTGGCCTCGGGCTGGTGCCTCACGCGATGCAGCACGCGCTCGCCTTTCAACGCGGCGACATGGGCCGTGAAATCCACGGGCGTATCGGTCCGCGTGACGAACGCGTCGTGCTCGGGCAGCCACATCGCCTGGTGCCGGGCGAGTTGCTCCAGGCCGATCGAGAAACCCCGCGTGCCGTCTGCCGCCGTCAACACGGTGAGCACCGGCGCATCCGGCTGAAGGCCGGGATCGTCTTTGAGCCGCGCCACCTGGCCTGGTTCGCCGTGGTCGAGCAAATGCTGCCAGATCGACTGCGGCTTCCGCGGCGGCTTCGCCGGCTTCGGCCAGGATACCTCGGCGGTGATGGAATCGACCGTACCTGCGCCAATGATGAGCGTCCTCGACGCCGCACGGACTTCAAGTCCGGGCGAGCCTGGGACGAGTTGTGGCGTGAGAGTGGTCTGATCGGGTGCGCGGAGACCGAAAGCGATTCGGAGCTGCAGGGTCTCGCGAATCTCGGCGGCGCACCGAGGCGACCCGAGGCCGGCGATCAACCCGAATGCGAGGAGGAGCAAGCGGATGACGTGGCGACGGTGCAATGGGTTTGTCATATTATTCTCCGGCAATCGCCCGCGTGGGTCGGCTCGGGTTTTCCTGTGACCGGGCGGGCTTGCGTTGGCGATCACCAACCTCCGCGCTGGCGAGCGGCGGCAAGGGTACCTGCTGCCAGCCTTCGGTGCCCAGCCGGATGTCGCGTTCGACGAACTCCCACACCACGACACGCTTGTGCCGCAACAGCGCCGGCCGACGATGGAGTTCCTGTCGGACCAATGTCGACGCGCCGCCGTCGTTGACCAGCGAGGTAAGCGGCTGCCTCAATTCCTTGGCCAGGTGCGCGACGAATCCGGCGGAGCCCGGTTCGTCCTGTTGATAGAGGCGGAGGAAACTGTCGCCCAGGATGAGGATCTCCGACTGAGGGTCGTCCTGGTAGGGCTGGCCGCTGTGGTCGCGGAGGACTTGGACACACCGGATCTTCTCGGGAACGGAAGATCTTTCGATGGGCGTTGACCGCAACATTTGCAGGACGTCACCCAGACGTTCCACGGGCGCGGCCCGTTCGCGATACGCCACGGCGCCTGGCTTCGCCCAGCCGAGTTCGACCAGGCGCCGCGCCACGGCCTGGGCGGCGAGAGCGACTCCCGCCGGCGACCAATGGCTGTCTTGCTGGAGGTAAAGCGGCGCCGGGCTGGACGTGGCGGTGTTGGTCCGCGCCTCCGCGAACAGGGCAAACAAGTCCACGCAGTGGACGTTGGCGGACCTGAGTCGCGCGATCAGGTCACGCGTCGTGGGTGACCTCACCGTCTGCCCCTCGGCGAACCGCCGCGTGAGCCGGTCGGGATAGACACTCTCCTTGTTTGGCGCGAGTACGACCAGCAAATGAATGCCACGAGCCGCCAGCGCATCGCGCCACGCCACGATGGCGGCAACAGGGTCGTTCGTCGCAGTCGCCAGGCCGCCGCCGCGGGTCACCATGTCATCCAAGCCCGGCTTGTAGAAGAGCCAGCCGTCGCGTCCGACGAGCGCTTTTTCGCCGCCATCGCGGAGCCAGGTGAACTGCACGAACTGAAACAGGGGACGAAGCGCGCGCGCCACGACACTGGCCTCTTCAAGACGATGCTCGTAGGCGCGTAGATTAGCCGAGGTGGGCTTCCGGTGGAACACTTCCAGCGCGCTCACCCCATCGCCGCGGCGCAGTTCGACCGCCGTTTGAATTAGAATCCCGCCAGCCAGCAGCAAGAGAAAGACAATGACCAGCGCAAGCTCCGCCGCCCGGCCTCCGCCCGGCCGGGATGGACTCGGGACCACGGCGGCAGGCGTGGGAGTCACGGCGTTTGTCGGATTCGAATGCATGCGGGCTAGAACTGGAAATAGAGGAATGGGTTGAACGCCTGCGAATACATCGCCATCAGCGCGAGGGCGAACAGCGGCAGGGCCACCGCCACGCGCGGCCAGTTCAGCGGACGGAGCGCCCAGTCGTGCGCTTGCAGCGGCTGGAACACGAGGGCGGCGCAAAGCACGAGGAGGAGCACGCGATAGGGTGTGTAGAGGCCGGCGGCGAGCAGCGGCGCGGTGTCCGCGACGGGCCGCCACCCGAACATCGATCCGTAGTAGTGCCAGGCGGAAGTGAGGTCATCCGCTCGGAACAGCACCCACGAAAGCAGCATCAGCAGGAAGGTCAGGGCGATGCGTGCCGAGCGAGGGAACGATTCGTAGAGGCTCTGCTTGCCGCGCCATCGTTCGCAGCCGAGCAGCAGCCCGTGATACGCGCCCCAGACGATGAAGTTCCACTTCGCGCCGTGCCACAATCCGCCGAGCAGCATCACCACCGCAAGGTTGACGTAAGTGCGCGTGGGGCCTTTGCGGTTGCCGCCCAAGGGCAGGTAGAGGTAATCGCGCAGCACGCTCGACAAGGAGATGTGCCAGCGCCGCCAGCCGTCGGTGATGCTGTCGGCGCGGTAGGGCGCGTCGAAATTCCTCAGAAATTCGAAGCCGAGCATCCGGCCCAGGCCCACCGCCATGTCCGAATAACCGCAGAAGTCGAAATAGATTTGAAACGCGTAGGCCAGCACACCCACCCAGGCATCGAGGGGCAGCGGGTTCGCCGCGTTGAACGCCGTGTCGGCCACATCGCCAAGGGGATTTGCCAGCAGGATCTTCTTCGCAAAGCCGAGCATGAAGATGAGGGTGCCGGACGCGAATCGCGACAACGTGTGGTGCCGCGCCGCCAGTTGTTCGGCGAGCGTCTTGTAGCGAATGATGGGACCGGCCACGAGGTCGGGGAACAACGCCACGAAAGCGGAGAAGTCCGTGAACGATTTCGCGGGCGTGGCGTGTCCGCGATAGAGGTCGATGATGTAGGTCAGGGAATGGAACGTGTAAAAGGAGATCCCAATGGGCAGCACCACGGTCATCACGCGGAACGGCTCGGCGCCGACCACGGCCAGGAGTTCGTTGAGCGTGCCGGCGGCGAACATGTAGTACTTGAAGAAGCCGAGGAGACTGAGATTGGTGATGATGCAGGCGACGAGGGCCAGTTTTCGCTGCGAGGCTGTGGCGCCCGGGCGCGTGATCACCTTGCCCCAGAGAAAGTCCACCACCGTAGTGAACATCATCAGGCAGACGAACCACGGCTCCCACCAGCCGTAGAAGACATAGCTCGCCGCCGTAATCCACAAGTTCCGCCAGGCACGCGGGAGGCAGAAGTGGACCACCAGGAAGAGCGGCAGGAAGTAGAAGAGAAAGATGTGAGTGGTGAAGACCATCAGCCCTCAGACGGATTGGGGGAGGAACGAAGGAATGGGCGCATGGAAGAGCGGTTCGACGGGCGGATTCCGGACAATCCACGAATCCGGTCATCGAACAATCCAGGCAGCCACCCGCCCGACTGCGTCACGGGTCGCATCTCGTCACTCCTGGTTAGTCCAGACCGCCCAATAGAGCGGGCCGGTTTCCTGGCCGAAGTATTTGTTCACGATGCCGCCCATGAAGTGGTCATCGATCGGCACCTCCAGCGCCATCCGATGCGTGTCGCCGGCGCGGAATTGCTTCAGCGAGCCGCCAATGCCCCTGAGGCGTTTGTCCGCTGCCTCGGCTCGAGGTTTCCAGGGATTGTAGTGCCCGACGAAGAGGGTGTTGGTGGCGACCTGCCCGCGATGCACTCTGACGACTTCGTATTTCAGGATGGTCGCGTAGTTGTAGAGGTCGCGCATGAAAATGGCGCCGTCGGGAATCTCGACCAGCTTCGCGGTGACCTCGAGCGTGCCGTTGGTGGCGAGGTGCGGATCCACCGTTGCGACCGGCGCGCCATGCGGTTGCTGGCCACAGGAGCTGAGCAGCAGCCCCGCGAGCACAAAAGCGGAGCCAAAGGCTCCCGCGCGAAGGAAGCTGGCTGCGGGCTCGCGCGGTCCGCGACGGTTTGAAGTCCGGCCGATTTCATTCATGGTCATGGTGCGCGCTGCGGCGCATTCAGGTCCGCCATTGTCCAGGTGGGTTCCCAGCCCGGCCCCAGATCGAGCCGTGGCCCCGTGCACGCATCCGGAAGGCGCTGGTGCAAGGACTCGCCCTCGTCGCCCCGCATGGGGGTGTCGGCCCAACGAATGACGGCCATCGAGGTGTCATTCAACTCGATTCGGGTCGCATCGGCCACGTGGCGGGTGAACAGCAAGTACTTCATGTCCGGCGAAGCACAGGCGCCGTAGATGTGATGGCCTTCCTCGGCGTAGAGCAGCTGCGCTGGCTGGCCATCGAGCCGGGCCACCCACAATTCCGCGCGCCCCGGCTGCTCGGGAATGATGCCCCGGGCGTAGACGATCCGCTGCGAGTCAGCCACCCAATCCGGCGTGCAGTTGTAGCGGTCCGTTTCGCTGACGGCACGGATGTCGCCGGTCTCAACCTTCATCCGCGCAATGTTCCAGAACGGTCCCAAGTGGTCCGCGGTGCCGGTGAACCACCAGCCATCCGGCGACCAGCTCAACTGGCTGACGATGCCTTTGCGCGGGAGTTGGCGAACGATCTTGCGGCTGGCGACGTCCACGATCTGAATGCCCCTGGGCGCGAGGCACGCCACCTGTCGCCCGTCGGGACTCCACGTGGCCCAGGCGTATTCACGGCCGAACACCACGGGTTGGCCGCCGTCGGCATTGGCGATGACCAGTTCGCCGGTGCCATACTCATTGTTCTGAGGCTCGTCGGAAGTGGGCAGCCGATAGAAGAGAACTTGCCGGCCATCGGGCGAGAACCGGGCACCGCCCTCGTTGAATCCGGGCAGGTCGATGAATTTCTGCCGATCCGTGCCGTCCGGGCGCATGCGAAACAGATCCCAATCGCCACGGTCGGTTTTGCGACTGAAAACGATCCAGCCCTGGTGGTGAAGTTCGGAAGCGAGCAAGGCCACAGCATTCGAAAGCGCCGGAGGGGCCCGCGGCTCGCCGGCCGCACGGGAAGCGGAAGACCTCGACGGCGATGAGGCCGGTGCTCCCACGGATTCAGTGTAGGTCCAGCAAGGCTCCCAGCCGGTGGGCAGCGTCAACACCGGGCCGCCTTTCGCCCCCGGATGCAGTACACGCAGCGCCACGCTGTCCCCCCCGATGATCGGCGCATCGCTCAAGCGCATCAGACCCATGGGCGCGCCGGCGTTGCCCGGATCGCCGTCCTCCTGGAGGTTGCCGCTGAACAGCACATATTTCCCATCGGGAGAGACGCAGCCGCCATAGACATGGCGACCGTCTTCGCCATAAATCAAACGTCGGGATTTCCCCTCGGCATCGGCCATCCAGAGCTGGGTCCAACCATAGCCCGGGTTCGTCTCCTGGCCTGGCGGGCGCCAGGAGAAGACCACGCTTCGGGAGTCCGGGAACCAGTCCGGCGTGCAACAATCCACCCGGTTCACCGCTGCGGATGCTCCTGTGGCGACGTTGATCCGGGCGATGCTCCAGCCGGTGCCGTAGGCGTTCGCCACGCCGACCAGCCATTGACCGTCCGGCGACCAGATCATCTGCTGGAAGAAACCTCTTCGGTCCAGCCGGCGCACCACCTGCCTGGTGGCGACGTCGATGAAGGCAATCCCCCGGATCGAAAGGCTGGCGACTTGCGTGCCGTCAGGGCTCCAGCTCGCCCAGGGGAACTCGCCCTCCGCGCCCAATGCCTGCGGGCTGGTGCCATCGCTATTGGCCACGACCAGTTCGCCCTGCTCGCCATGCCGGTTGTTATCGAAGAGCTCGTCGCGCTTGATCCGGCGATACAGGAGCCGGCGCCCGTCGTGCGAGAGTTGCGGAGAGGATTCGTTGAATTCCGGCGTGCGCGTGAGCGGGGCCACCGCCGAACCATCCGGGCGACAGACAAACAAGTCCCAGTCTCCCGAAGCCGAGCGCGCGCCATAGACGATCCAACCCCGGCCCCGAACCTCAGCGGCCAGGGGGGTGCTGGCGATCGGGGATGTCGTGGCCGCCGCACCCCAAGCGTCCAAAGTGGCAGCGCGCGCCAGCCCGGCCAGAAGGACCAGGAGCCGTTTGAATGGGAGCGAGGCACAGTTCATTCGATTTCGATCCAACGGACATCCCACGGCTTGAACTTCAGGGGCACGTTCCCCAGATCATCCGAGCGGCCGAAGTGGATGACCTTGAGATTGTTCACCGGAGCGGCGGAATCAAGCTTCACCACGCGACTGCGTCGCTCGCTGACGCCTGCGAGATCCAACCGCACCTCGATCTCGTCCGGACCGCCGTCTCCGTAACGCCAGAGGAGCAAATGTCGGTAACCGTCGCCTTCGCCGGCAATCGCCCGGATGCTGCCCTGCTCGCCTGCGACCGCGTAGCGCGGTCCCTCGAGTTGGCCCAGCAAACGGAAGGCGTACCACGCCGGGCGCACCCGGCCGTGATGATCGAAGAGCGCGCTGGATTGCGGCATCGTGTTCCACCAATGCGCCATGAACCGGCGTCCGCCCGGCGACATCCAGTCGAAGTCAGCCGGGTCTACAAAGCAATCGCGGATGTGGTAGTACGCCGCCATGTCGAGCTTCGCCTCCCCGTAACGCCGCATGGTTTCGAGAACGAAGCACGGCTGGAAACCCGGCGCAAGGTTGGGACGCATCAGGTCCATGTTCCACTCGGAGATGAAGAGTTTCACGTTCTTCAGTTGGGGATATCTCGCGAGCCGCGCACGCTGTTTGTGAATGTTGCCGGCGTGGGCATCGGGCGAGTCGGAGTAAAGATGCCACGAAACAAAATGGAGCGGTACTTGATTGCTGGCGCAGTGCGCGATGAGCCCTTCGGCCAGGAAACTGTCCGCCGAAGCCACGGCCGGCCCGCCCACCTGAGCGTCCGGATCGCCCCGCAGCAGCCCGGCGACTGTGCGAGCGTAAAACTGGTTGTAATCCGCGGCGCTCCGGAAGAAGTGCGGCGTGCCGCCGGACTCGCCGATGTCGGGCTCGTTGCAAACCTCCCACGCGGCCACCTCGAACCGTTGCTCGCGGCAGTGTTTGGCCAGGGCCTCGCAGAGCCGTTCCCACTCCTCGTAGTTGTTCGGATGCACGATGAAATGGTCCACCTTGGGATAGAGGACCGGCGGCTTCATAGCCAGCGAGAGCGTGGGTCGCGCGCCCGTCGCCCGCACCGCGCGCAATTCGCGGTCGAGCTTCGTCCAGTCGTAAGTGTCGTGGTCCGGGTAGATGCGGTAATACTCACTGAGGAACAGTCGGATGGTTCTGGGCCGGAGTTGACGAAGCTCCTTGAGGTGCGGCTCGATCATCGGGTCACCCTGCAATCCGCCCTGGCCAAGCCCCAAAGCAGGCATGTTCCACGTGCCGTCGGGCCTGGAGTAATCAACCCGGAGGCGGACCGGTTCCATGGCGGCGAGCGTGGTGGTGAGGCTGACGAGGGGAATCAGCAGTCGCATGGTCAGGTTCATGGAATTGAAATCATCATCGGAGCATATTGTCCATCAAACTATTACTAGCGAGTCAGGAATATCTTCGGCTGGTCACTGACAGTCTACACATATTGCACATTACTTAAACATGTTCAGCGGCCGATTGCGGGCAGTTGAACCCGACTCGGCCGCCTTCGACGGTTTCGACCCGGCGTGTGATGCGGTGTGGATGGCGGAAGTCGCTGGGGAAAGCACCCACGCCTGGTCGCACCAGGCGCGCATTGCGATGTTCTTGAGCGCCATGCGACACTTCCGGGACGCGTTGCGTGAAAGCAGCTGCGGATGGAGTTTTTCTACCGCGAACTGCGGCGCAAGCATCGCGTCCTGATGGATGCTGACGAACCCGCCGGTGGCGCGTGGAACTTCGATGCGGAGAACCGGGAGGCCTTCGGCAAGAACGGTCCGGCTGACGCCGAAACGCCCCTGGGCTTTGCCCCGGACGCGACCACCCGCGAAGTGCTGACGCTGGTGCAGGACCGCTTTGCGAAGCATCCCGGCAGCCTGGCGCGGTTCGATTGGCCGGTCAGCCCGGACCAAGCCCGGGCCGCCCGCCTGCGCGCTGCCCTCGGAATACGATCTCGTGCTCAGCACCGCACCGCTCCCGCAAAGAACGGCGTCGATTATGATTCAGTCTCACTCGAAATCCTGACACCCTATCCACTATGAAAGGCACCACAGAACTCACCGGAAAAAGGGCCCCCGCATTCAAAGCCCCCGTCATCGGCGGCAGCTACGAGGAAGGCGCGACCGTCTCCCTGGCTGATCTCAAGGGCCAGACGGTCGTCCTCTACTTCTACCCGAAGGACGACACGCCGGGTTGCACCGCACAAGCCTGCGCCCTGCGGGACGGCTGGAGCCGCATCCAGAAGAAAGCCGCAATCTTCGGCGTGAGCGTGGACCCGCTGAAAAGCCACGCCAAGTTCATCAAGAAACACAGCCTTCCCTTTCCGCTCATCAGTGATGAAACGAAGGAGATCGTGCAGGCTTACGGCGTATGGGTGGAGAAATCCATGTATGGCAGGAAATACCTGGGCACCGAGCGCAGCACCGTCATCATCGGCCCGGACGGCAAGGTGAAAGCCGTGCTCCGCAAAGTGCAGCCCGCGGAGCATCTCGATCTCGTGCTGCAAGCGCTGGGCTGAGCCGCGCGAGAACGCCATGATGCTGATCAAGGCCGAGGAAGACTTGTTTTTGCTCACGGCGGCGGAGTTCTACTGTGAGGCGTGGGGCGGGCATCCCGGCACAGCCAACAAATGGATCACGGGGAACGGCCGCTACGGCGCTGGGGTCTCCACCCAGCCGGGTGCGCTGATCGGCCCCTGCGGAGTATCGAGCTTCTGGATGTAGGGTTTGAGATCGATCACCGGGGTTTGGTCAAAGGCGTCAATACCTTCGATCTCGATGTCGCTGCCTTGGATTGAAACCACCCGGCATAGGCTCAAAGCGAGATGGTTTTCATGCGTGTGAGGAGTCATCTCAGATTGCCGCCACGCCTTCGAATATCAAGCAATCATTCCATTTCGCAATTTCGCATCGGCCGCAGTTGCGCCAGCATTCCGATAAAACCGCCCCAAGGCAGCGGTAGACTTCCGAGGCCAGGAACGGGCCACAGGGTGGTGCGCCAATGAACCCGTGAAAGTCTCTCGCCAACACTACCACGGACCAGCCGCACCAACTCCCCCGGAGAAACCAAACGCGCGCTGTCCCACGGCACGCTGGCGGAAGCCTTCCGCTTCCGCGCCAGCCAACTGCAACGGTTCAATACTCCCAGGAGCAATCCGGACTGAGCCACGCGCACCGCTTCCTCGAGCGCCTGGCGTGGGTCGGCCACAAACTCCAGCGTGGTGATCAGCGCGACCAGGTCAAACGAACCGCCGTCGAATGCCAGGGCCAGCGCATCCCCCAGAACATACCGCTGGCCATCGCACCTTGCTGCCTCCCGCAGCATGACCCGAGAAATGTCCAAGCCGACCACACGAAACCCGAACTCAGCCAGCCACCGCGTGAAATGACCGGTCCCGCAACCCACTTCGAGCACGGTGGTGCCGCACGGAAAAGCCTTCAACAGTTCGTTCAGGAGCCGTTTTTCCAGCCGATTCGCCCTTCACAATCGAACTCATCGGACCGACTTCCACCGTGCAACCGTGCGTTTTCAAGATCCGGACAAAGTTGTGAACCGGGTGTTCCAGGATGGATTTCAGGTGCGGGACCACCCCGGGCTGGGATGGGTCGATGAAGTCATGTTCCTTCTGACGCACCACGAACACGGGCACCACCACCACCATCACCATCACTCTCACGGGGCAGAGGGCCACGGGGAGCAAAGCAAGACCGCCGAATGAGTCCCCGCGCCAGGCCGGAGTTATCGAGCAACGCTCAGCCTCAGAACGGTTGGGGGTTCGTGGCCTATTCTGCCGAAGAGATCCAAGCCAACCACGAACGGCTGCTCGAGCGCAACTGCACACACCGTCGTTTTGGCTACGATCCCGAGCCCAGCGTACGCTTTGTTATCGGCAAGGCGCTGCCCCTGCGCGGACGAGTGCTGGACATCGGCACAGGCAAAGGCCGGTTTGTGGTCGCCTTGGCGCGGCACGTGGCGAACTTGACGACGGTGGACATCAGCGCGGAGGAACAGCAGTGTGCCCGGCTCGAAGCCGTGCACGCCGGCGTGGCGGACCGAATCACCTTCGTGTTGGCCGATGCCCGGAACCTGCCCTGGCCCGCCGGCAGCTTCGACGCGGTGACCTCATGGAATGTGTTCCACCATCTCGAGGATCCCGGACGGGTGTTCGCTGAGATACTCCGGGTGCTCAAACCGACCGGCAAGTTGATCCTGGCGGACTTTTCGATGAGCGGCTTCCGCATCATGGACGCCATCCACAGCGAGGAAGGCCGTCGGCATCCGCATCCTGCGAGTCGATTCACTCACTGGCAAGCCCGGCTGCACCTTGCCGGATCGGCACCCACCGCTACGCGGCATGGCATCAGGACCTGCTGGTGGCTGGTCCGCGCGTCCGCGCGGCTACCAGCCGTATCCCCTTTCCCAAACCACAATACCCATACCTATGAACACTGAAACCTTGATTAGAGGATTGAACGAAGACCTCGCGGCCGAACTCGGCACCGTCATCCGTTACACTTACCAAGCGGCCAAGTGCTATGGCCTGCAGGCTGCGGAACTGCCGGACACACGACCGTGGCGCGGGTTCCCTCATCCGAAGCGCCGGAGCAGAGGTCCACTTCAGGTCGAATTCCTCGTTCAGGCCGGCACCGTGCTGCTCTCGGCGACCGTCACCGCCCGGTGAATCCGCACCGGAGAATTGAGCGCATGGATGATCGGGGAATGGCTCTCGGCCCACGCGATCGCCTGGGTGACTGCTTCCGCGTCAGCCGCCGCGTCCACTTCAATGGTCAGCGTCAGGGTGATCCCGGTGAACCGGAGACCCGCCGGCGAGTCCTCGAGGTGCGCCTCGGCGTGGCTGGCGTAACGTCGCAACCCAACCTGCCGCCGCTTGATGAACTGCAGAAACGTCATCAGCACATCGGCTTCGACCGCTCCGGTCAGCAACTCCTCCGGTGACCAACGATCCGGGTCACCGCCGAAGAGGAGCGGTTGAGAGAGCGACACATCGGGGCATCCGGGCGCGTGCAGCGAAGCACGATCGCCGTTCACCCATTTCAAGTTGGTCAGCAAGACGTCAGCGGTCATTCCAGTTCCTTCCGAAGATGGGCATGGTGTCGCCATTGCATAGTCAATGCCAGCGGTGCCGGAGGCGTGGAGCGCTGAGTGTTTTGGCCTTCACCGCAGTGCCTCCAGCGTGCCTGCTGCCGATTTGGCGGCGCCGGGCGAGCGTTGCAGAGGAGTCAGTGGCAACGTTGCGGCAACGCTGCTCAGGCAGATCCTGCATCCGACTGGAGGCGAAATGCTGAACATCTCCGCCATGTCTATGCCGCCAAAACCGCCAATGAACGCCGATGAACGCGAATGGAATTGGTGGCATGGCCCATGCGTGGGATTGCCATCAGTTCCTTTGCCTATGAGCGTTTATCCCATGGCTCATGTCATCGAGGCGATCCCGACGCTTTTGCTATTCAAGGACGGCCAGTTGATTCGGACGTTTGTGGGAGTGCAATCGGAGGCGGCGTTGACCGGGGCAATTCTTGCGGCTGCCGAGAATCCAGTCATTCATCCGTCATCAGCGCCATGAGCCTGACCGCCGTGACATCAACATCCACCGAGGCCGACCGCCAGGCCGCGGGGACGATGCAAGTTCTGATTCTCCATGAGAACGAGTGTGCGTTCATGTGTCTGTGGCATCTGACCACCTACTTCGAGGCGCTGCCGGACGCCGGCGAGATCCAGTGGCATTCCTGCTCGCCGGCGGACCTGAAGGCGCCGGAATCGTTCGCGCGTGCCGAGGAGCGTGCGCGCGAGGCGGATGTCATTGTGTTCTGCTTATCAGGTACCGGCGATATCTCACCCGAGGTCAAGCAATGGATCGACCGTTGGCTTCCCTCGAAATCAGGGCAGGAAGCGGCTTTGGGGCTGCTGTTGGTCTGCGGGAACAAGGAGGTCGATCGCGCGGCGGCGTATCTCCAGGGCGTCGCTGAGCGGGGCGGCATGACCTTCCTGGGAGTCGGACACTGCGCTTATGAGAAAAGTCACGGAACTGCAGGCCAAACCGCTTGAACGCGAAGAGTGCTGGCCGACGGGGCCGGTGCTGGTCCATTTCCGCACTTCCTGGTGCGGGCAATGCCGGATCCTGGCACCGTCGCTGGAAACGCTTGCCGGCGAACTCGAAGGGCAACTGAGAATCGCGGAGGTCAATCTGGACGACTGTCCGGAGGTGGCCGGGCGGTATGGAATCACCCAGGTCCCGACCTTGATTCTGTTCGAGAACGGCGCGCCGATCGAATGTTTCGATGCCTTGAGCTCGCCGGACGAGTTGAAGGTGCGGCTGCAAGGGGTCCTGGCAGATTACTCGGCGCCGGTCTCCGGCTGCTAGCCCTGGTTCCGCGGTTCGACCCGACCCGGAGCCGTGCGCGCGCGGCGGTCTCTCATTCTGCGATGACCCTGCGCGATTGCCGTGTCATC
This sequence comes from Verrucomicrobiota bacterium, assembly GCA_023383055.1. Taxonomy (GTDB): domain Bacteria; phylum Verrucomicrobiota; class Verrucomicrobiia; order Limisphaerales; family JAHDYP01; genus JAHDYP01. Next base: position 27,309 of record JAHDYP010000011.1, on the reverse strand, counting down.
GTGCACCGATCACTTGCCGGGCTTGAATTCCGCAGACCCACAGAATGACCGCAAGGGCAGTGCGTTCGCGCAAGCCGTGTCACGCGCCCAGATAATAGTAAGGAAGTGCTTGGCCGACGATGCGAATTACCTCCCATCTGGAACAGGTTCAAGACTCAGGACACGGCGAGGGATCCGGTTGCACTCATCCCTATCTGCATTCGCACATTTCGACGCAACTGGGCCGGAGTCTGCTGGGCCTGGTATTCATCTCTAATTCCTTTCTGTTCGACTGGGTATTCCCCCATAACCGCCCGGTTGCCGCGCCAGCGCCATGATCGGGTCGATCATTCTGGGCGCTCCCATCGTCTGGACGGCGTTCAAGGACCTGGGCCGGGGATCGCTGAATACCAGTGCCCTGGTCGCGTTGGCGGTGTTCGCTTTGTTTGCCTCGGCCCATTACCAGGAGGCCGGCATTGTTGCGTTTTTCATGTTGCTGGGGCAGATCATCGAGACCCGCACTGCCGAGGGCGCGGGCGACGAGGTCTTTGCGGGAACGGTCAATCTCACAGGTCTGATTGAAGTGCGCGTCCACAAAGCCGGAGAAGACACCACCCTGAACCGGGTGCGCGATCTGATCCTGGCAGTGGAAAAGACCAAACTGCCCATCACCCGCATCATCGACCATTACATGGGTTATTACACTCCACTGATCCTGGTGATCGGCGCGTTGGTCTGGGCGTTCACCCATGATCTAAACCGGGTCGTGACCGTGTTCATCGTCGCCTGTCCGTGTGCGTTCGTCCTGGCTACCCCGACGGCCCTGGTGGCGGCGTTGTCGGCCGGCGCCCGACTGGGCATCCTGATCAAGAACGTGGCCGACCTGGAATCGGCCGGCAGAATCAACGCGTTCGTCTTTGACAAGACCGGAACGCTGACGGAAGGCCGGCTGGTCGTCAGCCGGTTGACCCCGCTGGATGGGCCTGGAAGACCAGACCCGCACGGAAGCGAAAGATGCGCTGGCCGCCCTAAAGGCCTCCGGGGTGCGTCAGGTTGCCCTGGTGAACGGCGACCGTCGCCCGGTGGCCGACCGCGTGGGTCGCGAAATCGGATGCGACGATATTGCGGGTGATTGTCTGCCCCAGGACAAGGTCGACTACGTGCGCCGGATTCGGGATCTGGGTTATCGCGTCGCGGTGGTCGGAGATGGTGTAAATGACGCGCCGGCGCTGGCGGCGGGCGATCTGGGTATTGCGATGGGCGCCGCGGGCAGTGAGGTGGCGATCCACAGCGCAACAATCGCCCTGATGAAGTATGATCAATCCGGTCGTCGCGGCGCTGTTCCACGTAACCGGTTCCCTCCTGGTGGTCTTCAACAGCTTCCGATTATTGCGCCAGGGCGAGGACCTCGAGCCGCTCGCCCCCAAACCAGCCGCCGTCGACACTCCCACCCTGGCCGCGCCGCGTTCGATGCCCGCCGAATGACCTCGCTCTTAATACACCAGACCCAGTTTGAACCAGAAGTAATCGCCTTCGAGCCGGTTTTTGACTTCCAGCTCGGGCAGCCATTTGAGTTCCGCTGCCAGATCGGTTTTGTCCAGCTTGGTGACGAAGGACAGGACCGGGCCGACGCCCACGGTGCGCCCCTCAAAATCCCCCAGAAATGCGCCGCGGCCGCTGTCACCCGTGAGCTGCTGGTAATTGAAGGCGTTGGGGCCACCTGCTCGACCTGGGCGTGGACTTTCCGAAGCGCGGCGCTTCGCCCGAGGATTTGTGGGTGCTCCTTTAGACTTTGCAGGTCTGGTCTCAGGGAGACATTTTCCGCTTCCAGCCGTGCCTTCATCGCCTCCACTGCCGCGAGCGCCTCACGCAATGCTTCTTCCGAGGCCCGGCGCGCCAACGCGTTGGCGAACACCTCGGCGAGCAACCGCAAGCGATTGACCAGGTGGGCCGGCCACTGCCGCTCCCTCTTGAAGGTACCAAAGGAAAGCACCCCCATCGGTTTGCCGCCGACCAACAGAGGAAGCGAAAGATTCGATTTGATTCCGATGCGGTGGAAATTCTCCTTGTCCGCGGCGGCTTCAGCAGGGAACTCGTCTACCGAGCTGAACTGCAGCGTGCGACCGCTCAGAATCAGCTCCGTTGCCCAGGGACAAACCTCCGTTGGGCGGACATCCAGCGCCAAGGAAAAGCCCGGTAGCGACCAGAAGTGAGTGAAGGTGGGCTGCCCTTCCTTGTTGGGTTGGCCGAGCGAACCTTCGTCCAATTCGAGCGTCGCACAGATACGGCGCAGGGCCTCGATGATTTCGTGGTCCAGCTTTCCCGTCGGAATCCCGACGAATCGGGCCGAGAGGTCGGCCAACAGAGTCTCGAACCTGATCCGGTCCTCCAGTTCGGCCGGCAGGCTGATTTCGGACGGATTCATATTCGATGCGAGTCGGGCTCGCCGGCGGCGGCTCCGGCATTGGAGGCGCTCTCCATCTGGGGTAGCGGTTCAATACCGCGAACGAGGCCCGATTGGCAAGCCCTTCATGCCGGCGTTCCCACGCAACCGAGGTATTGCTTGCGATGAGCCATCGAGCCGCATGGCAATCCTCAAGCAAGGCAATTGGCAGGTCTTCTTTCATTACGGTCAACTCGACGCCTCGCATGCCCACGCCGAAGCCCTGAACTACGAAGTGTTCCTCGGCCAAATCAACCTGAGTCACGACCACGGCACAGTGGGTTACGGTTCGCCCCTTCATCGCGAATACTTCACCCAGGGCCGAGTGTAACTCCCTGCCGGGTTCACGTTTGATCCGGCGTTCGCCAATCCCCAACGCCCCGCGGCTTTCCGATACTGGACGGATTGCCAAACGGCTGTCTGCACCAACCGCGTCACCTTGCCGGTCGATTTCGACGGTCTCGAGATGGAGCTGACGTTCGTGGTGCCCGGCCCTTTCACCCTCACCCGCGCACGGTCACCGGACGTGCCGCCGCGCGAACGCGAGAGCCTGTATCTCGAAACTCATGGATCCGCGGCGACCTTCACAACCCGTTTCACACCCCGCTAACCGGGATTCCTCAACCGCAGGTATTCCTCGCTAAGGCGGAGCCACTGGGAGTCGGGAGCACCCGCGGCAATCACGAGCCGGGCCCGCGCCCGCACGGTCTCGCCAGCCTGGATATCGCGCCCGAACAGGGAGAGATAAGTCGAGTAGTGACCTTCCGTTTCGAAGGGGGTGGCCACCGCGAAGCAATCCGTCGCCGGCGCCATCAGCACGGCAACCAGATCCGCCGCCGGTGCGCGCCGGAGCGCCAGCGGCCGGGCCAGGAAGGGTCGAATGCTCCAGGTCACCGGGTGGGGTTCGAGCTGCCAGCGACCATCCTGGATGATCGCCACCGCGGCGGCGTCACGGGGGAACATGTGCCAATCCGCCGCAGACTGCTGCGCGGCGAGGAATCCGGGTTGGTTGTTGGCGCCGGGGGCCGGCTGCACATAGGCGAGGGCGTTGGTGAACCCCTCGGTGAAATAGGAAGCGAGAAAACATTCAAAACCGGGCAGATCCTCCACCGCCCGCACGGTGGTCTCCAGGTCGAGGGTGGCCGGATCGTACCAGTGATACACCGCCTTCAGCTCGATGGGCCGCCCCTCCGCCGCGGGAAATCGGGCTTCGACCGCGCCATCGGGACGGAGGGTGGCCGTGCACGGCCAATCCCAGGCCCCGCCACCGTAGCGTTTTCCCCGGGTGACCACGCGATAATGGCTGAACAAGCCCTGACTGCGGTCCAGACGCGTTCCGCTCGGCACGTGGATGACCTCGGATAGCCCCACCGACTTGCCCCCGGCGCGCAACTTGCCGCGGAGGACGCCGGTGTCGAAGGTGAAACCGCCATCGTCGGCAGGCTGGAAACCCGGGGCGCCGTGGCTGGTGTAAAGGAAACCCGCGGCGAAGAGGACCGCAGTCGAAAGCAGCATAGACTTCATAGTGGTTGTGCGGGCAAGTAGAACCGAAAGCGGCACCGAGGGCAATCTGATCCCTGAGGACTTTGGCCTGCTTTTCCCAGGCTTCCAGCAAGGGAACGTATCTGCCCCGGTCTTCGATGCGGCCTACGACATCCTCCAGGCTCCGCAGGCAAGTGCCGCCCTGACCGAACGATGCGAGCCTCGCGAATGGACCGCCGCCCGCGATGCCAGCCTCTCCAACCTCCGCTCACAACTTGAGGCCCAAAATGAAAGTACCCTCCAAAAACGCCGGCCACCCGGCGTCCCCGCTCATGTCCACCCAGGTCGCGCCGGCCATGGCCTTGAGAAAGAATCGATCGTTTATATCCCACCGAAACCCCGCTCCGGCATTCAGCGCGAAATTCGTTTCCGTGTGCGTTGGCACATAACCCTCGCACACGTAGCCCCACCAATAGTCCCACCAGCAATACCATCCCGGCGGTCCGCTCGGAATGCCGGTGTCAAAGTAGTAATACCCGAGACCGCCCTTGACGAACGGCGTGAACGACCCCGCCAACACATTGTATTCGACATTCACCATGCCGCTGGACATGAACATCTCCCCCCGCAACTCGTATCCCGCCCATTTCGCCCGGTAATCGCTCGAGCCGAACATGAACTCGCCGTTCAGCGACCAGTGATCGTTGATGTTGAATCCCAGCCCGAACCCGCCCATCCCGGTGTCGTCCAGGTCGAGCACTGCATCCGCCGTGATCCAGTTGCCATCCGGGTCCGGCACGGTGATGCGTCCGAACGAGACTTCATCCGCGCTCCAATACCGGCCGAGCCCGTAAAACTCCCAGAGCTGGCGCCGATGCCCCGGCTCCGGGGGCAGCAGACTGAAGGGTTCGTACTGCGCCTGGGAGGTGGAGGTCGCGATCGCCGTCAAGAGCAGCGCAAACGCCAGCCCCGGCCAACGGCCACGGGACCCGCATCGAGCCGGCGCAGCCGGGGTAAATCCTTGCTTGATCATGAACTCGTGCATACTCCGCGGCGGACACCGTGTCAACCTGCCCCCAATTGACACCGCCTAACACGCTTGGCTAAGCTTAGTCCATGATCAGCGTGAACACCCATGAGGCCAAGACAACCCTCTCGACCCTGCTGGCAGCCGTCGAGGAACGCGGCGAGAACGTGATCATCTGCCGCAACGGGAAACCGGTGGCCCGACTTGTGCCCGCCGGAGCAAACCAGGTGGATCACTTCCGCACTCATCCAAAGCTTACAGGTGAGTTTACCGAGAATCCCGTCGCTGGCATACCCGACGAAGCTTGGCCTGAGGAATACCGATGATTCTCCTGGGCACTTGCACCGCGATCCGGCCGACCGTCTCCTCATCGGAACGGCTCAAGAACACAACCAAACCCTGCTGACTCCGGATCCCGACATCCAGCGGTACCCAAATCTGAAAACCATGTGGTAAACTCGCCGCACCGATCTGCCAGTCGTTTGCGGAAAGCGGACTCGTCCTTTCTCAGACTCAACCTTGATTATCCCATGAGCCTTCAAGACACGACCCCGGCCTTGCTCCGAAAAGCGTCCCGATGGCTGCCCTGGATGGGGCTCATCGCGGTTTTGGCCACAGTTTCCCGTTCAGCCGCCGGCACCCATCCCCAGCCCTGGTTCGAGCGCCACCTCGTCGGCATGGAAGTGGGGCCGACCGGAGCGCAGTTCGGCGGCGGCAAGCACGCCCCGGACTATGCGCGCAATTTCAACGGCCGGGACATTGTCCGGCGGTGCGTTGAGGCCAACGCGGAGTACCTGGTCCTCTGGGTGCGCGATGGCGAGTTCACCTTCCACAACTCGAAGCTGCTGCCGAAACCGGCGGGGTTGGGCGACCGGGACGTGCTGCGCGAAGCCGCGGATGAGGCGCGACGGCACCAACTCCCGTTGCTCGTCTATTGCCAGTTGCAATACCCGGCTCACGAACTGCGTCAGCATCCGGACTGGAAGGCGCGAGACGCGGCGGGCAAGCCGATCGACCACCTGGTCTGCTTCCATTCGCCCTACACGAACGTCGTGAAGCAGTTGCTGGCCGAAATGCTCCCTTACGGCATTGCCGGCTTCCATCTCGACATGGTGGACCAGGGCTTCGGTCCGCCCCACGGGTGCTGGTGCGACCGCTGCCAGGCGCTCTTCCAGGCCGAACACGGAAGACCGATGCCCACGGGCGTCAACTGGGAGGACGAGAATTGGGATCGGATGCTGCGCTTCCGTTACGCCACCAGCGACCGGTTCGAGAAAATGCTGACCGATTACGTGCGCTCGCTGGATCCGCAGGCGACGGTGGATTTCAACTATCACGGTAATCCGCCCTTCTCCTGGGAGATCGGCCAGACCCCGGTGGTGCATGCGGGCAACGGCGATTTTGTCACCGGCGAGGCGGGTCTCTGGGCGTTCGGCGCCCTGACCGCGAGCTTCAATGCCGCCTGGTACCGGGCGGCGACTCCGGGGAAACCGTTCCAGGTCGCCATCCAACGAGGCGTGCGCATGTATCACGACCAGACCACCCGGCCGCTCAACGACATGCGCTGGGAGATGTTCACGCTGCTGGCGCACGGCGCCTTCGTGACCATGATCGACAAGACCGCCTACGACGGCTGGCTCGACCCGGTGGCCTACACGCGCTTCGGCGAACTGCTCGGGGAGGCTCGGGCCAAACGAGCTCAGTTCGGCCAAACGCCCGTGCGCGAGGTCGGCATCTACTTCAGCGCCCGGACGCGCGACTGGATTGGCCGCGACAAGCCAGCGACCTACTACCAAAGTGTGCAAGGCGCGCACAAAGCCTGCGTCTATGAGCACCTCGGCTTCGGCTTTGTGTTCGATGAAGCCCTGAGCCTCGAAGCGCTCCAGCAGTTCCCCGTTGTCTGCCTCCCCAACGCGACCATTGTATCCGAGCGCGAAGTGGACCTCTTCCGCCGCTACGTCGAAGGGGGCGGTAAGCTGCTCATCACCGGCCAAAGCGGGCAGTTTGACCGGATGGGCCGGCCGCTGGGGACTTCGACGCTGGAAGGCTTGATCGGGGCCGGAGTCAAACGGCGACTGGAAGGTGCGGATAACTGGATGCGCTTTTCGACCTCGAGCATTCCCGGTTCGGGCACGATGCTCTTTGCCGACAGCCCTGAAGGCGAGGCGGCACGGCGACGAGCGCTTCACGCACAGAACGTGGCCTTTGCACCGGCAGCGCTCCGGCCTGGCCCGGCGGATTGGCCCTTCCTCGTCCGCGGTCCGGCGACGATTTACGAGCCCACCACCGCCGCATCGGTCGGTGATTTGCTGGATTCCCATCGCGCCGCGCTCGCCAACCCCGAGGGCTACAACGCCGATTGGCCGCTCAGTGCCCGGCAGGTCGTCGGCCCGGCCGTGCTCATCAACGCGCTGGGCAAGGGCACGGTACTCACCTTCGCCGGTTCGCCCGACTTCGCCACCGCCAGCGAGCATCACATCGTCGAGGCACGGAAGCTCTTTGCCCACGCCGTCCGTCTGCTGCATCCGAACCCGCGCGTCCGCATCAGCGCGCCGGCCAATGTCGAGGCCGTGGTCACCGACGACCCCGCCGCGCGAACGCTGCGGGTCCACCTCATCGCCTACAACGCCACCCCGCAAACCACGCCCGCCAAGGACCGGCCCTACGTCCTGCCAGGCTTGATCGAGGAGACGCCTATGTTCCGCGCCAGCCTCGAGTTTCCTGGCGGCCTCAAAAGCGCGAAGGCGCTCAACCCGTCCACGCAACTCAAGAAGCGCGGCCAGCGCGTCGACCTCGTCGTCGAGGACATCCATGAAATCATCCAATGCCGCTACTGATCGGCGAGCAACTCAGTCCGCCGACCCGTTGGCTGCGCATCCCCGGCTCGCCGACCTGCCGGTTACCTGAAATGATGCCGCACCAGCCACCTCAACTGCGGACGACGTCCACCCTGGATCGTCGGGAATTCCTGGTTCGGACGGGCGCACTGCTCGGCGGTCTGGCGACCGCCGGCACGCTTCCCGGGGCGGCTCACGCCGCGTCCGAAAGACCTCTTTCCCCATCGCGTCCCGGCCCGCGTTGGTATGAAAGCGCCTGGCGTCGCGCCGTGATTGACATGCACATCCCGGATTGGGATCCGAGATTTCTATCCGAATTCGACGCCGACCGATACGTGGAAGCGCTGGTGCGTTCGCGGGCTCAGTCGATCGTCTGCTACGCCCATTCCCACGTCGGCCTTTTCCATTACCCGACGAAGATCGGTCGGCAACACGGCGGATTGAAGGGCCGCGACATCGTGGCCGAGATGATCGAGCGCTGTCACCGGCGAGACATCGCCGTCGTGCTCTACACCAGCCTCATCCACGACCGCTGGGCGTTTGACACGCATCCCGAGTGGCGCGGAAAACATGCGCGCGGTTTCGAGTTCGGCACGAATAGCCGCTACGGCATCGTCTGCCCGAACTCGCCCTACCGGGAATATGTTCGCGCCTGGGTGCGCGAGATCTGCGAGCGCTTCGACTTTGAGGGGATGCGCTTCGACATGACCTTCTGGGTGGGGGTATGCTACTGCGACGATTGCCAGAAACGCTGGGCCGATGAGGTGGGCGGCGAGATGCCGCGCACCGTCGATTGGACCGATGAGCGTTGGGTGTCGCTCCAACGCAAGCGCGAACAATGGCTGGGCGAGTTTGCCGCCGTCGCCACCGACACCGTGAAGCAATGGAACCCCGCCGCCACCGTCGAACACCAGTCCTCGACCTATCCGCTCGGCTGGTCCAACGGCGTGTCGCATCCGCTGGTGCCCCGGAACGACTTTCTGCAGGGCGATTTCTACGGAGATGCCCTCCAAGGTTCTTTTGTGCGGAAGCTGCTGAGCGAGCTCACCCCGAACCGCCCCTTCGGCTACGAAACGAGTTTCTCCACCGAACTGCGCGACCACACCGGCAAGAAGTCCGAGGCCCTCCTTGAAGCCAAAGCCAGTGCGGCGATCGCTGACGGCGCCGCCTTCATCTTCATCGACGCCATCGATCCGGTTGGCACGGTCAATGTCGCTGTGCATGACCGCATGGGCCGGGTTTTCGATCGGCTGATGCCCTATTACCGGGAGCTGGGCGGTGATCGTGTGGCTGAGATCGCCGTTTATCACTCGCTGGATTCCAAGTTCGACCCGCGGGAGAACGGGCGGCCTGTCGGCGAGGTGGGCAATAGCGACACCCACACCCCCGCGGCCATGAGCGTTGCGCGATGGCTGATTGCCCATCACCTGCCGTTCACCGTGATCACGGCCAAGCAGATCGGGCAACTGGCGCGGTTCAAGGTGATCGTTCTCCCCAACATCCATCAGCTTTCACCCGATGAAGCGGCGGCCATGCGCGCGTTCGTTCGCCAAGGCGGCGGTCTTTACGCCAGCGGCGGCACTTCGCTGGTGACGACGCGCGGTCATCGCCTGCCGGACTTTCAGTTGGCCGACGTCTTCGGCGTATCACTTACCAAGGCGGACTGGTCCGACCGCGAGCACTACATCGCACCGACTCCAAACGGCGCGACTGACTTTGCCGGCTGGGAACCCAGGCATCCGCCGTTTGTGAAAGGACAGGGTTTTGAGGTTCAGGCCCGGCCCGACGCCGAAGTCCTGGCCACCACGACGCTTCCCTGGCCGGCGCCGCAGCCGACCCAGTTCTCCTCCATCCACAGCAATCCGCCCTGGGTGCCCACGAGCAACCCGGAGGTCGTGTTCAACCGCTTCGGCGCCGGGCGGGTCATCTACTGCGCCAGCGTGTTGGAAGAAGTGGCAGGCCTGCGGGAAACCTTCATCCGGCTGCTGCGCCGGCTGCAACCGACGTTCGCCCTGGAGGCCACCGCTCCGGTCGCCGTGGAACTGACATTGTTCCACCAACCCGACCGCAAACGCTATTTGCTCTGCATGGTCAACTTCCAGCCGGAATTGCCAAACATCCCCGTGGATAACATCGAGGTGCGATTGCGGCTGCCCCACCGGGTGCGCGGTATTCGCCAACTGGCAATCGGCCGGACCGTTCGGCATCGCCAACGGCACGGGGTGGTCAGCTTTATCGCTCCGCGTCTCGAGTCGTTGTCGCTGTTTGCCGTGAATCACGCCTGAAATCGGGGCCATCGCGTTGCGCGAATCCCTTCGGGCAAAGCCGGTGGCGTGCATCGCCGAGGGCCACCCGGGCGAGCAACCGGAGCCGCGCACCCGGTTCAACCCGGCTTACGTGCATTGGGAGAAGTCGTCTCGGCTTCGACGGTTTCGGTCCGTTCGGCGTCCGATCCTTCATCGCGGCCAAAATAAAGGGTCCGCGACGGAAAGGCGAAACCGGTCCCGCTCTCGACCACCAGATCCATGATCTGAAGAAACAGCTCCTCCCGAAGGCCGAGAAACTCCGCCCAGTCGCGGGTGGACACATAGGCGAAGATCTCCACGTCCAGCGAACTGGCGCCGAAACCGACCAGCCGCACCCGGAGCGGGTCGGACAGAACGCGCGGGTGGCCCTGGAGCAGCTCCCGGATCCCGCCGAGCAGGTGCCGGAGCTGTTCGGGGCGCGTTTCGTAGCGAATTCCGATGACGCACTGGATCAGCATCCGATCGCGCCGACTGAGGTTGACGACCGGCATTTTCGACAACATCGCGTTCGGTATCGTCGTCAGGGTTCGATCCACACCGCGAATGCGGGTGGAACGGATCCCGATGGCCTCGATCGTTCCCTTGTCATCGCCGTACTGGCAGAAGTCACCGACTCGAACGGGCTTGTCCGCAAACAGGCTCAGACCGCCAATCAGATTCTCAATGGTCGGTTGCGCCGCCAGGGCAATGGCCAGCCCCCCCACCCCCAGCCCCGCGATAATCCCGTAGACCGGCAGACCCAGCCGGTCCGCGCCCATCGCCAGGAAGCTTGCCCCGGCGATAATCCCGAACAACCGGGTGCAGATCCGGATCAAATGGGCATCGATGCTCTCCGGCGCAATCTTGGGCGAAGCAATGATCGCCTCCGCAATCACGGGGGCGACCCGCCAGCAAATCCACGCGCTCGCCAGGAACATGACCGCGCTCGCCAGCAATTCGATCGCGCTGCCAACGTTCCCAATCAGGTTGATCTGGACGAGTGCCACGTACGCAACGCCCGGCGTCGCCAACAGAAAGAAGGCTGGCAAGCACAGCTGTGCCAACGCCTGGAGGAACGGGTGCTGCGGATTCCCACGGTGCGACAGACGATAGGCCGAGCGCAGCAACAGGGCAAAGACCCCCATAACCAATATCAGGGAGATCCATTTCCAGCCGGCCTGTCCGGCCCACGGCGCCCGAAGCCACCCGGGCAACGCGTGAATCCAGGTATGTGGAATCATCCAGCCGCCCCCCAGGGCCGTGATCTCCTTCATATGCTCCAGCGGCACCTGCCGCGCGTAAGGCATCCCCTTCACCCGTTCGTAGTACTCGCCCGCCCGCGCCACGGTATCGACGCTGAACAAATACTTGCCTCGGCGAGGTCCGCTCTCCACGCGCTCAAAAGCAATCTCCGTGTGCGGAACCACCCAGCGCACCGCATTGGTCGCGGAGACCTGATGCCACGCTTGGGCGTCAGGGATCTCCGCAAACGGGGGAAGTTGCAGCCGGTTCAACGTCTCGTAGAGCGCTCCGGCTGCCGCCCGGCCCGCCTTCAATCTTGCCGCCGGCGGGACTCCGCTCAGGTCCAGGCACTCGACCAGGCTTGCCCCCATCGCCAGGAGTTCTTGAAACTCGGCATGCGAAGGTGACGGCATATACTCCTCGACCAGGAATGCGCCCACGGCATCGCCCGCTTCCAGGAACGTCCTCAAAGTGGCGCGTGGGCTCGAGCGGTCCTCCGGTTTCAGCGGGTGCGACGGATCCTGGGCCGCTACGGTGCCAGCCAGGAAAACCGCCGCCACGCAGGTGGTCAGTCGTTGAAGCGCATGTTCCGCTCCACGGATCAAGGCGCGCGTGGAATTCCTGGTCTCGAACGATCGGGCGGTTCGTTGCTTTGAGGTCATTGCGCGGGCGTGGTGATGGCCGGCATTCTTTCAGACCCTTGGAAATCCGCGAGCGGAAAAAGCGACGGCGCGGGGCGAACGCGATGATGCCCGCAAACGTCCCCGGCCCCATCACTACCGCCTTGTCATGTCGTCCAGCGCGTTGCACGATCCCCGCTCATGCTCCTGCGCCATTGCTGTCTCACCCTGCTCCTGCCCGGTTTGCTACAAGTATCGACCGGTCACGCGGCTCCGCTGTCGCCGCTGGATTCCGTCGATCCCCGCATCGGGACCGCCCATTCCCGCTGGTTCTTCTTTACCCCGGGCGCCGTTCCGTTCGGCATGGCGCGCCCCGGCCCCTGCACGGACGCGCACTACGGCAATAAGGATGGTTGGCAGGCGGTGGGTTACGATGGGCGCCACGATTCGATCGAAAGCTTTGTCAGCTTCCGCGAATTCCAGATCGGCGGCGTGGCGTTGATGGCGACCACCGGCCCGTTGCAGACCGTTCCCGGCCGTCTGGAACATCCCGATGAAGGCTACCGGTCGCGCTTCGATAAGTCCGACGAGACCGCCCAACCGGGCTACTACGCCGTGCTGCTGAAGGATTACGGCGTGCGGGTCGAGTTGACGGCCACACCCCGGGTCGCCTACCACCGGTTCACCTTTCCCGCCACCAACCAGGCGCAGCTGCTGTTCGATGTCGGCAACCGCCAGGGTGAAAGTGGCGCGGTGCTGGACGCTTTCGTGCGCCGTGCCGGCGACCGCGAGGTGGAAGGCTCCGTGGTGACCCATCCCGAATATGTGAAAGCGTATCAGCCAGGCGCGCTGATGCGGTTGTTCTTCGTCGCGCGTCTCGATAAAGCTCCCTCGCGTTGGGGAGCCTTTCGCGGAGCCGCGCTCTTCCCGGAAGAAAGCAGCCTGGCCGGGCCGGGCGCCGGGTTGTATGCCAGCTTCGACACGCGCGCCGATGAAACCGTAGTGGTCCAACTCGGCCTCTCCTACACCAGCCTCGCCAACGCCCGATACAACCTCGACCACGAAACCGCCGGCCTCGATTTCGATACGGTCCGCCGCCGCAACCAGGCGCACTGGGCCGCCATGCTCGGCCGCATCGAGGTCGAAGGCGGCCGGGACTCGGATCGCGTGAAGTTCTACACCGGTCTGTACCACGCCCTGCTCGGGCGCGGGCTGGCGAGCGACGCGAACGGCGCCTACCCGAGGAATGACGGCGGGGTTGGCCAAATCGCCCCGGGCCCGAACGGCAGGCCGCCCTATCACCACTACAACTCGGACTCCGTCTGGGGAACGTTCTGGAACCTGAACCAGCTTTGGGCGCTGGCCTATCCGGACTATCTCAGCGAGTACGTCCGGTGTCACCTGGATCATTTCCGGGACTGCGGCTGGCTGCCCGACTCCATCGCCGCCGCCAAATTCGTCTCCGGCGTCGGCACGGACTACATGGGTTTGCTGGTCAGCACCGCCTATGGCTGGGGGATCCGCAATTACGACCCCGAACTGGCGTTCGCCGCGGTGTGGCGGAACGAGATGGGCTGGCAGAACCGGCCGAAAGGCGTGGGCAAAGCCGACGTCAAGGCGTTCATCGACCGGGGCTATGTGCCGCTGGTAACCAACCCGGACGCCTACAGCGGCTCGAGCGCGGAGGGATCCCAGTTCTCGGCGTCACACACGCTGGAATACAGCTTTTCCGCATTTGCCGCCGCGCAGTTCGCTCGCGCGCTTGGCAAAACCAACGAACAGGCCCGGTTGTTGCACTACGCCCGCGGCTGGGAACAGCTTTACGATTCCGAGACCGGCTTCATCCGGCCCAAGGGTCTGGACGGCCAATTCGTGACCGAGTTCAACCCGCGCCAGGCCTGGGTCGGCTTTCAAGAAGGCAATGCGTGGCAATACACCTTCTACGTGCCCCACAACCCGGCGGGGCTGATTGACAAAATCGGCTTGAGCACCTTCAACGAGCGCCTCGAGCACGTCTTCCAACAGGCCGAAAAAAACCGGTTCGGCGGCGGCACCACCGTCGACGCCTTCGCCGGCGTCGAGAGCGTCTACAACCACGGCAACCAGCCCAGTCTGCACATTGCCTGGCTGTTCAATTACGGCGGCCAACCCTGGCGCACCCAACATTGGGTCCGCCGAATCTGCGACGTCTTCTACGGCACCGACGCCGTGCACGGCTATGGCTACGGTCAGGACGAAGACCAGGGTCAGCTCGGCGCCTGGTTCGTCCTCGCCGGCCTCGGTCTCTTCGATGTTCAAGGCGGCGCCGGCGTCACCCCGACCCTCCAGCTCGCCAGCCCCCTGTTCACCCGGATCCGCATCCAGCTCCACCCGGACTTCCATCGCGGCGGTTCCTGGGAAATCCGCGTCGCCGGAGATCCGTCGCGGGAGTGCTATATCCAGTCCGCGCAAGTCAACGGCGCGCCGCTCGAACGCTGCTGGATTCCCTGGGAAACCGTGACCCGCGGTGGGAGGCTCGACCTTGTGCTGGGCGGGGAGCCCGCGACATCCTGGGGGCGCCAGGAACCGCCGCCCTCGGGTGCCGCAACCCCGATCTTGCCTGCCCCGTGAAATCCCAACCTGCAAAGGGTGGTTTGTGTTCGCCAATAGATGCTTAGCCAATTCGCGGTCCGGCTTCTTTAAGTGCTGGCATGAACATCAGTTCACCTGATTATCGCCAACCGCTCCTCCGCCTCAACCTTTCCGTTGCCCTGGCCTTGGCCACCACCCTGGCCACCCTCCACGCCGGCTTGCCCGACCCTTGGCGTTTCCTTACCCCGCATCCGCAAGGCAACGATCTGTTGGCCGTCTGGGCACCCGCGCCGGACCAGGTCTATGCCGGCGGCCACGGCGGGGTGATCCAGCACTGGAACGGCTCGCAATGGACGACCCAGGTCACGCCCACCCAGAAAACCATCTTCGCCATCCACGGTCTGTCGGCCACGGATATCTGGGCGGTCGGCGGCGATCCGTATACCGAAAACCCGACGAACCGCTGTTTGATCCTCCATTTTGACGGCGTGAACTGGAAGGAACTTCCGGCACCCCGCTACTTCGACTACACCTATCCCTTCAACGCCGTGCATGCCGTGGCGGCCAACGACGTCTGGGCCTCGCACGATCTAGGCACCTCCCTGGCCCACTATAATGGCAGCCAGTGGAATTGGGTCGATGTCCCGCTCGGCGTCGAAGGCTCTTTCAAAGCGATCACGTCCGCCGGCCCGGACCATCTTTACGTGGCCGGCACCCACGGCCAGATCCTGCACCGCGATCAGGGCACCTGGCGATTGGAACAGAAACGTGAAAGCGGCAACTTCACCTTCAACATCATCAGCCGGCTCTGGGCATTCGACGCCGACCATGTGTTCGCCGCCGGCAATTGGACTCAATTCTACCGTCGCAACACCGATGGCTCGTGGGCGGAACTCCCCGTCGGCGCCAGCGAACCGTTCGGCATCGGTTTCTCCGCCCTCTGGGGCCGTTCGCCAACCGAGGTCTACCTCATGAACGAAAATTCCGTCTTTCGCTACGATGGCGTCAACCCGGCCGTCCGCACCGAGTTCCGCACCCAGATTCGCCGACAATGGCTGGCCGGCACCGGCGTCGGCGACCGACTCTACGGAGTCGGCCCGGCAGGGGTGGCGCACGAGTATCTCCTTAACGCCCAGGGCGCCGGCTCGCTCTCCGCGCTGACCGTAGGCGGACAAGCGGACTTGGATTTCATTCCTGCCGGCGTCATCTCCTGCGGCACCACGGAGCTCATCGCCTTCGGGTTCGCCCATGATGGTCCCGGTCGCTGGCCCCTCTGGTATATCGCTCACGGTCTGGCCCAGCCGTTCCCCACCCTGCCCCCCGGCGCGACCCCGCCCATGTGGGTCAGGGCCGCTTCCGGCACCGGCCCCCGCGATGTCATCGTGGCGTGGGAAAACTGGATGGATTGGCACCGCGGCGTGCACCGCTGGGACGGCCAACAATGGCACGCCCTGCCCGGCGCGGATGGGACTCTGACTTTCTGGCGTTCGCCCACAGGCCGGCTGCATGCCGCGGGTCAGGCCCGCGTCCAGGTCTGGAAAGACGACACCACGGCTTGGGAAACCCTCTACACACTGCCCATGGACCAACCCGAGAGCCTCCTTAACGCCCTCTGGGGTCGGACAGACAACGAACTCTTCGTAGGCACCATCGACGGCAAAGTGCTCCACTACAACGGCACCACCTGGAACCCCGAAACCACCCCCGGCAATGGCGTCATCACCGCCATCACCGGTTCCGCGTCCGACACCTATGCCGTGGGCCAAAACGGCCTCGCCTGGCGCCGCTCCGGCACCTCCTGGCAACCCCTCACCGGCATCACCCCAAGAACCGACGAACACTTCTCCGCCATCGCCGCCGGAGCCGACGGCGTCTATGCCGCCCAACGCACACCCGGCCAGTTCACCGGCGGCGGCCTCGGACGCCTATGGCGATTCAACAGCACCACCGCCACCCTCGTCCTTCAGGGCCTGTCCCAACCACTGGATGCCCTGACACGCACCGAGGCCGGACATCTCGTCGGCTTCGCCGCGCACGATTTCATCATCACTGACGCCCCGCAGTCAGCGGCGCCCACGCTGCAACGCCTCGATCTGACCGCCACTTCCTGGCAAACCGCAGGCGATACCGGCGTCGCTTTCCGATCCGCGACTCCCCTGACCTCCCGTCCCGTCATCGCTTTACAAAGGATCGCCGCACCGGCGCCGTTCGCCCCCGACCCCGCCCCTTATGGCGAGCATTGGCTCATTCTGGAAGACAAGTTCTACTCGGGCACCGCCATTCCCCCTCTGCAGGTGCGGGTCCAATACGACCCGGTTCGGCTCGCTCCCGGCTTGCCGGGGACACCGCTCAATCTCTATCGCCAAACCGAGACCGGTCTATCCGAGGTCCCGTGTCTCCATGACCCCGAGGCCCATACCCTCACCACCCTCGATCCGGTCGACTTCTCGATCTGGACCGTGGGTCCCGCCACGGTGACGCTTCCGCCAACACTCACCGTGACCCGCTCCACCGGGCAGAATGTGACCCTCGCCTGGCCCGCCAGCGCGATCGGGTATGTGCTCGAAGCCGCCGTTGAACCGTCATCGAGCGCCGCCTGGACCCCCGTGCCCGAAACACCCCAAATCGACGGCGACCAAACGGTAGTCACCGTCAACACCGCCGCCCGCCAACAGTTCTTCCGACTGCGCCACCCGCGATAAAGCGGCAAACCATGTCGAGCCAGCCAAGGGTCCGGGAATTGAAGATCTCCCACACCGATCCGCCGGTTATTCGAGTTGATTCTTCAATTCTCGGACTGACCCTATTGCTCACTTCGCCTCCATCCGCAGTCGATAGAATTTTCGCGGTTCCGTTCCGGGAACGACCGTCAAGGTCAGCTCTCCACCGGTGCCATCCAACACTTCGCCCTCAGGGGTCCACACCGCGCCGGCCAACTCCGTCGTGGACTCAAGCTGATAGGTAGAGTCGCCTTGTGACAACCAGCTGAGCTCGAGACCGTCGTCCACTGGCGCAGACCAGAGCTGCGGACGAAACGAGATGCGCCAGATCAAGTCACTGTTGAATTCACTCCGAGAATAACAATCGCCCCTCCAGGTCATACTCAAACACGTTCGGATTGAACGTGAACCCGGTCGGACCGTAGAGCGTGCTCAGCGTTTGGTCCGGGCGCACCAACACAATCTTCCCGGATACACTGTTTAACTCGTGGCCGGCCACCAACACCGCCCCCGCCACCCCTGACGCTCTCCCCTCCGCATCGTACGCCACCGCATCCGGATCCGTCACCGCCGTTGCACCGTATTCCTCGACCGGTACCCCGCCCCGCTCCACCCGATGAATCTTCACGGCGTCCCCGGTGCCACCGCCCGATCCACTGGCATCCCGTCCCACGTACAGCGCGCCGTCGGCCCCGAACGACAACGCCAGCGCATCCGGAACGACCGCATACACCGAAGTCGCAAGCTCCAACACGTACGGCTGGCCAACCAGTGTGACGGTCGTCACCCACAGACTGGCAAGATACTTCGCAGTCGGTCTCATGAACGCACCCTAGTGCTAACCCGCAACCGCTGGCAAGGCTCGGCGAGGATGCAGGCGACATTCAAAAAGACGGTCATCAAAAGCGTGAAGAACGGGTTGCTTGATCCGGCCGGACGATTGTGATACGGACTCGCCATTCCTTTTTTGTGTTTCCCTTGGGACGACATTGTCCGTGGCGTCAGTGGAGTGCGCGCCTGGCGTTTTCCGGGTTGTTGCTGGCCTGGGCGCTGAGCACTGCCGCGCAACCCACCCCCGTGCCCGGGAGCTTCGTCCTGCTCGAGATCGAGAACAGCGTCGAGGTATTGCGGGCCGGAGCCGCAACCTGGGATTCGGCTTCCGCGGCGCAAACGCTCTATCCGGGCGATCAGATTCGAACGGCGGAACGGAGCCGCGCGCTGCTCCGGCTCGCCAACCAGACCACCCTGCGAGTCGGAGAATTGACCGTCCTGCGCATTCCGGAGGCGCCACGCCCGGGGCGTCTCGCCCTCAACCTGCTTCGCGGCGCACTCCATTTCTTTCATCGGGACCAGCCCGAATTGTTCGAGATCCGGACGGGGACGGTGTCGGCCGTGGTCCGGGGGACGGAGTTCACGGTGCGGGAAGACGTTGAAACGGGCAGTGCGATGGTCTTGCTCGAGGGCGAACTTTCCCTGAGCAACGAGTGGGGAACGCTCGAGCTGGGGAGCGGCGAAGCGGCGGTCGCCGAGCCGGGCAAACCGCCCCGGCGGACGGCGATGCTCGACCTGGTGTTGGCGGTCCAATGGTGTCTGTATTATCCGGCGATCGTGGATCCGGATGAACTGCCATGGTCCGAGGAGGACGTCGAGCGCTTGCGGGCGGTACTCGAGGCGTATCGGGCGGGCGATTTGCAGGCCGCAATCGCTTTGTGGCCCACCCAACCGGCCGACGCCAGCCCATGCGAAAGTGAGGCGGCCAGAGTTTTCCAGGCGGCGGTCCTCCTGGCGGTGGGCGGCGTGGCCGAAGCCGAGCGTCTCCTGGCTGAAGTGGCGGTCGGGGATGCCGCCGGGGCGACCTCGACCGGTTTCATCGCCGCAGCCTTGCGGCGCATGATCGATCTGGTGCGCCTGCGGGAGGTCGGGTCCACGCGTCCGCCAGCTCATGCGGCCGAATGGCTCGCGGAGTCATACGCGCGACAAGCGGTGGGAGATTTGGATGGGGCACGCGCCGCGGCCCTCGAGGCGACCCGAGTGTCGCCTGAGTTCGGCTTTGGCTGGGTGCGATTGGCCGAGCTCGAGTTCAGCCATGGGCGGGTGCAGCAGGCGGAAACGGCTTTGGCGGAAGGAATGCGGTTGAGCCCGCGGAACGCCCAGGCGCTGGCCTTGCGCGGTTTTCTCCAGGCGGCGCAGGGTCGGACTCGCGAGGCTTTGAACTGGTTCGAGCGCGCGATCGCGCAAGATGGGGCCCTGGCCAACGGCTGGTTGGGGCGGGGGCTTTGCCGCATTCGCCGCGGCGAGTTGCTCGAGGGTCTGGCGGATTTGCAGGTGGCGGCCACGGTCGAACCCCAACGGTCGGTCTTGCGCAGTTACCTGGCCAAGGGCTTCGCCGAGGCCGGCCAATCCGAATTGGCGCGGCGAGAACTCGAACGGGCCCGGGAACTGGACCCGGGCGATCCCACGCCGTGGTTTTACGCCGCGCTGATCGATCAAGGGCAAAATCGGACCACGGAAGCGCTGCGCAACCTGCGCGAATCGACTCGTCGCAACGACAACCGCCAGCTCTATCGCTCCCGCCTGCTCCTGGACCAGGATCGCGCGGTGCGCGGCGCCAATCTGGCGCGGGTCTACGCGGACGCGGGCATGTGGGACACGGCGTTGCAGGAATCCGCCCGGGCAGTGGCGGACGATTACGCGAACGCCTCGGCGCATTTGAATCTGGCGGCCAGTTACGAGGCGCTGCGCGATCCGACGCGGTTCAATTTGCGGTACGACACGTTATGGTTGAGCGAGCATCTGATGGCGTCGTTGCTGGCTCCGGTTGGGGCGGTGCCGCTTTCGCAGAATCTCTCGCAGCTGGAGTACACCCGTCTGTTCGAGCGCGATGGCTTCGGGCTGAACAGCACGCTCGAGCTCCTGGGCACCGGCGAATTCCGGGCATTGGCCAGTCAGTTCGGTGCGTTCGGCGGCACCAGCTACGCCCTGGACCTCGATTACGGTTACCGCCAAGGCGTGTTCGACAACGACTGGGTCTCCCGCATCGAATGGTATTCACGCATTCAACAGCAGCTCACCCCCGACGACTCGGTTCTCCTGCTCGTCAAGTACCAGGACTACGAGTCCGGTGACAACTTCCAGTATTACGACCCCAAGCAGGGCATGCCGGGCTACACCTTCCGCGATTCCCAAAAGCCGATCCTCCTGGTCGGCGGGCAACACCAATGGAACCCCGGAATGCGGACCTTGTACTTGGCCGGACGTTTGGTCGACGACCGCGAGATCACGGACCCCGACCGGTCGTTGCCGGCGGTATTCGAGCTGCCCGGCGGCACCCCGGCCGCCGGCTGGCCCGCGTTCGATCATGACTACGCCAGCCAATTCGAAGCTTACGGCCTCGAACTCCAGCAAGCCTGGCAACGCGAACATCACACCGACATTCTCGGTGGCCGGTTCCTCGCCGGAGACGTCGAAGCCCGGGACGATCTGGTCTTGAATGACCCGGCCTGGAACAGTACCGGCCTGCTCGAACCGGCCTATCCGACCCGCGTGGACGAACCCGTCCGGCACACCGCCGTCTATTACTATCATACGTGGCGACCCGGGACCGCCCTGTCGCTGCAAGGTGGCATCGCCTACGAACACGCCGTCTACCCGATCAACTTCCGACGTCCCCCTTTGCTCGAGGGTGAAGCCTCGACCTCCGCCTGGCTACCCAAGGGCGCCCTGGTCTGGAGCCCGAATCCCACGGTGACCGTGCGCGGGATCTACGCCGAATCGCTCGGCGAGATTGTCTATGGCCAGAGCTTCCGACTCGAGCCGACGCAACTGGCCGGGTTCGGCCAAACCTATCGCACCTTCGCTTCTGATTCCGTGATCGGTTCCACCGAGGCCGCCCTCCACCAGGTCGCCGCCGGCGCCCTCGATCTGCGGCTCGGGCAACGTACCTACGGCACCCTCGAAGGTGGCTGGCTTGCCGAGTCCGGCGAGCGTCTCTACGGACTGCTCGAAGGCGTGGCCGCCATCCCCCCCGAACCCGCCAGCACTGGCGCTTTCCTTGAGCGGTTCGACTACCAGGAAACCTACGGGCGCCTGGGCCTGCACCAAGTGCTCGGCGGCGGCTGGTTCGCCGGTGCCACCTATCGCTACACCCATTCGTCGCTCGACCTGGATCGGCCGGAGCTGGCCGGAATCTCCGGCATCCGCGCCACTTCCCATGAATCCGCTCACCTCCACGAAGGCCGGTTCTCCCTGCAATTCAGCCCGCCCGCCGGTTTCTTCGCCCGGTTCGAGGCCGCCTGGATCGCTCAGCATAACTCCGATCCCGCGCTCGAGGACGACGCTTTTCCCCAACTCGACTTTTATCTGGGCCATCGCTTCGCCCAACGCCGCGGCGAAGTGATTCTCGGTTTCCTGAACCTCACGGATCACGATTACCGCATCAACCCCCTGACGCCCCACCCGGAATGGCCCCGGCAACGCACCGCGCAACTGCGGGTCAGATTCAGCTTCTGAGGCGCAGCGATAGTTCCAGCTCCATGGAACGGCCAATTCCCGATCGCGCCCGAACACAATCGGATTGCCCTCGAACCCCACTCCGTGATAGCTACTGCCGCAAGCTCCGATGATGGGTCGACGGCGTTGGCCACCAACCGGCTAATGATGCGCCCGCGTCCCATCACGAGTTATGGTTGTGGATGTAACGCCGGTCATGCCCTTGAACTCCCGTCGCGGCGGTTGGCGTTGGTGTGTGTGGTTCACCTGCGCGTGCCTGCTGGGATGGCCCAGCGCGGTCCTGGCCGCGCCACCTCTGATCGTGGTCGAACCTGAGGACCGAGTCGTCGCGGCAGGGTCCAGTGTCACCTTGACCGTAACCGCCTCCGGGACCGCGCCACTCGCCTACCAGTGGTTTCTTAACCCCAACACTCCCCTGGCGGGAGCGACCTCGGCGAGCCTCCTGCTCACGGATGCGCAGCCAAACCAGAACGGCCTCTATTCGGTCGTCATCACGAATTCGGAAGGCAGTGCGACCAGCCGTGAGGCGCGCGTGTTTGTGTTTACCAAACAATGGGTGGGGGGCGGCAGCGGCGGCGATTGGGCAGATCCGGTAAACTGGAGCGAGGGGGCGCTGCCCGCCGAAGACGATGCCATCTGGATTCCCGGCGGTTCCCCCACCGTGACCAACAGTGCCGGAGGCAACCTGAGCCAGTTATTCTGCGAGCGCTCAATGGTGTTGGAAGGTGCGTATGCTTTCAAGGGACCCGCTGCGGTTTCGGGGTCGCTGGCACTGTCGGGCGGCAGTTCCCTGACCGTCAACGACGCGCAAGGTTCGTTCGAGGCCCAGGGCGCGATCACGGCGGAAACGGTTTCGTTGGTGGCGTCGGCCGGCGGCCGAATCGAGTTGATCGGGCTGACCAACTACGCAACCGCCACCTCAACGTGGGAAGCTCGAGGCGCGGGTAGCCGCATTCATTGTCCCAACTTGCTCAAGATCTGGGGACCCGCCAACGACCACGAGTTGATGTCGGTTCAGGCCGCGAACGGGGGTGTGGTGTCCCTGCCAGCCCTTAAGGAGGTCATGGGTTCGCGATGGGGCGGCGGAGGACACTCACGGGGTGTTCAGTTCTCGGCCAGCGGCGCTGGCAGCATCATCGACCTGTCGGCCTTGACTCGATTCGAGGGGCTCGACAACCCCTCCTCGAAGATCTCGGTTGCGGATAGCGGACAAGTGCTGGTGCCGATCCTGGCGGAAGCGGGGGCGGTGTCGTTCGAGGCCCGTGACGGACTTACCCTCAGGTTTCCGTCGCTCACGCAATACCGCTATAGGGTCGACCGAAGCGATGGTCACATCGTGTTTCGGGCGGAGGGCAACGGCAGTAAGCTGGAGTTCCCGAGTTTAACGGTGTTGGAGGGGCCCAACCAGGACCGCGGATATCTCTATGTGGAAGCCCTGGCTGGGGGCCGGATCGAATTTCCAGTCCTCGAGGAACTCTTAGGCTCCCAATGGGGCGGCATCGGTTACGCGCGGGGAGTGCGGTTCTCGGCGGCGGGAACCGGCAGCCTCATCGATCTGCCGGTCCTGAGGACCATCCAAGGTCAGGATAGCCCTGGTTCGAGCATCGCCATTTCAAACGACGGGCAGGTATCGGTCCCCAACCTTGCCGAAGCGGGAGCGGTGTCGTTCCAAGTCTCCGACGGCCTTACCCTCAGGTTTCCATCGCTGACGCACTACCGCTTCATGGACGAGCGCAGCGATGGACACGTGGTGTTTCGGGCGGAGGGGAACGGCAGCAAGCTGGAGTTCCCGAGTTTGAAGGTGATAGAGGGCCCGAACCAAGACCGCGGAGGTCTCTATCTGGAGGCTCTGACTGGCGGCACCATTGCCTGCCCGACGTTGAACTTTCTGTACGGGTCCTACGCGGGCGGCCTGGGTTATCCGCGGGGGACAACCGTGCTCGCGGATGGGACGGGTAGTGTCATCGATCTGTCGGCGCTGGAGCTGTTTGCGGGCAGCACCTGGGGCATCTCAAGCCTGAACGCCCGAAATGGGGGTGTGATCTTGATCCCAAGCGCCGCTATTGCGCCCGACATCCAGAATCTTCTGCTGCCGCGTATCGCGCAGGAACCCTTGTCCAGCGGCGCCCTGCTAGGGGGCGACTTGGAGCTCACCGTGACGGTCGATGGCAACAACCCGCTTTATTACCAGTGGCGCTTCGGCGGAGCGAACCTGACGGGTGCCACGCATCCGGTTCTGCAGCTGACCGATTTTCAACCGAACATGGCCGGTTTCTATGACGTGATTGTTTCCAACTCTTTTGGCACGGTGACCAGCCGCACGGCGCGCGTGGTGGTGGAGACGGCGGTGTTGCAGGAGGTGATGCGGTTCGAGGGCAATTGTTACGGGGCGGCGTGGGGCGACTACGACGGGGACGGTTACCTGGATCTTTACGTGAGCCGCGAGAGCGGCGGGAGCACGCTCCTCTTCAAAAACAACGGCGACGGCACCCTTTCGCCGGTCGATTCGAGTCCGGCTTTGGTGACCGTCCTTACCACAAGCGTCCGGTGGGTGGACTTCGATAACGACGGGGACCTGGATCTCTTCGTGAATAGCTATCAGTGGGGGCAACCACCATTCCTGTTCCGTAATGATGGAGGAAGCTTGATCCCGGCCTCGGTCCCGCCGTTTGACAGTCTGATCGGGCATCAGGTCGCGGCAGCCTGGGCCGATTACGATCGCGACGGTTGGCTCGACGTCTATATCGCCAACGAATTGCTTGGAGGCGACTTTCTCCTGCGCAACCTGGCGGGCACGGAGTTCTGGCAGGACACCCGACCGCCAATTTCTGACCAAAACAATTCGGGAGCGGCCGTCTGGGTGGACTACGACGGCGATGGCTGGAGCGACTTGTTTGTAGGCAGCCGGGTTTTGCCCAGCCGGCTCTATCGCAATCAGCATGACGGAACATTCGTGAGTCTGCCGGGTGAACCCTGGCAGACCGAAATAGGAGACTTCTATAGCGGCGCATGGGGCGACAGCGACAACGATGGACTGCTGGACGTGTTCCTTCCGCGGAACGGCAACGATCTCTTCTACCGCGGGATTCCGGGCGGCGGATTCATTCGCACCGAAACCGCGTTCACCGCGTTGGCGCAGTCCGGCTTTGTCCGGGCGACATGGGGCGATTATGACAACGATGGCGATTTGGATCTGTTGATCGGCGGTCCGGACCGGTCTCACGAGCTCTATGCCAATCAGGGAAACGGAGATTTCGCACGGGTGTCGGGAGGCGAGGTATCCCAGGGCCGCCATCTGGCCGGCGCCATCTGGGTGGACTACGACCGCGACGGCGACCTGGATCTCCTCACATTGGGCGGGCCAACCCTCACCAACCGGCTCTTCACCAACCGCGGCAACGGCAATGCCTGGCTGCTCGCACGCTGCCTGACTCGGACGCCATCGGACGCCTGGCGCGATGCCATTGGCGCCAAGGTCCGCCTGCGGTCAATCATCCGGGGCCATGAAGTCTGGCAGCTGCGCGAAATCCGGTGCGGCAGCGACGGAGGCGAGGCCACCACCGCTCCCATGGAAGCCCACTTCGGTTTGGGCGACGCGACGCATGCGACGGAGTTGCGAATCGAATGGCCGTCGGGAAAGGTGTCGGTCTTTCAGGACGTGCCCGCGCGGCAGTTCCTCACGATTCGTGAGGGAACGGAGCTGCAAGTGACCCGGCGCGGACGGGGTGAGGTGAGTTACTCGCCGGTCAGGCGGGAGTATCTTCAGGGCGAATCCATCACGTTGTCGGCGACCCCGGACCGGTATTACCGGTTTCTGCGGTGGAATGATGGCGACACCAACCCGGTGCGCGTGGTGACGGTGGGGTTGACCAACTTCTATACCGCCATTTTCACCAACACGACGCCACTCGAACTGCACGTTCGGAAGGAATGGGAACGGACCTACGGCGGCACGGGCGAGGATTACGTGACGGACGCCCAACTCACGCCCGATGGCGGCGTCGTGGTCGTCGGCGCTTCCCGCTCGGGTATCAGCGGCAATAAAACATCGCCCAACTGGACCGCCCCCGGCACCGCGGGCATCGGCAACCGGGATTGCTGGGTATTGAAGCTCGACCGAGAGGGGGCGAAGGAATGGGAACAGACATTCGGCGGAGTCGACGACGACCAGGCCAACGCCGCGGTGGTGCTGAGCGACGGCGGGATGGTCGTGGTGGGATACTCCAGTTACGGGCTCGGCGGCAATAAGACCGCGCCGGGCTACGGCGGCACCGATCTCTGGGTTATCCGGCTGGACGAACAGGGCAACCGGTTGTGGGATCGGCTCTACGGCGGCACGGGCGATGAAGCGGCGCGGTCGGTGATCGAGACCAGCGACGGCGGCCTGCTCGTCGGAACCGATGCGGGCGGCGTGCTGAAGCTCGATGCCGTCGGGAACCTGGAGTGGAACGTCGTGGCCAATCCGGCGGGCGTCTGCCAGGCACTCGCGGAAACCGCCTTGGACTACCGGGTTTTCGGCCATGTGAATTCCGGTTCCGCCAATTACGCCACCTGGGCAGCGCGCATCTCGTTCTTCGGAACCGGAATCGCCGAACGCCTTTACGGCGAATCGCACCTGGTCAGCGAGGTGGCGCGCGTGCCGGGCGCGGGCCACGTCATCGCCGGGCAAAGCTACAGCGGCGATATGGATTGGCGCCTGTTGTGGGTGGACGATCGCGGCGAGATCCTGGCCGACCGTTACTACGGCGGCAACGCACAAGACAACCACTACGGCTTCATCCGCTTGAACCAGGGCGGGTTCGTCGCGGCCGGCGACAGCGCTTCCGCGGTGGGCCGCGATCGAACCGCGCCGCACTACGGCGCCACCGATGGCTGGCTGGTCGGCTTGGACGCTCAACTCAACCTACTATGGGACCTGTCCTTCGGCGGTGCCGAGAACGACACCCTCCGCCGGGTCCGACCACTGGCCGACGGCGGCTTGCTGCTGGCCGGGTCGTCCGCTTCGGGAACGTCGGGCAACAAGACATCCCCGGGTTTCGGCTCGACAGATTTTTGGGTGATCAAGCATTCGCATCTCGAGCTCCCGATGGGCTCGCCGGCGGTCCTGGTGAACGGGCGATTCCGAACCGATAACCGACATGAGCTGCCGGCCACCAACTCGATCTCGGTGACGTTCGAATCGAGTTTCTCCAATGCCCGCCTCTACTACACGCTCGACGGTTCCAGCCCGGTCTTCGCCACGCCGTATGCCGGACCCATCGCGGTCGACCATTCGGTCGTCGTGCGGGCCGTGGCGTTTAACGACGACTTCACGGCTTACGCGGAGAGTGACCCCGTGAGCGTGTCCGTGGTGCCGCTTTATCGCCTGACGGCCGGCACAACCGGGGGCGGGGCCGTCACACCAACTCCCACCGGCGGCTTGTATCTGAGCAACGCCGTGGTGCGGTTGACCGCAACCGCGTCGGATGGCTGGACCTTCCTTCGCTGGTCCGGCGATGCGTCCGGGATCGATCCCGAACTCGACCTGACGATGACGGCGGAGAAATCCGTTGCCGCCGTGTTCGGAACCGCGTTGGCGGCGAGTGTGGTGCCCG